>JAJRWU010000249.1 GCA_024276655.1 Planctomycetota bacterium
CTTTCCCGCTCTTTCCCGCTCTTTCCCGCTCTTTCCCGCTAAAAAACGACCTGAAAATCGACTTCACTCCATGCCGCTATTGCCGTGCCGAACACTATTGGTCCTGACCCCTTAGATTTGTCTGACCCCTTAGATTTGTCCTGACCCCTTAGATTTGTCCTGGCCACAATCATCAGAACCGCCGCCCGAGCAACCGCCCGCCAACCGTGCTAGCGTTGAGAGGATACCCGTAGCTGACCTTCAAAAATATTCGCTAAAGTAGACTCGCGGCAGATGGCAATGAATGCCTCGCTCGTTTCGGGTGGACAACTTCCACTCGTTATGAATCCAAAACGCCCATTCACTTGCTTGGCAACGCATGAAAGCGTTTCACCCAAACTTACGCTAGGCCCACCGATACCCGCAATCATTGCGCCGTCTTCGGTATAGAAAAGCATTGCCTGACGTGGCCCGTTGTTGCTTGCGGCATCCCAGTAGATGGAATAACTTTCATGCTTGTCACTCTCAAGTCGCCGCATCAATTCATTGGGCGTCTGAAACGTATCCGAAGGTTCATCAACGTATTCTGGAAACGGGTATTCATCTGCGACCGGAGTTCGCGTTGGAAGGCATGAATCCAAAAAACGCTTGGCCAGCTCTGCGGATCGAGATTCGCAAAGAACGTAAATTTCCGTTGGGTCCATCGGTTACTCCTACCTCGCTCGTCCTGCACTGATGAAAACGCCGTCAAGCGTCTCGTAGTAGTAATATCTTGTGCCGTTGAAAACACCTTCATAGAAATTCACATCGACCGACTGGCCATTAAGCGGCTTCTTGACTCCCGGTGGAAGCTTCGTACCGTTGTTGCGAACGTGGCCAACGATGTTGTTGAATTGATTCCGCAATGCCTCAGCATTCTTCTGGCTCCAGTTTGGTAAGCCAAGTTCAGAGGCATGACGCGAATAAGAATGCTGGAACGCCTTTCGCTGGGCCTTCGACATTTGTTCCCAAGGCGTAGCGTGCCCAATCTTGGGCACTACACTCCTTGCCCCAGCGCCTTTCTTCCATCCTGGCACTATATCATCCATCGCGCGATGGATTTCGTCAAGGTTGTTGACGCGGCTGATGCGCGAGTGGAGCCTGGCTTGATCTGCGGGATCTAGCTTGCTGATGCTTTTTAGAATGTCGTCGGTGAATACGAACGAACCATCGCCGACCGTGAGTGCTCTCCCAACTATCTTCCCCGCCACCGATTTCGTGGATCGCAAGATCGGCAGAAAAGCAAACGGAAGGCTTGCGGCCGCCGCCTGACCGTACTCGTTTTCGAGAAGGTGGTGAAGTGTAACGACCGCCGCGCCCCCGCCGCCCAATGATCCAGAGATAAAGAGAAGGTATCCCTCCGCCTCCGCCGCCGACATTTTGAGGGTGTATCCAACAAACCTTCGTCGTGCCGTTCCCAACTCATCGGTGTTGGCAAGATTTTCACTCCGTGTACCACTCGTTAGAAAAGTGTTCCACGCCGCGTAAGCCTCTTTGTTGAAGTTTAGATAGAAGTGCGTCGCGATTTCCGGACCCGTCCAATCGGGAGGAACGGACATCCGAAATTTAGTTTCGCTTGCGGTTGGTTTGAAGGTCGTTATCGATGCTCCCACGTACCTGCCGGCAAACCATCGCACGGGAGACCACCTCGATCGTTCCGCTGTGTCGGTGAGTTTGAGCCGCGGGCCGTTATGGGGTACACCCCCGTTGATGAAAAACTCACCCACCTGAGGATCTAGTTTCTTGAGAATGCCATAGGCTTCACTCACGCGAGGATCGACATGTTCTTCCAGCCCGCTGGGGTCGGTGGCGTTTGTGAAACTGTTGCCGACGTAGCGGCGGAGGTTGGTGTCGCCGGCGGCGAAGGAGATGGGGTCTTCGCTGATGAATTGGCCCAGGGAGGTGGCGTACCAGCGAGCGCGGTTGTAAGTGAGGCCGGTGGCGACGTCGAATTCGCGGGAGGCGTAGAGGTAGCGGGTGAGCGATGTGTCGCCGGTGAGGACTTGGCCGAATGCGTCGTAAGTGAAATGTGTGGCGAGCGCGGCGTTGTTGCTGGAATCGTTGGTGGCAATGTCTCGCGTTGTGCCGAGATTATCGACCAATGGCCATGAAACGCGGGCGGGCGATGTGATTAGTTCGCTGACGTTTTCTTCGGCGAGTATTTGATCGACCGCGTTGCCGTACAGACGACGGGTTGAGAGGGTAGATGAGCCGGGACCAGCGGGGCCATCGGCGTCGACGAAATCGAGGATGACATTGCCGCCGGCGTCGGAAGAGATGCCGCTGGCGTCATCGTAGATGTAACTTTCCAACGCCGCATCTTGTATATCGAACGGCGAAGTTGTGTCGACCGCTTTTTCGATGCGGCGATTGAAAACATCGTACGTGTATTCGACGACTTGCGTGATAGCGCCAAGATTGTCTTTTTCGGTGACGCGCGTCAATCGGTTGCGATAATCCCACTGGTATTCGACGATGGCGCCGGTGGCGATTTCCGTGCGCTGCGTGCGGTTGCCTTCGTTGTCGTACAGATAATTGTAAACGCCGTCCGACTTGGTTTGATTGTTGGGATCGACAACATAACCGGTGTTCGTGCGGTTGCCGTTGGCGTCGTAGGCGTTGGTTTGATTGGGTGGAAC
>JAJRWU010000250.1 GCA_024276655.1 Planctomycetota bacterium
TCCCGCCACCGACGGACAAGCTCCGAACCACGGCCTTGAGACATTTGCTTTCGCTGCGACATAGGTTTCTCCATGCAAGTGGATTGAAACCCAAAATCTAACAACAAAGAAAATCATACCCCCGCCGAACGCTTACGTTTGGCGGACCATCCGCTCACCCGACCCTCATGCGCAAATGCCGTGCCAAAGATGCGTGACTTTCAATGCGCAAATACCGTGCCGAACACTATTGGTCCTGCTCCCTTCAGCCTTGGCCAGCAGCCGAAAAACACGGAATAGATCTTGGACAGGTGCTTACCGAACGAAAAGCCCGACATTTTGAAAATGCCGGGTTTTTTGAACTGCAACCGGGAACTTTTTTACAGACGCTCGCCAAACGAAACCACGGGCGGCGTCTGTTAGGACGCCGCCCGTCGGACTTCGTTCAACACGGCCCCTCTCCCCGCAGGCCGGTTCAACAACAGTGTTCGTTCATGGTTGACAACCGGGCTGGTTCACGCCCCTGCTGGTTCACGCCCCTGCCGGCTCACGCTTCGTCGGCCGGCGGCATGGGAATGGGGTCGGCCGGGGCGATTGCCGGGCCGGCGTCGCCTTCGATTGCCGGGCCCATTTGACCCTCGTGCGATTCCAAAAGGTATCCGTCGCCGCTTGCATCACAACAATGCTCGCCATGATGCCGGAAGACGCCGAACACGTCCAAGCGATGGCCCGCCGAAGCGCAACTCGATTTCCAATCCCAATGTGGCAGGTGGCAAGCCAAGTGCGGCATTCGAACCTTTGGCATTTTGAAGTGGGGCATTTGAAGGCGGGGGAACTTGAACCCGGTGGTGCAATCGGCACGCGCGTTTTCAATGGGCTCGCAAACCGTTTGGCAGTCGTTGCAGGCAGACGACGGCCATTTGGGCCAGTTCCATTTTGGCAGGCGAAGCGGGGGCAACTCACAGCAGTCGCCACAATACGGCGCTGGCTGGCGCGCCCTGACAAAGCGTTGCTTCAAGTGATGTTTTTTGCGCGAAGAGCAAAAGTCGTCCCACAGATGTAGGCAATATTGGTCTTCGCCACAGGAGTCGCACCCGGCGGAGGTCGGCGCTGCCATTATTACCGGGGAAGGCGTCGATGCTTTTGCAGGAGCATTCAGGGCGAACGAGAAAAACAGTGCGCTGAAGAGTAGTGATCGCGTCATCGAACAAATCCTCCATTCAAGAAACCGTCGCCGCAGGGCATACCACGCATTGCCCATTTGCATTTTTTGAGCGGAAAAACTACGGCCCGAAATGGCTTCTAAAACGGGAAGTTGTGTTCCGCTCGCTTTCTAGAAAAACATGCCCCACAAAAGCATGTTGAGCAAATGCATCCGTTGCATTTTTCCCACATTGCCCAACCGGAAAAGTTTCACTGGGCCGTTCTTCAAGCTCGATCCTCTTGCAGTCAAAGGGTTTGCTGCTATGATCCTGCGACGACCTTGGTGTTGTTTTTTTTCAACGTTTTCTTTTGACGCTGTCGGATTAAGGCGAGTGGCGGAAAATAACTTACCCGCACGCAACGGGAGTCCGTGAGTTTTTTTGGGTTCCCACCTACGCGGGAACGACCGTTTGCTGATTCACTCGCTTGCGCTTCGTGCTTGTATTAGGTAATTTTTATCTGCCGCTCGCCTGATGAGATCCCCGCCGAGCCGGAGGCTTGCCGGCATCTGAAAAACACGGAATAGTACTTGGACACGTACATACTTGTCGGACGCTCCCTTGGTTTTTCCTTCCCGCCCAAATGTGTGAATGAATCAGGTCGTGACCACGCTTGTTTTGCCGTTGCTTGGAGCCGCCGTGGCGGCGGTCTGTTTATGCCGATTGCGGCGGTCGATCTGGGAGACGACCTTGCGCGCCGCCTGGTATTGGAGTTGGCTGCCGCTCTTCGCTCAGGCGGGCGTCACGATTTGTAGGCTGGGCGATCTTTCGCCGGAGACGCTCACACTGCTGCGATTTTCGGCCACGACCAGCCTTTTTTGCCCGTTTATGTCGGTTCTGGGATCGAAACGGCCGCATCAGGGCGCGTGGCAATTTATCGTGGCGTCGTTGTGGTGCGTTTTGAATCTGCCGGTTCTGGAGGTGTTGGCGTATCGTCCGGCTGGAGGACTGGTGGCCTCCGACGCGCAATCTCTTTTTCTGGTCGGACTGATCGGCTTGCTGGCAGTCGTGACATTGCCCACCCGGCATTGGTTGGCCGCTTTTTTCATTGCTGTGGCGCAAACGATTTGGCTGGCCCCGCATTTGCTTTGGATCCACGCCACGGAATGGGCCAGTCCGGCCATGTATGGCGTCGGATTTCCGCTGGCCGCCGCCGCCGTGTTTCTATTCACGGCGGGCGTTAGCAGGCCCTCGCGAGCAAACTTGCCGTGTGATCGGCTCTGGCTCGATTTTCGCGACACCTTCGGCGCCTTATGGGCTTTGCGCGTGGCGGAGCGCATCAACCAGGAAGCGCGCCGACGGCAGTGGGACATCGTCTTGACGTGGGTTGGCTTCCGCCGCGCCGACGGCTCACCGCTGAACGACTCAATCCAAAACGGCGACAACCTGCTCGCCGAATACCCCGCACTCTCGCCGTTAATGAGGAACCTGCTGCGAAGATTTGTATCGCGAAGTTGGATGGAAGAACGTCTTGGCGGTGAAGATGATCAAGGAATCGTCCCGAAATAACTTCCGTATTTCATCTCGGACTGAGCGAGGTGATAGCGTTGGGATACTCTTGCCAAAAACGCCGCGCAGATCAGCCGGAACGCGTTAGCGTCCGGTTCTCCGCGAATGCTGGTAACCATGAGCTAGCGTTCATCGGCTGAGGAATTTTATTTCGGGACTATCCCGTACCCGCACGTAGCGGGACTCCGTGAGTTTTTTTTGGGTTCTCGCCTATGCGAGAATGACCGTTTCCTGATTCACTCGCTTGCGCTTCGTGCTTGTATTTGGAACGGTCCCGAATTTACATTCCGCATTAAAAGACCGGCATTTTGAAAATGCCGGGCTTTTTTGAACTGCAACCGGTAACTTATTTCGGGAATATTCCTTAGTGGGGCGTGGGCGCTCATGCCCACATTCAGGAACAGGCCATTAAAATCCCTGAGGAACCAAAATCCCGGAAGA
>JAJRWU010000251.1 GCA_024276655.1 Planctomycetota bacterium
CCGCCTGTCCTCAATCAAGCTGCAACTGGAAGTACTGGACCGCTCCCACGACGAAACCGCCGAGTTGGCGGCGAAAGTTTTTGAACTTTCGCAAACCCTTCGACAGCAATGGCTTACCGCTGACTATGCGGCAAAGCGTCGTATCCTCGAAATCGTGTTTTTGAACTGTGTGCTCGATGACGTAACTCTAGTCCCCACAATAAGAAAGCCCTTCGACGTACTCGCCAAAGGGCTCATTTCTAAGAATAGTCGCCGCCTCAAGATTTGAAAACTCTCGAAGGATTTGCACGCATGGGAAGCCCGACGTTTCAATGTTTCGACCTCCAACAAGTCGCGCGTTCGATTGCCGACGCTACCGGCGTGGCCCAGCCCCAAGTACAAACAGCCATCGAACTACTGGAAGAGGGCAACACGCTGCCGTTCATTGCCCGCTATCGGAAAGAGGCCACCGGCGGGCTGACCGAAACGGAGTTGCGGTCGATCGAAGACGCACTCGAAAAGGCGCACAACCTGGCCCGGCGCAAAACAACCATCTTGCGAACCATCGAGCAACAAGGCCTGCTGGCGCCCGAGTTGCAACGCCAGCTCGAACAGTGCCAAGACAAACAAATGCTGGAAGATTTGTACCTGCCGTTCAAACCCAAACGCCGCACCCGCGCCGCCGCCGCTCGCCAGCTCGGCTTGCAGCCACTCGCCGATTTGCTTGCGCGGCAGCAGGTGTTGGGCCGTTCGAGGGAAGACGTCGTGCGGCCGTTCGTCGATCCTGAAAAACGGGCGCCCGACGAACAAACCGCGATTCAGGGCGCCTGCGATATCGTGGCCGAGCAGTGGTCGGAAAATATCGAAACACGCCGCTGGCTGAGCGAGCAGGCGGTTGGTTTCGGCCGCCTCCACTCGCAAGTGAAACGCGGAAAAAAGGAAGACGCCGCCAAATTCGAAATGTATTTCGACCACCAAGAGCCCGTCAAGCGAGTCCCCTCGCACCGCCTGCTGGCCATGAAACGCGGCGAAGCCGATGGGCTGTTGCGAGTGAACATCGAGCTAGACAACGACTACATGCTCCGTAAGCTCAAGTTGCGTTTGGCGCCGAACCAACAGTTCGAGTTTCATCAAGACTTGCTCGCAACCGTCGAAGACTGCTACCAACGTTTGCTGTTGCCCGCCGCCGAGTCGGCCGTGTTGCAGCGGTTGAAGGAGCGGGCCGACGACGAAGCGATTTTGGTGTTCGCCCAAAACCTCCGCGACCTGCTACTGGCCGCTCCGGCGGGGCCGCAAGTCACGCTCGGAATCGACCCCGGATTTCGCACCGGCTGCAAGGTGGCGGTGGTTGACGGCGCCGGTAAATTCCTGGAAAGTTGCACGATCTTTCCCACGCCGCCCCGTAAGGATATCGCCTCCGCCGGCAAGACCTTGCAAGATTTGATCACCCGCCACGACGTGCGGTTGATTGCCATCGGCAACGGCACGGCCTCTCGCGAGGCCGACGCCTTTGTCGGCAATTTGCTGCGGGAACTCAGCCAACAGGGCGACCGCGGCTCGCCGCCCACGAAAGTGATGGTGAGCGAATCGGGCGCCTCGATTTATTCGGCCAGCGAACTCGCCACCCGCGAGTATCCTGAGCTGGACGTAACCGTTCGCGGCGCTATCAGCATCGCACATCGTCTCCAAGACCCGCTCGCCGAACTGGTGAAAATCGATCCCAAGTCGATCGGAGTCGGCCAATACCAGCACGATGTGAATCAAACCCTTCTGCGGCGCGGCCTGGACCGCGAGGTGGAGTCGTGTGTGAACACAGTGGGTGTTGATGTCAACATGGCCAGCGTTTCGCTACTGACGCACGTGGCCGGCATTGGCCCCAAATTGGCCGAAAGAATCGTCGAACATCGTAACGCGCACGGGCGGTTCGATTCCCGGCAACGACTGTTGGATGTGGCGAAATTGGGCCGCAAGGTGTTCAGGCAGGCAGCCGGTTTTCTACGAATTCGCGATGGCCGCCAGCCGCTCGATAACTCAGCCGTCCATCCCGAAACCTATTGCGTGGTGGAGCGCATGGCGGGCAAACTGGGCGTCGGCGCCGAACAACTGGTTGGCAATCCGACTTTGGCGGCAAAACTTGACCCACAAGATTTTGTCACCGACCAATGCGGCCTGCCGACCGTTCAAGATATTATTGCGGAATTGGGCAAGCCGGGGCGCGATCCTCGCAGCGAATTCAAGGCGGTTCGATTCGCTGAAGGCGTCCACGACCTGGAAGACTTGAAAACCGGCATGATCCTGGAGGGAGTGATCACGAACGTCACCAATTTCGGCGCCTTTATCGACTTGGGTGTGCATCAAGATGGGCTGATCCACATTTCGGAACTGGCCAACGCGTACGTGCAAACTCCCAGCGATGTGGTCTCGGTGGGCGACGTGGTTCGCATCAAGGTGCTGGAGGTGGATCTCGCGCGCCGCCGCATTGCCGTTTCGCGAAAGCAGGTTTGAATCGGTGGTTCAACAAGGTTGTGGATTGACAACCTTTCGCCGGTCGGTTTTATTGTTCGGTGTTTTCGGGCGGCCCTCTTTCAAAAACGTGCGGGGAAAAAAATGGACAACAAACAACTCGACGGCGCTGTAATCGTCAGATTGTTGCAGGTTATTATCGCGGCGATGGCGTTGGGCGTCGCTATGTTCGGCGGGTTCGTTGTATTTCTTTGGAGCGCCGCGGAGCCGGAATCTCCACAATTGCTTACCTTGGCGGGCGCCGTGGCGGGTGTTTTCCTGCTGTTGGGACGCTTTGTCGCTCCCTTCGTTCTGGCGAACGTGGCGCGCACACGATATATGTCTATCGCCGAGACCAACGAAACCGCCGCCGGCGAACAACTCACGTACGGGTATCTACCGGTGGTGATTGTCAGCCGCGCGGTCGCGGAAGGCGGCGCCTTTTTGAATCTTGTCGCGGCTTTGGCCGATCACCACGTTCTGAGCTTGGCGTTTGCCGGAATATTGTTGTTGGCCGTTGTGCTTCCCTTTCCGACATTGGCGGGGCACGATGCCTGGCGCGACAAACAACTGCGAACCATTGAGGAAATGCGCAGCCTTGGACGACTTCGCCGCTGAAGCCGATATTTCGCCCAGAAAAAACATGCGTTCTCAGCCAGATTGACAGTGGAATCGCAGCGGCATTCGGGTATAATGCCACGCGAATCACGCTGGGGCAAAAGGCAACGCCCTTTCCAACTTGCCGTGTGGGGTTCGAACCCCATTGCGCGGGAACCTTTTCATTGCAAACTCTCGAAGGAAAACCATGATGCGAACCCTGATACTATCGGCGCTGCTTCTCGTCGCGTTTCAAACGGTTGCGTACGCCCAAAAGCCGGAGAAAATGACCAAGGAGCAACTCCAAAAAATGTACCTGGACTATCTCAAGGAGGAAGGCTACGTGCCACGCCTTGACGAAGACGGAGATGTGCAATTCAAATCGGAAGGCTCCACCTATTTCATTCAGATCAACGTGGATGACTCCGAATTTTTCCGCATCGGTTTTCCGAATTTCTGGAAAATCGAAAATGTCGAGGAGCGGCAGAAAGTGCTGGTCGCGGCGGACCACGCGAATCGGGCTACGAAGGTTGCGAAGGTTTATGTGATGAAAGACAACGTCTGGGGATCAATCGAATTGTTCCTCGCGACTCCCCAAGACTTCAAAAGTGTTTTTCGTCGATCGATGTCGGCCTTGAAAACGGTGGTCGACACATTCGTCAAGAAAATGAGAGAGTGAACGCCGTGGTTTATTCCGCGAAGGCGATCAATCGCCGCGCAGCGCTTGGGCGACAAGGTTTTGGTCGAAATAATTGATCGACATGCCGGCGTCGACGACAATCGTCTGGGCATTGATTCCGCTGGAGCGAGGACTCAACAGAAACACCGCCGTGTTGGCCGCTTCGCTGGTCTGCACGGCTTTTTTTCTGGGTATCACTTGCTCGGCGTAGAGGTACGCATCGACATAGCCGGGAATTCCCGCCGAAGCCGACGTTTTAAGCAAGCTCGGCCCCACGGCGTTGAAGCGAATGTTCGAATCGTGGCTGAACGATTTTGCCAGAAAGGCCAACGACGAATCGAGCGCGGCTTTAATTGGCGCCATGAATCCATAGCTTTCGCTGGCCATGCGAACGGTGGAAATAGAAATCGTGACGACGGAGGCGTCGGCCGCGAGCATCTTTTTGAATGCGTTAGCCAGGGCGATCAGCGAGTAACAAGAAACATCAACCGCACGCAGAAATTGCGACTTACTCGTGGCGTGGAACGGTTTCACGCCGCCTTCGTAGTCGGCGAAGGCAATCGAATGCACCAAGCCGTGAAAGATGACCTCGTGGCGAGCCACCTCCGCTTGTAGGCGTTCGATCTGCTCTTCATGTTCGACGTCGCAAACAAACACCGGGGCGTCGGCCGTGAGTTTCGCGATCTCGGATTTTCGTTTCTCACTGCGGACGACATAAAAAACCCGGCCGCCGTTTTCCTCAATCAAACGAGCAATGTGATAAGCCACGCTCTTGCGATTGGCGACGCCAAACACCAAAAAACTCTTGCCGGAAAGTTGTAGGAAATCGATCATGCTTTTTACGTTGACTCTGCGGGGATTTTAATGGCGATTGAGTTTAATTGGAATGTTCCTCGTGACGCCGGCTTGATTTTACAGGAGGGAACGGAGAATCCTGTTTATTTTCTCTGTTTCCTCCGTTCTCTCCTGTTCCATTCGTATCGCGCGGAGTTCACGCGATCCAGAACGGAGGATTGCGTTCTTACGACCGGTGAAAATCATGAGCGGTTACGTTTATTCGTTTCCCATGAGCGGGCTCACTTTTGATAGGGCGTTCCTTGGTAGATCGCGGAGCCGATTCGCACCAGCGTGGCGCCTTGCTCGATCGCGACTTCAAAATCCTGGCTCATGCCCATCGACAACTCGTTCAGGGAAAACTCGGGGAACTGTTGCTGGAGGTCGGTTCGTAGTTCGGCCAGCCGTGCGAAGTCTTGCTCCGCTTGCTCCACGCCTCCGCCGCGACTCGCCATTCCCATCAGGCCCCGCACCTGAACATGGCGGTAATCTTGGCAGGCGGCGAGCGCCGCGGCGGCGTCGTTGGGCGGCAGGCCATGCTTGGAGGCGTCGCCCGAGATATTGATTTCGAGCAGAACCTGGGCCGGTCGCCCAAGCGTGGAAGCCGCCTGTTCGAGCGACTGCAAAAGTCGAGGGCTGTCGGCGGCGTGCAACAGCGCAAGCAGCGGCAGGGTGCGAGCAAGTTTATTGCGTTGCAAGTGGCCGATTTGGTGCCAGCGAATCGGCAGGTCGGCGAGCGCCTCCGCCTTGCGCCACAACTCCTGCGGCCGGCTCTCGCCGAGGTCGGCGCAACCGGCGGCCGCCACCGCCCGGGCAACCTGGCTGTCGACATATTTCGTCACGGCAATCAATTGCACCGCGGCTGCATCGCGACCAACTCGACCGGCGGCCTCCGCCATGCGGCGGCGAATGCCTTGCAGATTCTGGCGAATTCGCGCCACCACTTCTTCTTGCAATGTTTGACGTCTCCAGAAGCGAGTTAGGACCGTCCAAGGGATAAGCATCGTTCGCGAAATTAGTGACGACTTGGCGATTTTGAATTGTTAAACTCATTGCCGTGCAACGGCGTGATTATTCCTCGGTTCATCCCGTCATTTCACGAGCGGCCCTAACCGCGTAATAAAGGAACCACGGATGGCACGGATCACACGGATGAAGAAGAGTCGTGGCTGCCGGCATCCGCGCCCATCGGTGTTATCCGTGGTTAAAATACTTCAGACTCGTCGCCAATTGATTTTTGGCGTCGGTTATGGTTTCTCTGTTTCTTCGGTAGTTCGTTTCTTCGGTAGTTCATGGTCATTTGTCATTGGCCGTCTGTTTGCTCGCATCTTTGTTTCTCTTTCTCCAATTGTACTGGTTCAGCGTGACGTTGAGTTTTGGTGAATCGCTAGTCGTGAGTAACAAAGCGGACTAAAGGCAGTATTTCTGGGTTGCGTTTTTCGCATTTAGGCCAAAAGCAAGGGACTTTGATTCAATTGCGGTGCATTC
>JAJRWU010000252.1 GCA_024276655.1 Planctomycetota bacterium
CCCGCATCAGCAGCCAACGCGAATATGGCTGCCTGATTACCAACCCGCCGTACGGCGGACGGCTGGGAGAAATGGAGGAAGTCGAGCAGATCTACCAAGCATTGCCGGAGGTGCTGCGGCGATTTCCGACGTGGTCGCACTACATACTGACCGCCCGCTCCGACTTCGAACGACTCGTCGGCCAGGCGGCCCATCGCCGCCGCAAACTTTTCAACGCGCGCATCTCCTGCACGCTGTTTCAATATTACGGCCCTCGTCCTGGCTCGAAACACGAATCGGTGGAAACGCAAGAAGCACCAAGCGTCGACGTTCAAAACCGGGATGCTTCGGCCAATATTGCAGAAGACATAGCTGCTGAAGACATAGCTGCTGAAGACATAGCTGCTGAAGACATAGCTGCTGAAGCCGCCACGGAAGAAGCCACGGTCAAACCTCGCGAACGCACGGCGCCGGCCAAAGTGGCGCCGCGCGAAATTCGAGGCCCCGCGTTTGGCGGCGTGACGGCCAAGGGCCGCCAACAAGCGGAGCTATTCGCCGCCCGCATTCGCAAACGAGCGCGTCATTTGCGGCGTTGGCCGACCAAGCTGGATATCACGTGTTATCGCCTTTATGATCGCGATATCCCCGAAATTCCGCTGGTGGTCGAACGCTATGACGATTATCTGCACGTCAGCGAATACGAGCGGCCGCACGAGCGTTCGCCGGCCCAGCACGCCGAGTGGCTGGAGCTGATGGTCGCGACGTTGGGCGATGTCTTCGAGATGCCGACCAAGCACATTTTTCTCAAGCGGCGGTTGCGACAACGGGGAAGCACGCAGCACGAAAAAATGTCGGAGGCCGGTTATTCGCTGGTCGTGCGGGAGGGCGGCTTGCGATTTCAAGTCAACCTTTCCGACTACATCGACACCGGCTTGTTTCTCGACCATCGTCAAACGCGGGCCATGGTGCGAGAGGAAGCTGCAGGCCGGCGGATGCTGAATCTGTTTTGTTACACCGGAGCGTTCACCGTGTATGCAGCCGCCGGAGGCGCCGCGACAACGACCTCGATCGATTCGTCGAATCGTTATCTGCAATGGGCGCAGGAAAACATGGCCTTGAATGAACTGACGCACGCAAAACATGCCTTCATTCGCGGCGACGTCGTGCAATTCCTGCAAAACCATCGCCCGGAAGAGGCCTACGATTTGGCCTTCATCGACCCGCCCACCTTTTCCAACCGAAAAGATCAAGACCACGTCTGGGATGTGCAACGCGATCATGCCAACCTGCTCAACCAAGTGGCGAAGTTGCTGGCGCCCGGCGGCGTGGTGTTCTTCTCCTCGAACTTCCGCCGCTTCAAACTCGACGCCGGTTTGGCGGCCAACTACCAGATTCATGAAATCAGCAAGCAGACCGTACCGCCCGATTTTCGCAACCGGCGCATCCATCGCTGCTGGCGGATTACCCGGCATACGTAAAACTTCGCGTTTCACGCCGCCCTGCGTCGCCCGCGATACAAAAACCAACCTCGGGAGCCGCCTCTTCCATATTCATCTCATCTGCCGCTCGCCTCAAAGCCATAAATGCAAACGGCCGCCGAGCATGTCGGGGAATTTGTTGGCCACGTGGCGGCGGATTTGATCAGGATGATAACGCGTGCTGAAATGTCCGGCGATGATCAACTCATTTTCAAACCGGTCGCGGCGTTTGACGAAATCGTCGAGGTGCATGTGGCCGTTTTTGCGAATTAGCTCCTGGCGGTGGTCCGGGGCGACAAACGTCATTTCCGCAATCAGGATTTTGGCCTTGAACATGTCGGGGTTGTTATCAAGCCCGGCGGCGGTGCTGTCGCCCAGGTAGGCCACCAGCGGCACGCGTTGTTCGGTGGCGATTTCCACGCCAGCCAACCGCTTTTCGCGAATCTGTTCGCCGGAGAGGCTGGAAAACTCCGGTTTGAGTTTGTTGCGGCGTTGCCAAACAATATAACCAACCGAGGGAATGGTGTGTTTGGTCGCGCACACCGTGACGACATTCTCCCGCGAAAGCTCGATTTCATCGCCGGCTTTTACGGGCACAAGTTCGCATGGCATGCGGCTGCGGTCGAGTTTGCTGAAGGCCCGCATCATTTGTTCGACGGCGTCCAGGCCATGTTCGGGCAGATAGATGGTGGGCGGCTCCATTTTCATCATCCGCCGGCGGGCCACATACACCGGCAATGACGCGATGTGGTCGAGATGGTAATGCGAGACAAACCACGTGCCGGTTCCCATGAAATCCCAGGGTTGGGCGCCGAAGTCGAACCCCAGTTTGAGTTCGGGAATTCGCCAATACGATTGCACCGCCGCCCGCGAATACCCTTCCACGGTCAGGCCTTGGTGTGTCAATGATTTGAGGGCCACATTTCTCAGCATGGGAAGCAACGCGGTAGGTGGAGGGTGTGCCAGGGACTGGAAGAATATTGCCGTTTCCAATACGGGCCGATTTGTCTGCCGGGCCGATTAGTCTACGGGGCGAAGTCGCTGGTGTCCAAGGGGCGTCGTACTGCAAGAGGATTTCGAGCACGCGAAGGTTCGCGGAACGGCCTGTCGTTTCTGTTCCTGTTGGCCGAAGGCCAGGCGCCAGCCGCCGCGCCACGACCTCAAACAGGTTACGATGATCTTGGCCTTCGGCCAAACAAAGGGATGCCGCATTTGTTTTCAGGTCGATTCCTAGCGGTTGGTGTGTTTTCAACCGCCGCGCGCCTATTCGTGTTTCCCTTGCATGTGCCGCACCGCTCGATAGATCATCAGAACAATGCCGCTGGCAAAAACGCCAATCACCAATCCCGCGAAGGCGCCAATCAAGGCGCCGCCATACCACGGCAATTTCCCGCCGCTGTTGAAAACCGCCAGACCTGCGCCAACGGAGGCCGACACAAGCATTGCAACCAAAATGAAAATCGCTTGGAATTTGTTGTCACTCCTACGCACGTTCAGACCGACGACGGTGTCTGAAACAATATTGTACGCAGCATGTGTTGACGAAATATTCACCGGCTGCGACGTTTCAGAGTCGGCGGGCGGCGCCGAACCTGATTTGTAGGGATTGTCGTTCGGCATGAGGTCTCTCTCCGAATAGATTTAGCGAGTTAAATTGGCGGGCGAGCATCGCTGCGGCGGCGCCTCAATGGCTCCACAAAACGACCCCGCATACCATGTGATTTTCATCCGTCGAGTGCATCGAGGATAGCCGATTCCGCGTGAACATCAAACTTTTCTCACTCGCTACGACATCCTTTACCGATCAAACCGCGAGACGAATAGCGTGCTGTCAGGCAAGGCGTTGATTCGCCGCCTTGAATACCGGCCCTCACTTCACTTAAACTGAAACCTATCAAAGAAGTTCCCCACCTCGAAAAGATTATCGCCTCCATGCCGCACTTACTTCCCCGCCGCTCGGCCGTTCGTTTTACTTCGATACCGTTCATTTCCTCATTAGGCCGCTTTGCCCCAGCGCTGCTTTGCGGCGTGTTGCTGATCGGCGTATTACTCAGTTGGGTAATTCCCTCCACGCACGCCGCCGAACCAGTGCGAAAGGCGACCCCGGCCGACTTACCGCTCATTCCCCACACCGAACCCGCCGACGCACTCAAAACCTTTCAACTCGCTCGCGGTTTCTCGCTCGAATTGGTGGCCGCCGAGCCGCTGGTCGCCGACCCGGTTGACGCCTGCTTCGATGAGTTCGGCCGAATGTATGTCGCGGAAATGCACGGCTACCCTTTCTCGCACGAGCCGACCAAACTCAACCCCCAGGGCGGCGGAAAAAAAGACGCCGGCATTATTCGCCTGCTGCAAGACACCAACGGCGATGGCCGCATGGATAAGAGCGTGGTGTTCGCTGATCAAATCAGTTGGCCGACATCGGTCTGTTGTTACAACGGCGGCGTTTTCGTGTTGGCCCCGCAGTATCTGTATTACTTCAAGGATACCGATGGCGACAACAAAGCCGATGTGCGCGAAATCGTGCTCTCGGGCTTTGGCCGAGGCAACGTGCAGGCGGTCGCCAACGGTTTGAAATGGGGGTTGGATAATCGCATCTATTTCGCCGGCGGAAGAAACCCCGCCGACCTCAAACAGCGAGGGCGTCCTTTATTCTCGGTGAGCGGGCGCGATGTGCGTCTCGATCCAAAAACGGAAACGTTTGAGCGTGTTACCGGCGGCCAACAGTTTGGGCTCTCGCTCGACGACTGGGGAAACCGCTTCGTGTGCAGCAACAGCAATCATATCCAGCAGATCATTTTTCCGCAGAAGTACCTAGCCAGGAATCCTTACTTGGCGGTTTCCGGGTTGATTCGCAGCATTGCCGCCGATGGCGCCGGCGCTCGTGTGTATCGCACCAGCCCTCCAGAGCCGTGGCGCATCATGCGACAAAAATGGCGGGCGGAAGCCAAGGGTTACAAACTCGTGATCGGCGCCGACGGCTCCTGGCAATTCATTCCGCTCGATCCCACGAAGAAAAAAGGCGGCGTGCCGACGGAGTATCCGATCGGGTATTTCACCTCGGCCACGGGCGTCACGATTTACCGTGGCTCGGCGTACCCCGAGGAGTTTCACGGCAATGCGTTCATCGGCGATGTGGGCGGCAACCTCGTACATCGCAAAGTGCTCACGCCCAGCGGCGTCACGTTCTCCGCGCAACGGGCCGACGAAAACACGGAGTTCATTCGCTCGACCGACAACTGGTTCCGGCCGGTGAATTTTGTCAACGCTCCCGACGGCTCGCTGTACGTGCTCGACATGTATCGCGAAACGATCGAGCACCCTTACTCCATTCCGGAGGAAATCAAGCAGTATCTGCATTTGCAAAGCGGCTCCGACCGCGGCCGTATTTATCGCATCGTGAGCCCCCACATGCGGCGGATTCGCCCGCCGCGTTTGGGCGACTTTTCCAACGCGGCGTTGGTCGCGGAGTTGGAGTCGGGCAATAGTTGGAACCGGGAAACGGCGCAGCGTTTGTTGTGGGAGCGCGACGCCAAGGAAGTCGTTCCGCAACTGGAAAGTTTGGCGCGTAAGTCAGCAAAACCGTTGGCCCGCGTGCATGCCTTACACACGTTGGCCGGTTTGGGCGTTCTGACGCCGAGTCTGCTGGAGCAAGCCTTTCAGGATAGCGACGCGCATGTGCGCGAGCACGCCGTTCAGCTTTCCGCACCCTTCTTGAAGCGGAATGCCAAGCTGGTGGGCGCCTTGTTGGTGTTGTCCGACGACGACCACGACCGCGTTCGATTTCAATTGGCCTTCGCCTTGGGCGAAGCCGATGGCGGGCGGGTGCTTGCAGGTTTAACGCGTTTGGCGCGCGATCCTCGAAACAACGGCGATATCCGCACGGCGTTGCTTTCCTCGGTGGGCTCGCGGGCCGACCGTTTGGCGGCGGCGCTGTTGGGCGATGACGCATTCCTGCGACAAAAACACGCCGCCGCGATGTTATCGGAACTGGCTTTGATCGCCGGTTCGAATCCCGACCCCGCGCCGTCGTTGCGGCTGTTGTCGGCGGCTATTTCCACCGAGATACCGCTCTCGGTCCAGCAAGTGGTGCTGGCGTCGTTGGGTGAGGGCTTGCAGCGTCGTGGGGCGTCTCTTTCCACGCTGCTGCAAGACAAAGCCGCTTCGCCGCCTTTGCATTCGCGGGTCGGCCAACTGTTTGCACGCGCAGCGCGTTTGGCGGCCGACGAAAAACTTCCTCTGGAGCAACGCGCTGCGGCAATCGGCCTGTTGGCGTTCGCCGATTTTGACGTCGCCGCCGAGCATCTGCCGGACTACCTCTCGCCGCAGGCGCCGATGTCGTTACAACGCGCCGCCGTTTCCGCTCTGGGGCAACAGAAGGCGCCGCAGGCCGGCGCGTTGCTGCTTTCCCAGTGGAAGACGTACAGTCCGCAGCTTCGTCGCGATGTTTCGGGCGCCATGCTGGCCAGTGTGAATCGCACCGAGCTTTTGCTGGCGGCCATCAAGACGAAAGCCATTTTACTCAGCGACCTCGAACAAGAAAAAAAACAACGCTTGCGAGACCATCCCAACGCCAAGATTCGCGCCGCCGCCAAGAAATTATTAGGCCGGGAAGTCAATTCCGACCGCGCCGCCGTGGTGGCCGCGTTTCGGGGCGTGCTCGAATTGGAAGGCCAAGGCGGGCGCGGCTTGGAGGTGTTCAAACGTAAATGCGCGGTATGCCATCGGGCCGGCGAACTGGGGCATCGGGTTGCGCCGGATTTTGTCACGGTGCAAAATAAATCGACCGCCGATTTGCTCCTCGCCATTCTCGACCCCAATCGAGAAGCACAGCCGAACTTCAATGTTTACAACGTGATCACCGAAGACGGCCGAATTCAAAGCGGCATCATCGCCGCCGAAACCACTAATAGCATCACGCTCCGTCAGCCCGAAGCGAAAGAAGTCGTGGTGCTGCGCAAGAATATCGAGCAGCTCGTTTCGAGCGGAAAATCGTTGATGCCCGAAGGCTTGGAAAAAGAACTTTCTCCGCAAGATCTGGCCGATGTGATGGTTTTTATCAAGTCCATTAAATCGGCGTCGAACTGATCGATCGTTCGACACAAATGCAGTTTGACGAACAAATGCAGTTTGAACAATTAGCCCCGACGGTCGCCGTTGATATCGGCAACACCACGATCCAACTGGGTTACTTTCCCGTGGGCGCCGGCGCGTCGTCTTCCGCAGATCGGCGTTTCGTCTTGGCAACCGAAACGTTGGATTTCGCCTCGCTCTTGCCCTGGCTCCATGGCGAGCGGCCCAACTGGCGAATCATCAGCGTACATCGCGGCGCCGAAGCGGCGATCATGCAGTGGTTGCAACGGCGCCAACAAGGCGCCTTCCATCAACTGCTCAAACACGAAGACCTGCCGCTCACGGTTCAGGTCGACTTTCCGGAACGCGTCGGGCTGGACCGGCTTGCGGCGGCCGTGGCGGTCAATCAAATTCGAGAACCGGCGCGGCCCGCCATGGTCATCGACGCCGGAACCGCGTTGACGGTCGACCTCGTCGGACCAAACGGCGCCTTCTTGGGCGGGGCCATCGCGCCGGGCGCGGCGCTCTCCGCCAAAGCCCTCCATGACGCCACCGACCAACTGCCTTTGGTCGAAAAACTTTTGGCCGACGCGCCGCCCCCGGCTTTGGGTAAGTCGACCGAGAAAGCAATTCAAGCCGGCCTGTTTTGGGGCGTGGTGGGAACCGCGCGAGAACTCACCACGCGTTTGGCCCAGCAGTTCGAGCAGCCCCCGCATTGCTTCATCACTGGCGGCGGCGGAAAAATATTGGCCGATTGCCTGGGAGGCGGCGCCGAATATCGGGCGGATCTCGTCTTGGCGGGAATTATCGCCACGCCGCCGCCCGGCGGCGCCTCGTGCCGAAAGGTAAAGGAAGATTCCCAGCATGCCCAACGATAGCCGCGCCGAACAACGCTGTCGGTTTGCGCTGGCCACGCCGCCGGGGCGGGGCGCGGTGGCCTCTATTCTCATGTCGGGCGAGGATGCGGCGCAGCGAACCGATCGCTTTTTCCTCGCCGCCAGCGGAATTCCTCTGGCGGACACGCCGCTCGGCGCCATTGCCTTTGGCCATTGGCGGCTTGCCGATGGCCGGGAAGATGTCGTGGTCTGCCGTCCCGATGAACGCTCGGTTGAAATCCATTGCCACGGCGGTCCGATCGTGGCAAGTGGCGTGATGGCCACGTTGGCAACCGCCGGTTGCCGCGAATCGACCTGGCAAGATTGGCTCAAGCACGAACAAAATACGCTGCACGTCGAAGCCGCCATCGCCTTGGCCGCCGCGCAAACGGAACAAACCGCCGCCGTTTTGCTCGACCAGCTCCACGGCGCTTTGCAGGCGGAAATCGAAACCATCCTTGAATTGTTCGATGCGGGCGCGGCGCAGGAGCGGCTCCAGCGATTGCTCGCCAATGCGCGGCGCGGCCGGCGTTTGACGGAACCTTGGAAAATCGTTCTAGCCGGGCGGCCAAACGTCGGCAAGAGCAGCTTGATCAACGCCCTTCTGGGCTTCCAACGCGTTGTGGTTCACGACCAACCCGGCACCACGCGCGATGTTGTTGCCGCCACTGCGGCCATCGCCGGCTGGCCGGTTGTTTTCTCCGACACCGCCGGTCTGCGCTCGACCGATGATTCACTAGAAGCCGAAGGCGTCGCCGGCGCGCGGTTGCAAATCGAACAAGCCGATTTAGTCGTTTGGGTGCGAGCGTGTGGTCAACCCGACCATGCCGAAGACAACGAAGCCTTTCGCACCATTGCGGCCGACGCCTTGCTCTGCGTGCGCAATAAGTCGGACCTCCAGCGGCAAGCTTCAGGCGGCGAACCTGCTCCGAGCAACGAGCACGCTCCGAGCGATGGGGAAATCAACACGTGCGCTCTCTCGGGCGAAGGCGTCGCGCCGTTGCTCGAGGCCATTTCTCGACGTTTGGGCCCCTTTCCGCCGCCGGGCCAGCCGACGCCCTTCACTGCCCGACAGCAAAACCAACTTCAACAAGCCGCCGCCGCGCTCGCCGCCAACAATGCCACAACAGCCCACACGTGCTTGCAGACGTTGCTCGCCGGCCCCATTTCAGCGAAGCCCCATTTCAGCGAAGAATGAGTAGGCATTGTCCAAACAATGCGTATCGCCTTCCGCACCGCGAAAGAACGCTACTTTCGCCGCGAGGCAAGATGCTAGCCGCCGGCGCCTGCCTTGAGCGGAGGCCGCTTGAGGTGGACGCCCGTTGCCCGCTGGTACGCGGAGGCCACCGCTAGAAGATCGGATTCGCCATACAGTTTTCCCGTGAACGTGATTGCATAGGGCGTTTCGACGCCGTCGCGCTCCCGAAAACCAGCCGGCAACACGGCGCATGGATGCCCGGTCATATTTGTCAAAACGAGATCGTTCCCGCCCACGTACAGGTCGACGTCTTGAAACAACTCCGCCATCTGGCGGCAAAGCAGCGTGCGAATGCGATTGGCCCGCAGATACTCCACGGCGGGCGTCAGGTGCCCTTGCCGGAAAGCACGCGGCCACGAATTGAGGCCTTCGGTGACGCCCGCGCGGGTGAGTTCGTCGAACGCCGCCGCAGCCTCCGCGTTCAATATGATGGTGAGCGCATTGATGGGAAGGTTGTCGGGTAAGGAAATCGCCTTGAGTCGTACGCCCAAATCTTGCAAGATTCGCAGATCTTCCCGCTCGGAGCGAGGAATGTTGTTTTCGAAATAACCGACGCGCATTTCGGTGAGCTTCCGCTTCGGCGGCCAGACGAACGGCCGGTCGACCGCCGCGGCGTAGCGATGGTCGCGGCCATGAATGGCGGCGAACACCAAGGCGCAGTCTTCGAGAGTCCGCGCGATGGGGCCGAGTTTATCCATGCTCCAGGCCAAGGTCATGCAGCCATATCGACTCACGCGGCCGAACGTGGGCCGAAGTCCGCTGACGCCGCAACGTCGGCAAGGCGAAATAATACTGCCCAGCGTTTCGCTGCCGATGGCGAAACCGACCAATCCGGCCGATACCGCAGCGGCGGAGCCGGCCGAACTACCGCTGGAGCCTTCCTCCAAATTCCAAGGATTGCGCGTCATGCCGCCGAACCAGCGGTCTCCCTGAGCCAGGGCGCCCAATGAAAGTTTGGCAACCAGCACGGCGCCCGCCTGTTCCAAACGTTCGGCGACGGCCGCTTTCGTGGCTAGCGTTTGCTCTTGAAAGGGCGTTGCGCCCCAGGTGGTTTTATAGCCGGGATAGGAGATCAAATCCTTGGCGCCCCAGGGCACGCCATGCAAAGGGCCGCGCACCTTGCCCGCCGCGATTTCCTCGTCGGCCCGCCGCGCCTGCTTCAAAGCCAATTCTTCTGTCAGTGAGACCACGCAGTGCAACTGCGGGTCGAACCGCCGCAAACGGTCCAGAGAGAGCTGCGTCAGTTCGAGCGAAGAAACTTGTCGCGAACGTAGCAGCGCCGCCATTTGCGCGACGGAAAAAAAAGCGGTATCGTCGTTGTGGTGCGGACGTTCGACCCGGGGTGGAACGAACGCCGCGTCTTGGCCGGTTGAATTGTCTGATTTCGCGTCTGAAACATCTGGCTGGAAGACCAGCGCCGGCGGAACATCGTAACCGATGTCGGCGGCGCGCATGGCCAAAAATTTTCGCAACGACGATTGTAACGACGCAGCGGCTTGCTCGGCTTCGGCCTGGGAAAATTCCAACCCGGCAATCCAACTGGCCTGCTGGATCATTGCCGCGCTGACCGCTCCGCCTTGTTCGATTTGCGCGGCCACGGCGCGCTGAAAAACGGCGCCGCCCAGTCCCAGTGCCGCAATAGCGTGCAGTATCTGGCGACGTCGGGTGAATTTCCGCCCTTCCGAGCGAGGCGGTTTGTGTGTGGGTTCCCGCATGCGACTTCTTCCCCTGTTGGCAATACCTCGCCGCGATGCAAACTTCGGCGGCGGATGAGACGACGCCTGCCATTTTGCCCTCTGGCGAGCAGCAAACCAAGCACTTTACTCTCATTATCATGATTCAAAAAAATTGCCTTGTTTGTGTCCATCTTCACCTTGACTGTGGGAAACCCGCAACCTATCTGAATATGTAGACAACATTGCTTCGTCGGCTTGGGTAGAGTCGTGGGAAGCTTGTTGCACTCCTTGCCTGGGAATGTCGCCATGACGATTGTTGTAGTGAGTTCAGTGACTGCTTTGTTTTTCGGGAGTGGGGGGGTGGCGTTGGGGGCTTGGTGGGCCCGCTCACGCCAGCCGCCTTTGCGAGTCTTTCTAAAAGAGGCGCCGCCAACCGCCGCGACCGACTCTGTCGCAGCGGAACAGCCAGCCCGCGACGCCGAGCAACCGCTCAGTATGGAGAACCTGGTTAGCGCTGAAGAGATTTTGACTCAACTCTATAACACAACCCAAGGACTCGCCGCAAACGTCGACCACCACAACAATCAAGTGAATGAAATTAACGAAGAGCTAATCCATTTGGAAGCTCCCTCGCCGGTCGTGCTCAAGACCATTGAGCAACTCGTATTTGCCAACCGCGAGATGCAATCTCAGTTGGTGCAAGCCGAGAAGCAGTTGCAATCGCAGGCCACCCAGTTGCAATCGCTCTCGAACGACGCCCTCACCGACGCCCTCACAGGCACGGCGAATCGTCGGGCTTTCGACATGGCGTTGGCCCGCCAGCACGTCGAATATCAGACCAGCGGCGAGCCGCTCTCGTTGATCATCATGGATATTGACAAATTCAAACCGTTCAACGACGAGTACGGCCACCAAGTGGGCGATGAAATTTTACAGTCGGTGGCGAAGGTCTTGCAATCGAAAACCGACGCCGACGATGTTCTAGCGCGTTATGGCGGCGAAGAGTTCGCAGCCGTCTTGCCGGGAACAACACTCGCCACGGCGCGTAACGTCGCCGAACGACTGAGAACCTCGACGGAAAATTCGCGTTGGACGATCGACAACAAATCTCTCGGAGTGACGCTCAGCGTTGGCGTCGCACAATTGTTGCCGGGCGAATCGATCGAAGATTTGATTCGTCGCGCCGACGAAGCGATGTACGCCTCGAAGGCGGCTGGGAGAAATTGCGGCCACGGGCATAATGGCCAGAGTTGCTTCCCGCTCTCGTCGGCAATCGACGTCAAAAAAGAGCAGGGCGAACGGCTGGGCGAAAGTAAGACGCGTAAAAGCGAAAAGGCGCCGGTCGCTAAGAAAACCGTCGCTAAGAAAACGTCCTCGAAGCCGCAGCCTGCTCAGAGCAAGGCCAGCACGCTTCAAGACGACGCCAAACGATGTCGGGAGGCGCTGCGACTCGCCGTTGGGGGCCAGCCGGAGCAGGGCGAAAACCAGCCGCAAGGGGTGGCGTCCGAAGTTGAACGTTCGCTGCCGGAACGTCGCAAAACGGCGCCTGCGTCCGCCGAGGCGGCGTCTTCACCGCATTCGTTCGACGAGGACCTACGACGACAGCTATCCTCGCAAACGGGCGGCGGCGTCTCGGTGTCGGCTTTGTTGGTGCAGGTCGATGAGTTTGAGCAGATCGTGGCGGCGCACGGGGAATCGATCGGTAAAAAGGTCATCAGCGCCGTGCTGAATTTGTTGTACGACGCCGCCCAGGAATTCGACCATTCGACACAGCTTCACGATGGTGCGATCGCCCTTTCGGCGCCAGGCGCCTCTTTTGCCGATTTGTCGAAAATCGCCCGCGAGGTGCATCAAGGCTGCTCCCGTTGCGTGATATCCGTCGATGGCGGACTGTGCCTGTTTACGGTCAGCATTGGAGTGGCGGAAGGCGCCGACGGTGAAAACGCCGAGAAGTTTATCCGGCGGGCGAGATCGGCAATGTCCGCCGCCCAAGAGTGCGGTGGAAACCGTTGCTTTTTTCACAGCGGCGCCGCCACGCGGCCGTTACCCGTATCGAGCTAGGGAACGGTCCCGAATTTACCTACCGGATTAAAAGCCCGGCATTTTGGAAATGCCGGGCTTTTTTGAGCTACAACCGGGAACTTATATTGGGATTGTTCCTGGTGAGCGTTCGAGGAGCCATTGCCCTATCGTCGCCTTTCGCTCCGAGAAAGTAGCGTTCTCTCGCGGCGCGAAAGACGACCATAAAAAACCGCACGGCCCTACATTGCCTCCAGATCAATTGCGGGAACTTGTTGCGGCTGGTAGGTGCAATCTGGTTCGGCGGCGAGCGGGTCGCCGCTAACGGCGAACGCGCGGCTGCGGCTGCCGCCACAGATAAATCGATATTCGCATACGCCGCAGTCGCCCGAAAACTGGTTGGCGTCGCGCAGCGCCAGAAACGTGGGATGGGTTTGATACGCCTCGACCACCGAATCTTGTGGGAAACGTCCACACTCCAGAGGGAGAAAACCGGCGGGGAAAATCTCTCCGGTGTGGCCGACAAACATAATGCCGTTGCCATCGCGAACGCCCAACGGAGCGCGGTGCGTACGGCTCCGCGCCGACTGTTGGCCAACGCTCGGCGCGGCCAATGGATCGCCCTTGCGTTGCAATACGAAGCGGCGGTAGTGCGGAGCTTCGGTTGTTTTGACGCCGTACGGCTGGCGGCCGGCTTGCAGCCATAATCGTTCGAAAACTTCTTCGTACTGTTCGGGTGAAATGCGTTCTTCGTCGATGCCGCGTCCGACCGGAATCAAAAAGAAAACAGACCACATCGCGATTCCCAGCGTTGAAAGTAATGTTGCTAGGTCGTCGATTTGCTTGAGGTTGCGGCGCGTGATCGTGGTGTTGACCTGCACCGAGAGCCCCAACTCTCGGGCGTCGAGCATCATCTGGATCGTGCGGTCAAAACTTCCCTCCCAGCCGCGAAAGGCATCGTGCGTTTGGGCGTCGACGCCATCAAGGCTGATTCCCAAACGACGCACGCCCGCTTCCTGGGCGGAGCGCAGCGCGTCTTTTGTGGCCAGCGGCGTGGCTGACGGCGTCAGTGCAACCTGCAAACCGGAGGCCACCGCATGGCGGATGAGGTCAAAAATATCGGCCCGTTTGAGTGGGTCGCCGCCGGTGAGCACCAAGTTCGGCTTGCGGGGAAAGCTGGCGATTTGATCCAGCAAGGCCAGCGATTGCGAGGTGTTCAATTCCTCAGGATGCGAACAGGCCTGCGCCGAAGCCCGGCAATGCTTGCAAACCAGATCACAAGATTGCGTGACCTCATAATAAAACATCAAAGGGCTGGTGGCGAAGTCGTCTCGCGTGTAACTCGAAAAGCTCATGGTGTCCTTCACGCCAACACCTTCTTCACTACGTTGCCGGCCACGTTGGTCAGTCGGATGTCGAGCCCGGCGAAGCGGTAGACCAGCTTTTTGTGGTCGAAGCCGAACAGATGCAGCAACGTGGCGTGGAAGTCGTTGATATGCACCGGCTCTTCCACGATGTTCCAGCCGAATTCGTCGGTGCGGCCAACAACTTGCCCGCCTTTCACGCCGCCGCCGGCCATCCAGGCGCTGAAGGCGAACGGATGGTGGTCGCGCCCCGTGACGGTTTTGTAGCCTTTACGGTTCTCGCCCAACGGCGTGCGGCCGAATTCGCCAACCCACACCACGAGCGTGCTATCCAAGAGGCCGCGTTGTTTGAGGTCTTTGAGCAAGGCTCCAATTGGCTGGTCGGCCATGCGGCAGTTATGTGACAAACCTTGGTTCAGGTTGCTGTGATGATCCCACGAAGCGTGGAAAATCGGCACATAGCGAACGCCCCTTTCCACTAACCGGCGAGCCAACAAACAGTTGCGCGAGAAGGAGTCGAACACGCCGCCGCCACCGCCGCGTCCATCTCCTTTTTGGTCGCCTTGACCGCGGCCGACGCCGTAAGCGTCTAGAGTTTCCTTGGTTTCGCCCGACAGATCGATCAGTTCAGGCGCCGCCGACTGCATGCGAAACGCCAACTCATACGAGGCGATGCGGCTGGCGATTTCCTGATCAGCGATTTTATCGTAACGATGCCCGTTCAAGTCGCGCAGCGCGTCGAGACTCACGCGCTGCACCTGGTTGGAAACGCCGGGAGGGTTGGTCAGGTTGAGCACCGGCTCGCCTTTATTCCGGAACAACACTCCGGCGTAGGTGGAAGGCAGAAAGCCGCTCGACCAGAGCGTGGTTCCACCGCTGGCGCCGCGCCCCGAAGTCAGCACGACATACCCCGGCAAGTTCCGCGATTCACTACCCAGGCCGTACAGCAACCAAGAGCCGACGCTCGGCCGGCCGAAAAACGGCACGCCGGTTTCCATCATCAACTGCGCGGGATGATGATTGAATACGTCGGTGTGCAGCGAGCGAATCATGCAGATGTCGTCGGCGCAGGAGCCGATATGCGGCAGCAGGTCGGAGTATTCCACCCCCGATTCCCCATGCCGAATGAATTTGCGAGGGCTCGCCATGGCGCGCGCGGTCTCTTTTTGCAGAAACGCGAATTGCACGTCCTTGGTGAACGATTCGGGGAGTTTTTGCCCATCGAGTTTGGTCAACTGCGGCTTCGGGTCGAACAGGTCGACTTGGCTGGGTCCGCCCGCCATGAAGAAGAAAATGCAAGACTTCGCCTTCGGCGCGAACTGCGCCAACTTCGGCGCCAGCGGATTATTGGCCAACGCGCCGCCGCTGGCGCCCTTGGCCAGCAGGCCATCGTCTTCCAGGAACGACGCCATGGCGGCGAGGCCCAATCCGCTGGCCGCGCTGGTGAAGAAACCGCGGCGTGATTGGAGCATGTTTTCTTGGAGCGGGTTCATTTCGATCCTCCTGATTCCCTGCCGGTCGTTTTTAGTTTGTCGTTTTCAGTTGGCTGAATCCTGGAAAGGCTGATGGCCGGTCGCACTATTCACGCGTTACAAATTCGTCGAGGTTCATGATGGCGCGGGCCAAGGTCGTCCAGACGGCTTGTGCAACCGCCTCTGGCTGATTCTCTTTCGCCGCTTGCTCGGTGTGTCCGGCCATTTTCGCCGCGCTGTCGGCATGGGCTTCGTAGAGCTTCAACAGTTGGTCGTGGAGTTGCGTTAAACGAGCCCGTTCAAATTCATCGGGCGCGCGAGCCAAACATAAACGAAAGACGTAATCAATGCGGGCGTTGGCGTCGGCCGGCGCTTCGTCAAGGATGCGGCGGGCGAGGGCTTGCGAACATTCGACGAACACCGGGTCGTTCAACAGCGTGAGCGATTGCAACGGTGTGTTGGAGCGGTCGCGCTGCGTCGAGACAACCGACGACTCCGGCGCGTCGAACGTGGTCAACATCGGATACGGAACGCTGCGGAGGAAGAAGATATACATTCCCCGGCGGTATTTGTCGGGCGCCTTGCTAGGACGCCACTTCACGCTGCCCGCGTAACCGAGCGCCGCGACATCGGCCGGCAAGGCCGGATAGATGCCCGGTCCGCCCACTTTGCGGTACAGCAATCCGCTGGCGGTCAGATACTGATCGCGCACGATTTCGGCATCTAGCCGGAAACGATTTTGCCGCGCGATTGCATCGTTTTTGGGATCACGGGTTTCCAATTCAGGCCGCGCCACGGACGACTGCCGATACGCCGCCGACGACACAATCAGTTTGATCATCGCCTTACGGCTCCAACCGCGCCGGAGGTATTCGCCGGCCAACCAATCGAGCAGTTCAGGGTGCGTGGGCGGCGCGCCTTGGGTGCCAAAATCCCAGGTGGTTTCCACGATGCCGCGGCCAAACAAATACTGCCAGATTCGGTTCACCGCCACGCGCGGCGTGAGCGGGTTGGCGGGGTCGACCAACCAGCGAGCTAGATCCAATCGGTTGGGTTGTTTGTGTTGGGGCTGGAACGGATTCAACACGCCGAGCACGCCCGCCTGCACGGTTTGGCCCGGCCGGCGGAAATCGCCGCGTTGGTGTACGTAGTTTTCGCGCGGCTGGGAATGTTCCGCAAACACCGGCGACTTCGCGGCCGGCGGCTTCGGCGCCTTTTTCCCAAATTCATCGGCGGCTTTTTTCAGTGCGAGCAGTTCGGTGTCGACCTTGGCATAGAACGCCAGCAACGCGCTGGCTTGATCGGTCGAGCGTTGGTCGGCGGGAATGTTAAGCGCCGCCAGAATGTTCTCGGGCAGATCTTTACGGGCGGCGGTTGCCGCAGCCGCCAAACGCGTTTCCCAGGCGGTTTGACGCTCGGCGAGCGATTTTTCCGCAGCCGCGATTTTCGCCTGCATCTCCTTTTGTTGCACGGCGAACTTGGCTTTGGCTTGCTGGTAGGCTGCGGTTTCCCCAGGCGTCGGCGTGGCGATGTCTATTTCATCGGCGTTGTTGAAAAATGCGGCGAGTTCGTAATACTCTTGCTGCGAGATAGGATCAAACTTGTGGCTATGGCACTCGGCGCACTGCGCTGTCAGCCCCAGCCAGACAGTGCTCGTGGTGTAGACCCGATCTTTTACCGCCTTGATGCGATACTCCTCTTGGTCGACACCGCCCTCCCGATTGGTCAGCGTGTTGCGATGAAAGCCGGTCGCGGTTCGCTGTTCGGTGGTCGCGCCGGGCAGGAGGTCGCCGGCGAGTTGTTCGATCGTGAACTGGTCGAAAGGCAGATCGCGATTCACGGCGTTGATCACCCAGTCGCGCCATTTCCAGGCGTATGGCCGGGGCAGGTCTTTTTCGTAGCCGTCGCTGTCGGCGTAACGCGCTAGGTCGAGCCAGTGGCGCCCCCAACGCTCGCCAAAGTGGGGCGACTTCAACAGATGATCCACCAACTGCTCATACCATTGTGCGGCTGGCCCTTGTGCGGCTGGGGCGTCTTTTTTAGATATAGCGTTCGCTGCTTGCTTCGCCTGCTGCAACCACTGGTTCAGTTCTTGGGGCGTGGGCGGCAGGCCGATCAGGTCGAGGTAGAGCCGCCGGATGAGCACGTGCGGCTCGGCTTGGGGCGAGGGTTGGACGCCCTCCCGCTGAAGGCGACGCAACACAAATGCGTCGATCTCGTTTCGCAACCAAGGATCGTTCAACTTGGGCGGCGCGATATGCGCCAGCGGCTGGAAGGCCCAGTGGTCGGCGCCGAGGCGCTTTCCAGAGGCGTCGCCATCGACGCCAACGGGCCAGTTCGCGCCTTGCTCGATCCAGGCCCGCACCAGCCCGACTTCTTCTTTTGTGAGCGGCTCGCCTTCGTCTTCTGGCGGCATTTTGGTGTCTTCGTCGTCACCGGCAACGGCGAGAAAGAGCAAGCTCTTGGAGAGTTTGCCGGGAACAATCGCGGTCCCGTTGTCGCCTCCGCCTAACCCTGCGGCGCGGTAGTCCAATCGGAGACCGGCTTCCTGCGCTTCGGCGCCGTGGCATTCATAACACTTGGCCCGCAGAATGGGTTGAATGTGTTTGACAAAATCGATCCGCTGGGGGGCGGCGGCCGGCTCTTCCGCGAAGGCGATACTCGTCTGCAAGGCGAAAAGAGTAGTCAGAGTCACCAGAACAATGCGGCGAGCGGGCGGTGTCGTCATGTCACCGTTCTCCTTCATTCGGTGTTGAGGCGGGAAGCAGTTGCGGCGTGGGGCGCCGTTTGCTTGAGTAGGCGGGGCGGCTGGAGTGGGTAGCGTAGGTTTTAGTTTTTTTGGGTAATAGTTGGGTGGGAGCGACGCAGCGGGAGGCCGTTACGAAGACGTGCGGGGTTCGAGCGTTACGGGCTCAGCCACGCAAGGCAAGGCGCAGAGCAAACCCGGCTCCAGCAGCACTTCACCGATCGACATATGGCCCAGCGATTCTTCGGCGGCCTCCATGACGTTGTCCATCCGGCGGTGCAGCGGGCACAAGCCGCTGGCGTGCGCCGGCCGGCCGAGCGGACATTCGGTGATCCTATGAAACGCGTCGACGGCGTTCACCACTTCCAAGATCGTGACATCATTCGGATCTCGGTTGAGTGTGAAACCACCGTGTAATCCGCGTTGGGAGGCGACAATGCCCGCACGGGTCAAACCTTTCATCACTTTGGCCAAATAGCTGGTGGGAGCGTCGATTTCTCCCGCCAACTCGGCGGTCGTACAAGCCGTGCCAGCCTGATTTCCAAGGTAAACAATCGCCCGTAAGGCGTATTCGGCGGTTTGAGATATCATGGAGCAACTCCTGAACCCAGGATAAACGACAAGCGGATCTTTACGTCTATAATTGCAAAGGCCGGGTAGGATGTCAAGCGATTTCCCTGAAGTGGGGGCTTTTTTGCGTTATACCTTGCCCGACTACAACGCCTCCAGCTTCACGCCGCTGGCTTGGAGCACGGTTTTTTGCACGGCGGCGTCGTGGTCGTAGGAGAAGTCGGCGTCTTTTTCGCCACGAATGATTTGGGCCATGTCGGCGGCGTCGGCGATGTAACGCGTGAAGGCGGGCATGGCGAGGTCTTGGTAGCCGCGTTTGTATTTTCCATGGGGCGTGGAAAACGCCACGCGCACCGCCGGGCGGTCGAGCGGTTGGATATGGAACGTTCCCTCCGTGCCGCAAACCACGAAGTGCCGGCGGGCAAAACCATCGACTTCCATAGCGCTGGTTTTGACCGTGGCCAAAGCGCTCGCGTAACTCAACACGGCCAGCATGTTGTCGACCAATGCATCGTCTTGCTCCGACGCATGCTGCCGGAACGACGTCACTTGCAGCGGCGGCCCCAACACGCCCAGCACCAGGTCGACAATGTGGCAGCCCAGTTCAAACATCACGCCGCCAGGATACTCCGCCAACAGCTTACGTTTTCGCGGCGGCACGACCTTGCTCATCACGGTGTGAACTTCAAACGGTTCGCCCAGCCAGCCCCGCTTCAAAAAGTCGCGAAGCATGATCACGGCCGGGTTGTAGCGATACATGTATCCCATTTGCACGAGCAAATGTTTCGCTTCGGCGGCGCGGAGAAGGCGTTGGTATTGCCCCCACGATTCCCCCGCCGGTTTGTCGAGATGCACATGCAAGCCGGCGCTCACGCATGTTTCGGCAATATCGAGCGACTCCCGCACGCGTGTTTCCACCAACACCGCTTGCAGACCCGGCGTGTTCAGCAATTGCTCTTGGGTGAGCAGCGGCACATCGGCGAAAACACCTTGCCTAGCCGTTTCTTGCAATGCTGGGTCGGGCTCCACCAAGCCAACAACATCATACGCGTCTGATTTCAAAAAGACGCCCAACTTGCTGGCGTGCGCGTGCCCGACGCCGATCTGACCGATTTTTATTTTGCCCACCGCGTGCGTCTCCTGAAGTGGCGTGTTCTCAGCACTTTCGTACTTGGCTCTCGTATCGGCTTATCGTATCGAAGGGCGGCGCTGGCGGCAAACGCGCCTGCACTTGGGCGGCTTGCCCCTGGTGTGATATACTTGCCGTTCTGGCGCACTTGAAGCAGTAAGACAAACGCCATCAGTTCGAGAAACGCATATTTTGCGCCTCCTTTTACGGCAACCCTCGGTTGAACCAGCGAAAGCCCCCACACACACCATGGACTTTGAGCAGCGACTCCACTCGGCGGTCCAGCGCGGCCTTCGCCGTAGCGACGCCCGCGCCCAAGAAGCGGCCGCTCGTGCTTTGAGCAAAGAGGAACTTAAAAGTTTGCACACGAAATATCGTCTGCAATTTTCCGAGCATATCGAGCGGTGTATGCAACAGTTACCCGACCACTTCCCGGGCTTTCAATACGAGACCGTCTTCGGCGAGCGCGGTTGGGGCGGCGCATGCAGCCGCGACGACTTCGCCCGCGCCCAGGACGGCAAACGCGGCAGCCTCTATAGTCGATTGGAAATGACGATTCGTCCGTATTCACAGGTGGGAGTCGTGGAGTTGGCCGCCAAGGGCGCGATCCGCAATAAGGAAACGTTCAATCGAACGCACTTCAAGAAAATCGCGGATGTCGACGAAGAGGAATTCACGAATCTGATCGATCATTGGGTGCTGGAATACGCCGAACAATACGCGGCTTCACTGTAAGGCGTCAGACAAAACGCCGCACCAACGCGTTGCCCAGCCCCTGCATTCACACACCCGGTGGGAACATTTCCGATGCCGCAAGATGAAAAAAAAACGGAGTTTGAAGAAGCCGGCCAAGAAGAGCAGATGTCGCTCGTGCAAGAGTTCCTCTTGTTCGTGGTCGAGAACAAGAAGTGGTGGTTGGCGCCCATTCTCCTGGTTCTCGGCCTGGTTGGCTTACTCGTGATGCTGAGTTCGACCGGCGCCGCGCCGTTCATCTATACGTTGTTTTAAGATTCGGCCGACCAGTACGATGACCCTAAAATACCATCGTGCAACTTGCGTATAAGCGACAGGGCGGGCGCATAGGCGAGCGTCAGATGAAAATTCACCTAATACAAGCACGAAGCGCAAGCGAGTGAATCAGCAAACGGTCATTCCCGTGTAGGTGGGAACCCAAAAACACTCACGGACTCCCGCTGCCTACGGGTACGTTATTATCCGCCGCTCGCCGTAGGAGTGGTTCTGAAATAAGTTACCGATTGTGGTTCAGAAAAGCCCGGCATTTTCAAAATGCCGGGCTTTTAGTTCTGCATGTAAATTCAGGACCGTTCCTTACCCCGACTTCGCCTGCTTCGCCTTGAGAAGTTCGGCGCTGAGCGTGGCGGCCATGTTGCCGCTCAGATATTTCGCCAGCAAGGCGCGCGTTTCGCCGTACAGCTTGTCAACTCTTTCTTGGGAGCGTTTGTCGGTCGCCTCTTGCCGCCGTAGGCTGCGCTGCTGCTCTAGTTTGCGGGAAAGATCGTCGGGCGTGGGAAGGGCGCGGAATTTCTCCATTAACTTCTGTGCTTTATCGAGCTGCGATTTGGCGATCTCCTTGCGGATCCGAACTGCGAGAACTTCGCGCTGCGCCACCAGATCAACAATACTGCTTTGCAGCCCGGTGACGAAACCCACGACCGCCAGCCGTTCGTCGTCGTTGGGAACCTGCGCCTCGACCGACGCTCGCTCGCCGGGCACTAATGGCAAGCGCGCCAATAGCCGATCGCCGTTTTTTACGTACAATACGCGCATGGTCGTGTCGCCTTGGCCAATATCGAGCACTCCGCGCCAGTCGGTTCGGCCGACATACAAGGGTTTGCCGTCTTGGGCTGCTTTTTCGTAAATGTCGTAGCCGACCAAGGGCCCGTGCGGCGTTTTCCTGGCCACCAACCTAAGCTGGGTTGTGCCGCTGGGAGGCCGCACGAGAATGCCGACTTTCTCCGTTTTTCGTCCGCTGCGTCCGCTGATTGGGCTGCGCACGCCGCTCATGACAAGGCACTCCAACCGCGTGCGAATGTGCTCTTGTCCGACGATATATGTCCAGGGCGGCGCGGTGATGCCATTTTTACGGGGCTTGCCGTAGCGGTTGTTGCGGCGAATGACTGGCGCCAAAACCGAACCGACGTCCATGGCGGCAGGATTCTCCGGGCGGAGAATAAGACCGCCGGCGCGAATGCGCAGCGTGGCGCTTTTCCCCTTCGCTTTTTCGACTTTGCCGACCGGCGAAAAGGCCCACGCCGAAGCACGATAGCCTTCTTCCGGAACCAGCCGTATGTCGGCCGCGCGGCGCGTGGCCAGCGGGCCAAAATATTGCATGCGCGTATCTAATTCACGAGCGCGAAGCAAAAAACCTTGGGCGTCTGCATCGACCGACAACAAAATGAGTTTGTCGATGGCAACCAGCGTTTCGTCGCAGGCCAGCATCTGTTCGTACGTGAGTTGCTCCAAATCCAGCGAGATAGGGCCTCTGGCCGACGCCGGCGCCGGTTCGACTTCCAGCCGCCATGCCGCATGCGCCAGCGAATCGCCCCGGTTGGCGATCTTTTTAATGAGCGACCGCATCAGCGACGACGTTAATTCGGGACGCTGGGAAAAACCGATCCAGACCCGCACCTTGTAGGGGGAATACTGGTAGGCGACCACCGGTTCTTCCGCCGCCGTCGCGCCAACCGCCCATGCGCCAAGGCAGCCGGCCAAAACGAGCGTTCTAAGAAGAGGAGAAAACATAGCGTTCATCATTTTAATTTGCCGACGTAGCTGACAAAATACGCCATTGCTCGATGTCTTGGTATAAAGAAACAGGATAACGTTCAAGATCTCGCACGTTATCACGATAGGCGAAAAAGTCGGTTAATTGCCACAGTGGAATGATCGGCAATTCGTAGTACACCAGTTCGTGCAACTCGAGGAGTCGGTTGCGCGTTTCTCGCCAGTTTTTGGCGGTGTCGAGGCGGCGCAGCGCCAAGCGAATAAAGGCGTTCGCCTCGGGGAGCGATCCGGCAGCGCCCAGCAGGCGCCGAGCGTCGACCACGGGCTCCCAAACGGCGGCCTCCACGTAGATCAAATCACAGGCTTTCCGGGCGGCGGCGTCGCCGGGCGGAAGTTCTTTCACTTCACAATGAATGCCAACGCTACTCAATTGAAAAGCGATATCCAGGCTGGCGCGGCGAGCAATTTCATGCGGCGGATACCCCAAGATTAACTCCGGACGCTTGGGCGGCTCTTCTTCGCGTTTCTTGGCTCGGCTGGCCAACTCCCGGTCGGCAAGCGTGGCCAGCACCAGGGAAAGCGCCGGGTTATAGGCTCGGGGGAGAATCGTTCTGTTGTAGGCGTAACCTTGAGGGTCGTCGGAGCCAATGCCCGCCGGAAACGGACCGCTGATCAATTGGCACCCTGGCTGCGGGCGGCCTTCGAGGAGCGTCTGTTCGAGCGTCACCTTGCGATTCACGCCCATCAGCAGCGCGCGGCGAAAGGTCCTGTTTTTCAAGTGCGGTTTATCGCCCACGATTTCCAAATAATGCACCGACGGCAAACGGTAGCGGTCGACCGTAATGGAGGCGGCGGCTGCGAGTTCCGCCACATCGGCGGGATAGATTCGATCCAGTATGTCGACCTCGCCCGTGAGGAGAGCAGCCTTGGCTTGCCGCCGCTTCTGGAAACGGCGTTCGATGACGATCGCGGGCTGGTTTTTTCCCGCGAATTGATAGTTCTCGACCTCCACGAATCGGACTTCCTCCGCCGCCGTTTTGGCGACATCGTAAGGACCGAAATGACCGTCGCTGGCCGCGTTGCCCACCGAACGCTGAATATACGTTTGCAAGAGAGCTTCCGGCAGCACATGCGGCCGGCGCAATCGCACTTCAACTTTCATGACATCCTCCACGGCGATGGAGGAGGCCAGTTGCGCCCAAACAGGGAGATAGGTCGGACTGCGAGGGTCGGCTAACATCAACAGCGTTCGCGAGACGTCGTAACCATTGATGGCGAGCGCCGCGTCGCTGGTGGGAGGCGCCAAGTCGAACACCAGCGTTTTGTCGTCTTCGCTGTGGCTCAAGGTTCCGAACGGAAAATCATAAATCCCGCCTTCCGGTCCATGACCTTCGTACTCCACCAGCGTGCGATGCAACAAACGACCGGCGCGGCGCGAGGCAAAGTTGCGCAAACTACGAGAGTCGTACGTGGGGGCCAATTCCGACACGCCCACGATCACCAGAGGGTGCTCGTTTTCAAGCGCCGTGATAAATTCCCGGCCGCCTTCCACACTAGGCCAAATAACCATCATTTTACGCGCCGCCTGATGGGCTTCGAGATAATCTCGATTCGCGACGAATTTGGCGGCCTCTTCTTTTTTGGCGGCCGCCAACACCGACAGCTTCGCGCCCCAACGATCGAGCGCGAGCCGTTGCGCGTCGCCATATTGTTTTTCCAGCCGGGAGTAAAGTTCGTGTACGGAGTGGAAGTCGTCGTTATCGACATACCGCTGGAAGAGGCGGTCGAGAATCGCGCCGATCACCGACGACAACGCCGGCGACGACGCCCGATTCTTAAAGTTCGGGTTCAAACGATACAGCTCCTCCAATACGCCCAGGCCTTCGTTAAACCTCCCGGCGCGAAAGAAATCGCCCGCGTTGGCGAAGAGATATTTTTGGCGAGCCTCTGCAAGCCCCGGCGTTCGCGGATAGTTTTTTAGCAATACGCTTAAATAATCGTAGGCGGCGTCAAACTGTTTCGCGGCGATCAGCCGGTTGGCCTCTTCGAGCAGGAAAGCTTCAAAGTATTTGACCGCAGCAATATGCCGCTTTTCGAGATCGAACTGTTTGGTGGGGTCGTCCGACATTCTGATGCGAATTTTATCGGTCGGACGACCTCGCGCCACCGTGGCGCGCTCTTTTTGCGTCAGCGCCACGACCTTAAACACACGGTTGCCATTCTGTTCGTTCAGCGTGATTTCATCCCAAGGGTCGGCGTCGTAGAGCCGAGCCGGCGCTTGCGCAAAGGCCCGAGCGCCGGCCAGCGGGGGAAACACGTCGCCCGCCAACGGAAACACCGCTAAAACGAGCAAGGTCAAGAGGATAATGAACGTTCGCTTCACGTGCGTCGAGCCTCTCGCTATCCAAGCATGTGTGGAAAAATTACGTCCTGGTGCTGAAGCCCGGCTTTTTCAAAAAGTCGGGCTGCTCAAACCGAGGGGGTTAGGGCGCCAATCCTGGAAGAATGTGCAAGACGCCATCGCTGCCCGGCGCCAATAATTTCGGACCAAACGGCGTCACTCCCGCTCCCAGCGGCTCGCCAACGTCAAACTTTTTCAGCTCCTTGCCCGATGCGCCGTCGACCAACCAGACCACTCCCGCCTGCGACGCAAAGAGGAAGTTTCCGTCCACCGCCAAAGGATTTCCAACCGGAGCGCCGTATGGCAACGGCGCTGTCCACAGCGGCTTTTCGCCGCCGTCGAAGCAGAGCAGGCCGTCTTGTTCGGTGGCTAGAAAAACGCGGCCGCCTTGCGTTTCCGGCCCCCACAACACGCGTCCCTTGAGCGGAGCGCGTTTGTATTCCAAACCAGGGAATTGGATAACCACCACCGCTTCTCCCGAACCGGAGCGGCCGACGCCGTAAATCGTATTCCCCACATTGGCCAGAGAACTGATCACGTCCAGATCGAGCGATTGCGTGGCGAGCGCCGTCAGGTGCGGCTGCGGCTTTGGCTCGACGCCAACACGAAATAGCTTTCGATCGCTCCGAGCCACCACGAATTCCTTGCCTAGCACCACCGGACGCGACCAAGTCACTTCATCGCCCGGTTCGCTTGGCGGTTGCAACGGCAGCACCAGCGCCTTGCCGTTGGTTGGGTTGAGCAAATGAAGCTGGCCGTTATTGATCGGTGTCAGAACTCCATTTTCAAAAACACTGAGTTCGCCCGAGACGGAGGAATTCTCGGGAAGCTGTAGGGCCACCACTTTAGGGCGAGCGGCGGTGGCGTTTGGATCGTACGACAAAACACGTTCTCGAACCGAGTCGCCGGCAAACAGCAATTTGCCATCGGGTAAAATAAGCTTGCGTCCGAAGGAAGACGCCGTGGGGCCGCTCAGCGTGGGCGACTGTGGCTTGCCGTTGTAGCCGGCGCGTACTATTTCTCCGTCGAGCGAGAACAGATCGCCGCGCGCGGAAATCGCGGCGATTTTTCCGCCTTTCCGCTCCAGCACGCCGACCAGGGGAACGCCCAATTCGGTCCGCCAAAAGGCGGAGCCGTTGTCGCGATTGGCCGCCGTGATGACCACGCCGCCGGAGTCTTTTTGCCGGCGCGCGTGGAAGAGCACGTCGCCAATGAGCTGTAACGGCGCGTTGTATCCGCCGCCTTCATCCTTGACCCATTTGCGGGCAATCTCGCCGGTTGTTTGTTGCAACTCGTATTTGGATAAACGATTATCGGTCAACCAAAGTTGGCCCAGGTCGACCACGCGGTAGCCGACCTCCGCGCTCTTGCGGGCTGCAATGCGCTTGGCGATTTCGCTGACCGGCTTTTCTTCATTGGCGGGATCAATCTCGAAATAGTGAACGCCTCCCAGATCGGTGGTGACCAAAACACGCTTTTGATACACCAAGGGCGGCAACACCGCGTTGCCCTTGAGGCGGATCGGTTTCTGGGCGAAATGCAAACCGTTTTCAGAGTCGTCGAGCGTGATGATGTGCAGCAGGCAGAAATCGACGCCCGCATTCTCGACCACGAACAGCTTGCCGCGCGCCGCGACCGGAGCAACCGAAATACCGCCCGCCCGGTGCCCCAGATAAAAAACTTCCTCGCAGGCCAACGTGCCGGCGTTAAGGCGATAAAGATTCGAATGCTCGCCAATCTGATACACGCTCGTGCTTTGCGCCGGGTGTAGCGGCCCGACCGGCAGCGGTTGCGGAAAAACAGTTCGTTGGGCGGAGGCCCCGCTTTGGGCGTCGGCCGAAAGCAGGGCGCCGGTGGGCGTGGCGATGAGAATGCGTTCGCCATCAAGCACCGGCGCGGCAAAGGGACCGCCGATGGGCAACCGCCAAATGGTTTTTCCGCTGCCGCCCGCGACGCGAACCAGTTCGTTGTTGCGGCCATCGACCAACAGGACGTCGGCGTCGCTCTCTTGACTGACGGGGCGGGGAGGAATCACGGTTTCATAGCCCACGAAACGCCGCCATTTCACCGCGCCGGTGGTGGCGTCAAACGCATAGACCGCCCCACGCACCAAATAATACACTGTTCGGTTCGACACGCCCGGCGCCGGCTTGCCGCGATTGGCGGCCATCACGACGCGAAACTCCGAAGCGTAAGGCGGTTCTTCGGTGATCGGCTCCAGCGGCAGATCCTCGATTTTGACCGCGTCTTTTTCCCGCTCGGTGATCGTTCGCACCGCCGCGATCAGACCGGCGTCCGACTCCAGGCTGGGGTACGTTTTGAGAAGCTGCTTGCGCAGCGCGTACGCGCCTGGCGTATCGCCTTGGTCGATCGCGCCGGTAATGTTTTGGAGCGCGACGCGGAGCGTTTTTTCCCGATTGATATTGCGCTCCGCGATGGAAATGTCTTCCTTGATGGCGTCGATCGTGGCTTGAATGGTTTTCCGCAGCGTGGAGGGAATGTAAGACGGATTGTCAACCAGTTTCATCGCCTCGACCGCCAAGTCGACCAGCGTTTGTGCTTGCGCGGTGTCGGCGGAGCTTTTCGCCCCCGTGGCGAAACCCTCGGCAATTTTCGGCAGCGTGCCGGCGAGTTCCGGCCGCGCCAGCTCAAAACTTTCCTCCGGTTCGATTTTCGGGAGAATGCTCTCGGCGGTTTTTAAGGATCGCTCCCAGTTGCTGGCTTCCACGTTTTGGCGCAGGCGAGCCAATTGACTCCGAACCCGCGCCAAACTGGCGTTGGAGTCTTCGGGGAATCGTTTGAGAAACGCTTTGTATTTTTCGATCGCATCGCTGTACGACTGTTGTTCGTAGGCCTCCTGCCCGGCTTCAAACATTTTCACCGCATCGGCCGAATTGAGCCAACCATAGAGTCCGATCACGGCGCCAATGAGCAGAATCAGACTGGCGCCTCCGGCCAGCATGAGCGGCGTGTCGAAGGTGTGCTTCTTCGGTTTTTTTTGTTTTTTGGGTGTGAGGCCGGATTTCTCGTCGGATTTGTCGTTTCCCGCCCCGCCCAGGGAATCAGCGCCGCCCAGGGAATCAGCGCCGCCCAGGGAATCAGCGCCGCCCAGGGAATCAGCGCCGCCCAGGGAGTCAGCGCGGTCGTAATAATCGACGCCTCCGAGAGCATCAGCCCCGCCCAAAGATTCCCCCCGATTTTCCGGCGAACCGATCGGCGTGAGGCCATCGTCGATCGGCGTGAGACCATCGGCGATCTCGGCATCGAGCGGAGTCAGACCGTTGACCGCATCCATGCCGGTCAGATCGTCGTCGTCGCCGAGCGGGGTCAATCCGGAAACATCATTGGAAAAGTCTTCGTTAACTTCGGCCAGTTCCACAATTTGCTGGTCTTCCTCGACCAGACGTTTGGCCTGGAAGGCCGTCAAATGTCCTTTTTCGACGAGTAATTTGGCAACGGTTTTCGCAGTCACCTGTTTTTTGGCGCTCGCGACCTGCGCGCGCAATTTCGCCAAGACACCCGCCTCAAGCAAACCTTGTTGTTCGAGTCGATCAAGAAACTCACCAGCCGTCATGCCTTATTCCTCCTCGTCTTGTTCCGTTATCGTGAGTTTGATGCTGTCCATCGCGACGATTGCTCCGGCGTCGAGCGCCGCCACCACCGTTGCATGGCGGGCGTCGCCGTGGGCGATCACGAGCAGATGGTTGGCGATGTTGCCCGAACTGGAAAGCTGCTGCGCTCGCTTAAGCGTGATGATCAAATCTTGCTTGCTGGGCGCTTCTTCGTCCCAGTCTTCGGCAATCACGCGATAGGTATTGTTGGAGTCGATCCTGACCGTCACATAATCGGGATCGTCTTCGATGTCTTCAATCGTTTGCGGGTTGGTGCTGGCTTGATCGGTCTCGGGAATGGGAATTTGAATCGATTTTTGCAGTGTGAACGAGGCCGTCACCATGAAGAAAATCAGCAACAGGAAGGTCACGTCGACCATGGGCGTCATGTCCATCTCGGCTTCGATCGGCTCCTTGTCGGAAAAATCGAGCGGCACTTCCTCCGCCACCAACTCTTGGGCGGCTTCCTCTGCATGGCGTAGTTGCGGCGGTTCGGGAACACTCAACAGCGCGCCGCAATCGGGGCAATTCACGCGCACGCCAATCAGCTCTTCATCGGCGCCGATGCGCTCATCACAGATGGGGCAGAGAAAATTGAATGTCATGCTTACTTGGCCCCCACCACCGCGACATATAAATTTTTACCCGCCGCCGCGATGCCGATCGCGCGCGCCACGCGCGCCACCTCGCGCTCCTTGACATTTTCCTCGGCCATCAGAATGATGCCTTCCAAACTAGCGTCGTCGATCGACCGGTTTTCAATGTATTCGGCAATCTCTTGTTCTTGCTCCAGCGGGTCGGACGAGTTCAGCAGCGCGCCCGCCGATTTCCCCTCCGACTTGTAAATCAGGGGAGGCGCGCCCTCCGCGCCGGAGGCGATGGTCAAAATAATGGAGGTCGCGGCCAAGGCGGCCACGCCGGTTTTCGCCGGAGGCAGCGTAACGGCCGGATTTTTTTCCTGGTTGGACGCCACCAAAAAAAAGATCAGCAGTAAAAACGTGATGTCAATCATCGGAGTGATGTCCATCTCGACTTCTTCAACGCGTGATTTTCGCGCCCCGAAAGACACCGATTCTTCCACCAAATCGGGCGCGCGGGAAGGGAGAGGTTTGTCGGCAGCCATCGGTCCTCCTCCTTATTTCGCGTGGCTCAGGGCGGTGCGAAGTATCTCGAAAAATCGGGCCAACCCGAGCGAGACGAGGTCTTCAAACTTCTTGATGCGAACGTTAATCACGGTCATCAACATGGTCAGCGGAATCGCGATTGCCAATCCGCTGGCGGTCGTGATCAGGGCCACGCTAATGTTTTCCGCCAATTGGGCCGGCTCAACATTCTTCTCCGCCGCGAGTTTGGCGAAGGCGCCCATCATACCGACCACCGTTCCCAACAGCCCGACCATCGGCGCGCTTTTGATCACGGTGTTGATCCAGGCGAGGCGATTGTCGAGGTCGGCGAGCACGTCGCGTTGGAAACGGTCGAGCACGAGTTGCCGCACCTTGGAGTAGCCCACTTCGCGGTTGGCAATCGCGAGAATGGCCAGCCTGGAAATGGCGCGGCCATCGGCTTCGCAAACTTCCTCGGCGTCGTCGTACGACTGTTTGTCGAGCAGCTCCTCGAGGGAGTCGAGAAAACCGGCCTGTGCGTTTTCGTTTTTGAAACGCAACTGCGCCACGCGGCGCCACACCAGAACAGCACAGAGTGCGCCCCAGAGGGCGAGCAGGCCCAAAACGACATAAATAATATTACCAGCTATGTTGGTAAGTCCTGATAGGTCCATTCTTTATTGTCCGTCAAGTGGCGTTATGGTCAGTGCCGCTAGGGCGATGTCGATGGGTGAATTTGAAGGAAACGTGACAACACGACGTTCCGGTTCAGAAGCCGGGCTTCTCAGATGTCAGTTCGGGGTTTACGCAAACCTTGGGTTCAATTTGGCCCACGCTTTCTAGGGCACGAGGCGATAGCGTTGGTCGAGCACATAAAACTCGAAACCACTGCCCTTATTTCTTACTCCGAAAATAGTTTTTTTGACTTCTTTCAGCGGCCGGCCTTTTAACTTAGCTAACTCGGCCGTGGCCAGCAGGTTTTCGGTTTCCGCCGGAATAAACTGCATTTGCACCCGGCCGCTCGTTTTCACGCCGGCGTTGTTCAACAATTCGGCGTCGGCTTGTTGCAACTCGCCGCCGCGCCAAATCATGAGCAGGCGTTTTTCGTCTTTGGCCTTGCCGGAACGGCGGTCGGGCTTGGGTTTGGAAAGATTGAACGCATATTCGACGTTTGAATCGCCTCCGCCGGTAACGCCCAACTCAATTTTGAAAAAATCGAGTTTGCGGGCGTAGGTTTTGAGGTTGCCGGAGCCGAATTGAATCTGCCAGCGTTCGGCGCGGGGGATTAAATCAGACCCTTCGCCCAACGGACCGGCCCGCCGCGAATCGCCCAGCCCGTTGCCACCGGTGGTGGCCGCGGCAACGCCTTCGGCGAACTCCGGCGAAGCCGCCACCGAAGAGACGGCGTCGGTCACGGCTTCCAACGACTGCTCCACCTGCGGCTCTTCAAATTGCTCCAACTCCTCCACGCCGGGCGGCTCCAAATCGCGGGCGGTGCCAATGGCGTGGTCGCCGCGGCCTTCGGCTTCTTCGATGATCTCGACTGGAACCGCGACTTTCGTGAACCAGGTTCGGGAGGTCAGTGCAATAATGAATAACAGCAAGGCCACGAACCCCACCATGAACACCAACGACACCAACGCGCTGGCCACGCGTTCGTAGAACGAAACATGCAGCACCCCCACCGATTTCGACGGTGGACGCGTCCTCGACGATGGTGGCTGGGCGACCGTGGTCACGAGAAAAACACTCGGCTAGGAAGATGGAAACAAGATGAGAAAGTAAGACAAAACCTCAAACTGCGGCGAATCGCCTTGGTGGGTTTGAAGATTTGAACAAGGGGATTAGATCGGGGCGGTGCAAACCGCTGTTGCTTGAGAGCGAACTCCCAGACATTAACGTTCAGACAGCACCACCGCCCACGAAATTCGATCGTAATGAGGGCGTGAACCGTTGTCAAGGAACCGAAGTCTTTGTCCTGCCGGGGTTTGCCATGAAATGCGGAGGCCCGCCCAGGGGGCGCGGCGGTGGTTTGCAAAAAAGCAGGAAGGTTCTCGCGCGTTTTGCTCCCGGTCTGGGGCCAGATGCATTACAATCTTGGCCTCGCGCTCGCCGTGGTTCTTAACCCGGCGAATCCACCTTTCAGGGATTTGGGCGGCTTGTCTTCCACAGGATTGGCTTTTCTTCGTTCGGCTGGCGATGCCGAAATGCGATACTTTGGCGGAAACGATTTTTTCAATGCATACATCTCGCAGAGCCACGTGTTCGCGCAAGCAGCACATGGGGCGGTTTTCCCTTTCCGCGTGGAGTTTATCGACGACGGTTTTACTGTCGTGCCTATCATCGACGGCGGACGCCGAAATTCGAGCCGGCCATTTGGGAGTTCGCGCGGGAACGGAGCGGCACGTCGCGGGCCGCTGGGGGACGCTTTCCTTCGATGTCATTAATCCCGATGACACCGACGCCGAGGCTTTGGCGGTGAGCCATTTTGGCGATAATCCCAACTTGCAGTTTGGTCGGCGCATTTGGGTTCCGGCGCATTCGCATCGCACTTCGTCGTACTTGATGCTCAGTCCAAAAATCGCTACGGCGCTGGGTAAAAACTCCAACGGGCGTCAATCGATATCACTTCGGTCTGCGCTGTACGATGTCAGCAATGGCGGCCAACACGCGATTCGCAAGGAGCACGAGCAGGTGTTGCAGAAAACGGTCGTCGTGATCGAAAAGCCAACCTCCAACACAGGGCTGCTGTCCGCCGTGGACGACAACATGTTCTACGAAGGCGTGGTGGCGTGGCGCGGCGCCGTGCAAATGACCCGGCGGCTCTCCCAATTTGCCGAGCCGCCGCTGCCATCCACGCCGGAAGCCTGGCAAGGGCTCGACCAATTTATTGTCGCCGACGACAACATCAGCGCCGACATGGTCGCTATCGACGCCCTTCGCCAATGGGTGGAGCGAGGCGGAAAACTTTGGCTGCCGCTGGACCGCCTCAGTGAAGAAACGGTGCTCTTGCTGATGGGCGACGCCTACCAATGCCAGGAAGTCGGCCGTGTCGACTTGAGCGAGGTGTCGTTCCAGAGCGATGAGTATGGGGCGGTCGGCGGCAACGCGGCGCCTCGAACGTACGAACAACCGGTTCCTCTGGTGCGCGTCGTGACAAATCGTGCGGAGGTCGTGCATACCGTCGATGGCTGGCCGGCTTCCTTTTGGGTTCCCCTGGGCAAAGGCGAAGTGCTGTTCACCACACTGGACATTCGCGGTTGGATTCGTCCCCGCACGCCAGAAGACCCTCGCCCGGTGCATGTGTTGCAGGGGACCGACCATGTGGCGCTGCCGTCGTTGGAATTCCTGGGCCACCGTTTCTTCGGCAGGCCGCTTCCCATGGGGCTGGCGGGAGAGAACTACCAAGCCTATTTGGCGCCGCAGGTCGGGTATCGGATTCCCTCTCGTGCGGTCGTGACGGGAATCTTCGCGGCCTATTGCGCGACGCTCCTGGGCGGGGGCGTGTTTCTCTTTTTACGAAAGCGACTGCAACATTTTCTCTGGTTGACGCCCGTCCTCTCGGTTGTGGCGGCCGGGGTTTTGGCGTCGCTCGGCGCTGGCGCCAAGTCGACGCCCGTAACGGTCGGCAACTTGCAATTCCTGCAAGTCGCGGACGGCGGCAACAACGGTCAAATCAGCGGCGCGGTGCTCCTTTATTCCCCGCAACGGAACGATACCATACTGGGCGCTGAAAGAGGCGGAGTGTTCCTGCCTGACGTGGAAAACATTCCTAGCGCCAAACGCATGGTTTGGACCGACTTCAACCAGTGGCATTGGGAGAACCTGGCCCTGCCGGCGGGCGCTCGACGGGCCGACTACCAGATCGACGCCTTTTTTCCCAATCCGCTCAAAGCCGAAGTAGAGTTCGGCCCCCAAGGGCTGACCGGGGAAATTCGCGGCGCCGATGCGACCACCTGGAGCGACGCCATTCTTGCAACGCCGGTGTTGGGCAATGTGGCGGTCCGTTGGAAGGAAAATCGTTTTACCGCCACGGCCGACGACTCCCTGGCTAAGGGCCAATTTCTTCTCGACGCGTTGGTGAGCGATGAACAACGCCGCCGCCAAGAGGTCTACAGGCAACTGTTGCAGAAAAGCAGCTCAAAACGCCCCTACCCGGCCACGCCCATGTTGCTCGCCTGGCGAACTCCGTTCGAAACCCATTTCAATCTGCCCGAACACGCGCGGCAGTTCGGTTCGGCGCTGGTCGCGATTCCACTTACCTTTCGTCACACGCCGCCGGATCGCGATGTCATGATTCCCTGGCCGTTGCTGCCCTACCGAACCGTCGGCAGAACGCGCCAAGAGGCCGGCGCCTCGACCTACAACCATCGAAAAGATGAATGGCTGGCCAAGCAACGGCTGACGACCACTATTCTGCGTTTTCAAATTCCCGAATCGGTCCTTCCGCTGAAAATTTCCCAAGCCGATGTGACGCTTAAAATCAGAGCGCCGGGTCGAGAAATGGAGGTTCTCAGTGGAGATCCCCAACAGGCGGTTGAAATTGGTCGGGAGTTGAATCCGGTGGGCGCGTTTCGGTATCGGTTGACGAAACCGGAGCAACTGTATATTGATTCGACCGGCGGCTTCTTTTTTGAATTCACCGTGAGCGACATTCTCACGCCCGACGAGTCGGGCGAAGTTTCTCAAAATGCATGGAAAGTTGAAAGCCTACGGCTGCAAGTGAAAGGCCGAACTGGCAAAAATCCTTAACAAGGCTCAACACCTTAACAAGGCTCAACACCCTAACAAGGCTCAACACCCTAACAAGGCTCAACACCCTAACAAGGCTCAACACCCTAACAAGGCTCAACACCTTAACAAGGCTCAACACCCTAACAAGGCTCAACACCTAACAAGGCTCCTGGAAATGGCAACCAATGATTTGGTCGTGTCTGTCGACCGGCTGACAAAAAAATACGGTGAATTTACCGCCCTCGACGATCTTTCGTTCACGTTGGAACGCGGGCATATTCTCGGCTTCATCGGTCCTAATGGGGCGGGGAAAACCACCACCATCAAGATTCTGGTCGGTCTGGCCCGGCCAACCAGCGGGTCGGCCTCCATTGCCGGCGCCGATTGCGTGCGAGATGCTCGTAAAATCAAGCGGCTGGTCGGCTTCATGCCCGATAAGTTTGGCGCCTACGATAACATGCGCGTCAACGAATACCTGGATTTCTTCGGCGCGGCGTTCGGCATCGGCCGCCGCAAGCGGGTCAAACGCATCGACGAAGTAATGGAAATCACCGGCGCCGCCTACATGAAAGACCGCTACGTTTCGACCTTGAGCCACGGCATGCAACAACGCATCGGTATTGCGAGAACCTTGTTGCATGACCCGGAAGTGCTCATTTTCGACGAACCGGCCAATGGCCTCGATCCTCAAGCCCGTATCGAAATGAGGACCCTGCTATTGCATCTGGCCGAGATTGGTAAAACATTGATCGTGACCAGCCATATTCTGCCGGAGTTGTCTCGCATTTGTGATACCGTGGCGATTATCACCGAAGGCAAGTTGCGAGCTTTTGGAACGCTGGATGAAATTGTCCGGCAGGTTGGGCAGCGGCGCATGATCGATGTATTGATCAGCGAGCAATCACAATTGGAGCGCGCCCGCCAGATTCTTGAGGCCACGCTCGGCGCCTCGGCTGAAGTGGTGGTTTCGGTGGCGGAGCACGCTGTTCGTTTCCGCGCCGGCGGCACGGAGAGAGAGTTGGCCGAAGTGTTGGCCAAGCTTGTTCA
>JAJRWU010000253.1 GCA_024276655.1 Planctomycetota bacterium
GGCGCGTCTACGAAACCGGCCGCAAAGCGACCGACGTGATGAAGGAAGTAATTCGAACAACCGTGCAGTTCGCCGACTTGCTTCCAAAATGGAACTACACCATCACACCACAAATCTTGCAGTAATTTCACGAGCGATGCTAAGACAGCAGAACGGCGGGAGTTTAGGGCGATGATTCGCTTCGCCAAACGAAACGCAGACAAATACGACGGACTCCTCTTCTACAAAATTGATCGAGCCGCCCGAAACTTAAAGGACTTCGTGGAACTCGAAGAACTGGAGTCGAAATACAATCTGCCGTTCATTGCAATTACGCAGCCGGTGCAGAACACGCCCATTGGAAAAATGGTACGTCGGACGCTGGCGACAATGGCAGCGTTCCAGACGGAGCAGCAGTCGCTCGATGTCAGAGAAGGCATCGCTCGGCGTGTTGCCGAAGGCTGGTTCCCATCAAATCCACCGTATGGATACCGGACGATCAGACCGGACAAACGAAGCTTCGTGGAGGTTCATCCCCAGAACCACATGAAGGTCAGGCGCATCTTCGATTTCCGAGCCAACCAGATTCTCACGGTCCCGGAGATCATGGAACGCCTGTTCGACGATGGTTTTTTCTACACAGAGTCCAAACCCAAGTTCTCCCAGTCGAAGGTGAATGCCATTCTGCACGACAGGTCGTACCTCGGGTTCATCTTCTTCCGGGGAGACTGGCACCCCGGAAAACATGAACCACTGGTTGATCAGGTGACGTGGGATCGGGTGCGAGTGTCGTTTGACGAGCAGAACTACCGATCCCATGAACTCGTCTATGCGAGCCGACTGATCCGTTGTGGACACTGCGGTCACATCGTGACCGGGGAGGAGAAATTCAAGGAAACGAAGAAGGGCACGAAGGCTTACGTTTACTATCGCTGCTCTCGGTATCGCACGGTGGGGCACCCACGAGTTCGTCTGCCCGAGAGAGAACTCGATGCCCAGCTTCAGAAGATGCTGGCACCTCTCGGTAATCTGTCCGACGAAGCAGACGGCTACGTCCAGATGGTGGCCCGAGCGATTCTTGAGGCTCGATGTCGGGACGAGACAGTGCAGGTGTCGGAGTCAAAACGGTTGCTCTCCCTGCTGGAAACGCAACGGGCGAAACTACTGAATCGGAACCTTGCAGGGGCAGTGTCAGACGATTTGTATGATCGCCAGTCGGCAGAGTTTGACGAACAGGAGAAAGCCCTCCAGCGGCAATTCGCCCGCCACGAGCAGATCAGTTCCCGAATCGACGAAGTATCCGGGCGGGCCGGAAAGGTGTTCGATGTCCTTGCCAACGATTGGCTGAAGATGGAACGGCGAGCGAGACAGCTTGCTCTCTCTGCCCTTTTCGGTGGATTCACACTTGAAGGACGAACACTCGTCCCAGACAACAGGACACCGTTAGAACTATTTCGGGCCGGATAGCCTTCTGCGATTGTCCCAGCCGGTTTATCGACGACAATAGACCATGGAATGAAGTTTGGTCTTTTCAAGGATGGCTCGGCAGTGAAACCGGAAAAGCGATACGTCGCACTGGCTCGTGTGAGCAGCAGGGAGCAAGAGCGTGAGGGATTCTCCCTCGACGTTCAGGTGGACGCCCTGCGCTTGTACGCCGAGCGAAACAATGGTGAAATCATTCGGTTCTTCCGTATCGCCGAGACCGCCTCCAAGCACAATGAGCGCAAGACGTTCAAGGAGCTTCTTGCGTTCGCCAAGAAGAACGCCCACAAACTCGACGAGCTGCTCTTCTACAAAGTTGATCGGGCTGCTCGCAATCTGTTCGATTACGTCGAACTTGAGCGGCTGGAATCGGAATGCGGCATCCAGTTCATTTCAGTCTCCCAGCCCACGGAGAATACACCGGCTGGCAGAATGCAACGACGAATGCTGGCAAGCATGGCCAGTTTTTACACGGAGCAGCAGTCCATCGACGTAAAAGAAGGCATTCAGCGTCGGGTTGAGACCGGCCTCTTTCCCAGCCGACCACCCTACGGCTATCGCAACGTCCGTATCGACGGTCGCAGCATCGTCGAGCTTCACCCCGAGAATGCCGCCACGATTCGCCGCATCTTCGAGTTGTACGGATATCACAGCCACACACTCGACACGCTGGGTGACGCCCTGATCGAAGAAGGAATCACGTATTTGCCTTCGACGTCGAAAATCGGTCGGAGCAAGCTGTATGCGATCCTGACCGACCGATCCTACATTGGCGAGATCAAGTTTCGTGGCCAATGGCTTCCCGGCACGCACGAGCCGATTATCGAACGGAGACTCTGGGACCGAGTACAGACACTTCTCGGCCAGAAGGTCTACAAGCAACACCAGATGACTTACGCCAGCGACCTGATCGAATGTGGTCACTGTGGCTCACCGATCACCGGGGAACGCAAAACGAAGATGACCAAGAGTGGCGAGCGAGAATACCTTTACTACCGTTGCACGCAGTACCACAAAGGCGACCATCCCCGCATTCGGCTGACGGAGCGAGAACTCGACTCCCAGATGCTCGCCATCTTTGACACGCTTCGAGTTGATGACGCCGAATTCCGTGACACGTTCCGTGAGGAACTTCGGAAGTGTGCGAATTGGGATCAGCGGTCATCGGCCTCACGAGCCAAGGAACTCCAAGACGAATTGATCGCAGTTCGGGACCAGCAGGACCGTCTGTTGAACCTACGAATGCTTGAAGAGATCGAAGCCGATACATACGCCGAAAAAGCCCGTGAACTTCGTGATCGTGAAGCCGAGTTGAAGCTCGAAATCGATGTGGCCGACCGTGGCAGACACGAAATCATCGACATTGCGATCAAAGCGTTTGAACTTTCGCAAAGCCTGCGGGAGAAATGGCTTAGCGCCGACTACGCCGCTAAACGTCGAATCGTCGAAATCACCTGTTTGAACTGTTCTCTCGATGGCGCAAGTCTAGTCGCCACAATGAGAAAGCCCTTCGACCTGTTGGCCAAAGGGCTTGTTACGAAGGATAGTCGGGGCGACTGGATTTGAACCAGCGACCTCTGCGTCCCGAACGCAGCGCTCTACCAGGCTGAGCCACGCCCCGTTTTTTGGGTTGAGTTTGTCTAATCATAGCCAAATTGGAAGGAACCACAAGCATTCGCTGTGGATGGCGGGCGAATGCGTGGTGAATCACCCAAGGAAAACGCGGGAACTCGCCAGAAAGACACAGCGAATCTGGAACGTGGGGCAGTGAATACACAGCGAATATGTTGTGAATACACAGTGAAACCGGCGTTCGAAGACCGTCGACGCCGGCGTTTGTAGATTGTCAAAAGCGGTCGACGCCGTTGCTCAAAGATCGTCAAAGCCGGCGCCTTCGACGCATTCCATAGATACTCAGGCAGAAATTTCCGCCCTCAATACGACGTCGCTTATTGGAAAACAGGCGACGAACGCGAATTAGAGATTCGCCGTAACCTGTTTTTCGCAAATGGCTTGCATCGCATTTTAGAATCTTGGTGGCGTGCGGCGGCGCAGGTAGGCTTGCCGAATCCGAGGCAAAATGATGATAATGCTCGGCTAGACTTTTAAGTACACTAATGCGTTGGCGGTCGATGGGCGGAGTGGTTTCGTTTATCGACGCTTTCAACAAGAGTTCGTTGATTCATGTCTGGCCGCCAACACTTTGAATTTTTGCGTGAAGCCGCGCCGGTGGTGTTGCCATCGTTGCTGATGTGCGATTTTGGAAATCTACAGGCTGAGGTTGCCCGGCTCGAAGAGGCCGGCGTGAAGTCGCTTCATTTAGATGTGATGGACGGCAGCTTCGTACCCAATTTCACTTACGGAATGCCGATTGTCGCGGCGCTTCGCAAACTCACCGACTTACCGCTGGACGTGCATCTGATGATCGATCGTCCGGAACGGTATGTGCGACATTTTTATGAAGCCGGGGCCGACCTCATCACGATTCACGCCGAAGCCACGGAGCAGCTTGAACAGACGCTGGGCCAGATCCAAGCGTTGGGCGCGGGCGCTGGCATTGCGATCAATCCTGACACGCCGGTGAGCGCGATTCGAGACCAACTGAAAAACTGCGATCTGGTTTTGGTGATGAGTGTTCCAGCCGGTTTTGGCGGTCAGCCGTTCGACGACCGCGCTTTGGCAAAACTCGAAGAGGTGCGGGAGTTGGCGCCGCACGCGTTGCGAGAAATCGACGGCGGCGTGAACGCCGCCACTATTGAACGCTGCGCCAAGGCGGGCGCTGAATTGTTCGTCGTTGGATCGGCGATATTTTCTCAGGCAGACTACCCCGCCACGGTGCGCGGCCTCACTGAGTTGGCCGCGGGTGCGAAGAAACAAGTATAAAGAAACATTTATGTTACGCATTGTTCTCGTGCGTCCCGGCTCGACCGACTTTGATGATCAGGGTCGAATTAAGGGATCTCTCGACATCCCCATGAACGCCCATGGCGCGGAGCAAACGGCCGAAATTGTCGAGGACCTTTCCTCGTATGATTTTCAGGCGATCTATCACGCGCCGCACCAAGACGCGCGTCAAACCGCCGAAGCTTTGTCGGCCGGCCGGGAGACGAAACTCAAGGCGTTGGAGCGATTGCGTAATCTTGACCACGGCCTATGGCACGGCAAACTCATTGAAGAAGTGAAGCGCGGCCAGCCCAAGGTTTATCGGCAATGGCAAGAGCAACCCGAAACGGTTTGCCCGCCGGAAGGGGAAACGGTGGCCGAAGCGCGGCAACGCGTCGATGTCGCGTTGAGCAAAATGTTCAGAAAACATCGATCGGGCGTGATCGCGATCGTGACCGCCGAACCGCTGGCGAGCGTGGTGCGGAGTTCGCTCGATGGCCAGCCGATCGGCGACCTTTGGAAAATGGAGCGGCAAACCGGCGGTTGGGAGTTGTTGTCGATTGAACCGGTGGCGATTAGTTAAGGCCGCGATTGAAACACCGCGAGCGAAAACAACGTTTTTTAGGTATTGAATGATGGCCTCGGATCAAGCCAAAACAACCAAACGCTCCAAACGCGGCGTGCCGGAAGGACTCTGGCAGCGTTGTCCCGGATGTAAACGCGTCATCTTTGGCAAAGAAGCCGAAAAACGTTTGGGCGTCTGTCCGGAGTGCGGGCATCACTTTTATTTGTCGGCGAAGGATCGCATCAACCAACTGCTGGATTCCGGCACGTTTACCGAATGGGACGCGCACCTGCGGCCAACCGATCCTCTGGAATTTCGCGATAAAAAAGCCTACGTCGACCGCTTGCAAGCCGAACAAAAGCGAACGGGTCTTTCCGACGCCGCCATTACGGGTTCGGGAATGATTCGCGCTCGCCGCGTCGCGATTGGCGTGACGGACTCCGCCTTTATCATGGGAAGCATGGGGTCGGTTGTGGGTGAACGTCTGGCGAGGTTGGTGGAGCGTGCTACGAAAGATGATCTTCCGGTGATCATTGTGAGTGGCTCCGGCGGCGGCGCCCGCATGCATGAGGGCATGCTCTAGCTGATGCAAATGGCGAAGGTTTCGGCGGCGCTGGCGCGGCACGACCAACACGGCGGCCTGTTCATTTCCGTTCTGACCAACCCCACCATGGGCGGTGTTGCGGCAAGTTTCGCCGCCCTGGGCGATGTTGTATTCGCGGAGCCTGAGGCGTTGATCGGTTTCGCCGGCCCGCGTACGATCGAAGCCACGATTCGCGTCGAGTTGCCAAAGGGTTTTCAGACCAGTGAGTTCCAGTTGGAGCACGGTTTTGTCGACCGAATTGTTCCCCGCGACAAACTAAAAAGTGAAATTGCCCGCGTCATCGACTACTGCGGAAAATGAACCACTGGCGATAAATCGGGGCGTCCATGGGTTTGGCCGACAAACTAAAATCCTTCTTCTCCAGCGGCAAGAAACAGCCGCTCGATGTCTCCAAACGTTTTGAGTTGCAGCGCGGGTCGGTTTCCGGCACGATGTCGAAGTTCTACAAAGCCCGCGACCGCGAAACCGACGCGATCGTCGGATTAAAAATTCTCGACAAGGAGAAAACCGAAGCCTTCGAGAGCCGGTTTCGGCAACTCCAGAAGCCTTCGGAAGGCGAAATCGCTTCGACGCTCAAGCACCACAGAATCGTCGATACGTTCGACTTTGGCCTGACCGTCAAGGACGAGCCTTACCTGCTGATGGAGTTTCTCGACGGCGTCGGCCTCCAACAGTTGATTCTCACCAAAGACCCCTCGCTCGAAGGCAACCGCCTGAAACTCATCGATCAGATGGCCCAAGCGTTGTTTCATGTGCATAAGCAAGGGTTCATCCATCGCGACATCTGCCCACGCAACTTTATTTGCCTGTCGGACGCCACCGAATTGAAGTTGATCGATTTCGGCCTCACGCTACCGGCGCAGCCTGCGTTTTTGCAGCCGGGCAATCGCACCGGCACGCCTCTCTACATGGCCCCTGAAATCATTCGCCGCCGAAAAACCGACTTTCGCGTCGACCTATTCGCCTTCGGCGTGATGGTGTTCCAACTTTGCACCTTCGATTTCCCCTGGCCCGTGGGCGACGCCAGCGGAACGGCCGCGTTGGCGCACGATGCCATGCCGCCGACCGACATTTGCACACTGCGCCCCAACATCGATAAAAAAATAGCCCGTACGATCATGCAGTGCCTAGCGTCGAATCCGTTGGACCGCCCCGCCAGCATGGAAGTCGTTCTGCGAGCGATTCGCGCAGCGCCAAAAGACACGGCGTTTTAAGGCCCGTGCAAAAATAATTGAGTGGTCTGCGCCGTTGGAGTTCGCGATTCAGCGTGTTTCCTTAACGACACAGCCTAAAGGCTGAACTCCAACGGCGAGGAAAAACATGCTAAAGCATGAACTCCAACTCCGACCTACAACCGCCGGATATGGAACCCGCCATCGATATTGAACCGCTCGCCGGTGCTGAAGGAGAACGCCCCCGAGACCAGCGCCGCCACGGCCTTCGCGACATCCTCGGGTTGGCCCCAGCGGCGAATTGGCGTGAGCCCTTCGGCAATGAGGCGGTCGTACTTTTCTTTCACGGGGGCGGTCATGTCGCTGGCGATCACGCCGGGGCAAATTTCATACACGCGAATCGCCTCTTCGGCCAAGCGGTCGGCCAGCAGCCAGGTCATCATCTGCATACCGGCCTTGGCGATGCAATAGTCGGCCCGGTTCGAAGAAACGGCGTAGGCCGAAATGGATGACAAATTGATGATGTAACCGGCTTCGAGTCGGCCTTCGTTGCGTAAGCGAATCATCTCCCGCGCGGCGCGCTGCGCCAGAAAAAAAGGGCCCTTCAGATTCGTATCAAAAACCGTTTCCCAACTCTCTTCCGTGGCTTCGAGCAGATCTTTGCGGCCCGGCGATGTAATACCCGCATTGTTGACCAGCACATCCAAGCGGCCAAACGTCGCCAACACGCCGTCTAGGCAACGCTCTCGATCAGCGGCTGAACCGACATCAGCGGCAAAGGCGGCGGCTTGCCCGCCGGCGGCTTGAATCTGCCCAACAACCTCTTCGGCGGCGTTGCGGTTGCGCAAGTAGTTCACGCCCACGGCATAACCGCCGCGGGCCAACTCCAGCGCAATCGCCCGCCCGATGCCTCGCGAACTTCCCGTCACCAATGCAACCCGTTGCTTCATCACAAAACGCTCCGCTCGCTGCTTGAAGTCGACCAATTTTCACGTCTACGTAAACACCGTTCCGCCACACACGTTGATCAACTGCCCGTTCACGGCGCGAGCGCCGTCGCTGGCGAGAAACACGGCCACTTCGGCAATTTCCTCGGGCGTTAAACGTCTTCCTAGTGGCGAGGCATTCTTCTCAATTTCCTCCAAGCTTTGGCCCAAACGCTCGGCGTCGTATTCGATGCGTTTGTCGTTCATAAGCGTGGCGGTCACGCCGGGGCACACGGCGTTCGCGGTGACGCCCTGTCCGGCCACTTCCTTGGCGATGGCTTTGGTGAGCCCGGCCACGGCATGCTTGCTGGCGGTGTACGCAGCGCCGTGCAGAGCGGGGATTTTGGCGTTGATTGAAGAGATGTTTATCACCCGCCCCCAACCGGCTTTCAGCATTGCCGGCAGTGCGAGTTTGCTCAGCAGATAGGGGGCCGTGACATTCACGGCGAAAGTGAGATCCCAGAAGTCGTCATCAAAATCGACCAACGGTCGAGGGCTCTGGCTACTGCCGATGCCGGCATTATTGATGAGCACCTCGACCGGACCCCAATACGCGGCCACTGCGTCGAGAATGGTTTTGGGGGCGGCGCGGTCGGCAAGGTCGGCGGTTATTTTGAAAGCCTGGCCGCCGGCTTCGGCAATTTCGGCGGCCAGCGTGTCTAATTCGCCCTCCGTGCGAGCCGTAATGGCCACGCGCGCGCCTTGTGCGGCTATTTGCAGGGCAATCGCGCGGCCTATGCCGCGCCCGGCGCCTGTTACTAATACAATTCGATCTTTCACCACGTTCTCTCCCGTTTTGACGGTTTCTCACCGCCGTTGGTTGTATAATTTGAGGAAAACGATATCTTCGCTCAAGCGCGACGACTGTGCAATCAGGACCCACCCACGACATGGCTGAAACCTTCATCATCATTCCAGGACGCACCAGCCGGCAAGGCGCCGGTATTAGCGAAGGCAAATTCAAAAAGAACTACCAAGAAGAAATCTCGCAGTTGCAAATCTCGCCCGAAGATATGCAGCGGCTGAACCTGCAACCAGGCGATTGGGTGCGAGTGAGTAGCGAATCGGGCCACATCGAAGTGCAAATAAAACCAGCCAAGGGCGGCGAACTCCCGCCGGGGCTGTTGTTCATCGCTTACGGCGATCTTTCCAGCCGGCTCATGGGGGCCGACACCCACGGCTCCGGCATGCCGACCAGCAAGGCGTTCGACGTCGAAATGGTCGCGCTGCCGAACCACAAACCGGCGCCTGCAACATGAGGTTCGACCCACTACAACCAGCTACGAAAAAGCCCGGCATTTTGAAAATGCCGGGCTTTTAATCCGGCGCCGCGTTAAACGAAAAAACGGCGCCCGCAACGTAACACCCGCAATACACTATCCATAAGGCGAGCACGCATTGGCCACTGCTGAAACCTCCCCACCGCCGGTGAGCGAAGAATTCAAAATCATCCAAGATGCAACCTGCACGTTTTGCGGCTGCGTGTGCGACGATATCGACCTCAAAGTGCAAGGCCACAAAATTGTCGAAGCCAAGCGCGCCTGCGTGTTGGGAACCGCTTGGTTTTTGGAGCACGAAATCGAAGACCGGCCGATGTGTTTGATTCGCGGCCAAGAGGCCAGCGTTGCGGAGGGCATTGAACGCGCTTCGCAAATTCTAGCCGACGCCAAATACCCGCTGATTTACGGCATGAGCGACACCACCGTGGAATCGCAACGCGTGGCGGTTGGCATCGGCGATTGGATAGGCGGTTTGGTCGACACCACCACGAGCGTCTGCCATGGTCCGTCCGGCATGGCTTTTCAGGGCGTGGGCGAAGTCACTTGCTCGTTGGGCGAAGTTCGCAACCGGGGCGATTTGATCATCTTCTGGGGCGCCAACCCGGCCGAGAGCCACCCTCGCCACTTCACCAAATACAGCCTCATGCCCAAGGGCATGTTCGTGCCCAGGGGCCGCAAAGACCGCACCTGCGTGGTGGTCGATGTGCGTAAAACGAAGTCGGCCAAGGCGGCCGATATTTTCGTGCAAATCAAACCCCGCAAAGATTTTGAAGCACTCTGGACATTACGCGCCCTGGCCAACGGCGTGGACCTAGACCCGGAAGAAGTCGAACGCGAAACCGGCCAGCCGTACACCCTCTGGACCGACCTCATGGACCGCATGAAGGCGGCGCGTTTCGGCGTCATCTTCTTCGGCATGGGCCTGACCATGACGCGCGGCAAACACGCCAACACCGAAGCCCTCATGGCCCTCACCCGCGACATGAACAAACACACTCGGTTTGTGTGCAAGGCGAATCGGGGCCACGGCAATGTGAGCGGCGCCGATAACGTGGTCACTTGGCGGACCGGCTATCCGTTTGGGGTGAATTTGGCGCGAGGCTACCCTCGTTTCAATCCTGGCGAATACACCGCTTCCGATGTGCTAGCCCGCAAAGAGGCCGACGCCGCCATGATCATCGCCGCCGACCCGATGGCGAACTTCAGCCAGCCGGCGCGCGAGCATTTGAAATCGATTCCGTATATTGCGTTCGATCTTAAGGAGACGCCCACCACCCGCGCCGCCGAAGTGGCGTTCACCGTCGCGACCTACGGCATCAATGTTCCCGGCACGGTCTATCGGATGGACGACGTGCCGATTCCGCTCCGCCCCGCTTTCGAATCGCCCAACCCCAGCGACCTCTCGATTCTCAACGGCATTGAAAAACGCGTGCGCGAACTGAAAGCCGCCGAGGGGAATTAGTCGCCCCACCGTTGGAGTGTACGCTTTAGCGTGTTTTTTTCCACAAAACACGCTAAAGCGCGAACTCCAACGGTGCAGACCCTCAAATCCCCAGGAATTCTTCCAGGGCTTCTCGCATCACGACGGGGTCGGGGTCGACGCCGGTCCAAATCTTGAAACCGATCACGCCTTGATTGACCAACATGCCGAGTCCGTCGAGGGTGGTGCAGCCGCGCTTCGCGGCTTCGCGCAGAAACAACGTCTGCGGAGGATTAAAAACCACATCGGCCACGACCATGTGTTCTTCGAGGGCGTCGTATTGCAGGGGAACGCGGGCTTCTTCGTCGTTCAATCCGATGGAGGTGGCGTTGATTAGAATGTCGGTTTCCGCTGGCGGTTGGTAATCGCCCTCCCAGAGTACGAACGACGCGGTAAATTCGGCATGGCGATTTTCCGCCGGCAATTTTTCGTTCAGCAGCGCAACCAGCGCTTCGCCGCGATCGGCGGTTCGATTGACAATCGTTATTTCCCGCGCGCCGGCCAAGCCCAACTCCACCGAAATGGCCCGCGCCGCGCCGCCGGCCCCAAGAATCACGATGCGTTTGTTTTGGGGGTCGGTCACTTCCCGCAACGATTGCACAAACCCCTTGCCATCGGTGTTGTCGCCCAGGAGTTCGTCGCCTTGTCGATAAATGCAGTTCACGGCGCCCATCAACGCGGCGGCTTCGCTGAGTCCGTCGAGAAAGGGAATCACGGCTACTTTGTGCGGAATGGTAAAATTGCCGCCGCGAAACTTCATCGCCCGCAGTCCTAGCAGGGCGTCTTGCAGTTGATCGGGCGGCACTTCGAGCGTCAAGTAACGCCAGTCGAGGCCCGCCTTGGCGAACGCCTTTTCCATCATGTATTGTGTCGGGTTCCCCGCCACGGGCTGGCCCATGCAGCAAACGATTTCCTGGAGCGAAGGACTTAACACCTCGGCATTTCTCCCCCAAACGGCGCGACAACAATAGAACGACAATAATCGTTACGGCGCAACGAACTACCGCCACGACGGCAAGCCCTTCATTCTGGACGATGCCGACGACATATGCAACGAGCACTTTCCCGCATCAAGGCGAAATACCCCGCATATACTTCACACGGCTAACAATGGCTCGTTTAACGGCAAGCCGAAGGCGGCTGTGTTTTGAGCCAACGCGTTCGAATAATTCCAAAAACGCAGCCGCCTTCGGCTTGCCGTTAAACGAAAAATGCGACATTTTCAACCGCA
>JAJRWU010000254.1 GCA_024276655.1 Planctomycetota bacterium
CGGTTGGGCAATGCCGTTGGCGTCGATTGTGCGGCAACGCAATGTGTACTTGCCGGCCGGCAAACCCGGAAGCAGCACCGCCCAATGCGCTACCGACAACCGCAGCGGCCAAGTTTTCGGCTGGCCGGTTTGGGGGTTGAATCCGTGGGTTGGAACAGGAATTTGGTCATGGGGAAGGCCGCCGCCCCAGTGCTTCGGCGGCGGTAGGATTTCGGCGTCGCGCCAGGGTGCGCGGGTGAAGTATTTGTCGCCGCTGGGCAGCGATTCATCCTCGTTGTGGATCCAGACCTGAACCTTTTTCAAACCCGCAACGCCAACCTGCGCGTAGCCGGTGACGGCAATCGGCTGATCGGGTTTGAGCTTGCCGGGAACGGAGAGCGTTTCGCAAAATGTTTTCAGGGGACTATCAACATCGTTGTTCTTTTCGCCGTAGGTGTCGTTCGCCCGCCACATGTTCGAGAGAAACACATGCGACAACCACTTGATGCTTTTGAATCCATAGGCTTCCGGCACGACGATCCGCACCGGTCCGCCGCGCTGAGGCGTCAGCCAATGGCCGTTGAGTTTGTAGCAGAGTATGACCGGCGGCAGGCCGTGGAGGTCTTCCAGCACGCGTCCCACCGGCAGCGAACTACGAAACATTTGCGCTGGGTCGTGGTTATGGTAGCCGTAATAAAACACGCGTCGCAAATCGCGGCTGGGCTGCGTGAGCCAGAGCACTTCTCGTAGCGGCACGCCTTCCCAAATGCCGTTGCCCAGCGGGGCGCCCATGTTCAGGCAGGTCATTACCTTGGGAAAGCGAACGACGTGTTTTTCGGCCAGCTTTAACAAGTCGTTAAAAGTAAAGGCCGTGTTTTTCTCTCTCGTCAGCGGGTTGTGCAATCGCGTTTTGTTTTCAGGATCGGAGCGAACTTCGAGCTTCCAGGTATCTCGCGTGAGGCCGACTTCCTTGCGTTTGGCTGCGTCGAGCGTATGTGGTTTAGGATTGCCCCGCGAGACGTCGCCGAAATCATCTTGTTTCGTCAACCAGGTTTCCAGGGCGTCGATCGCTTTTTGCAGCGCTGGATCGCCTTCTTTTGCTTGGGCAAACAGCGGCAAGGCGCCTATCGCGGCCACCGTGGCGCCGCAACGCAGGAAGTAACGACGGGTCAGATTTCCATGTTCAGCGAGAAAATCGGAAAGTTCGGGACGCATCGGTCGAAGCCTTACAAAGGGTGGCGTGGTTGGAAGAGGCAATGCCGGAGGTTCATCAGGAATTTTAACACGATCGGGTTCGATGGCGTGGCCGTTCGGCCGAAACGGTTTGAAAAGATGGGTCTTTCAGTGATTGTAACGGGTCGTTCTGGAAGGTGGGCGTCTCACGCCCGTCGCGGTTCGGGCTCGACAAAGAGGCTCGCCAAAACTTTGCAGGACATGAAAAACAGGGCCTCGCAATGCTGGCGAATTGGCTTTCGAGGAATGGAGGACTTCGCCGTGTCGTGTCGGTTGGTCCCCCAATACCGCCTACTCTCCGATTGCTGTTCGTCAGGCCGCGACTTTGCTCCACGCGTCCTTTCAACCCCTCGCGACGACGCCCTTGCGCTTCGCAGCTCCTTCACCTCCGTCTAGTTGGATAAGGGACTCACACCCTCACATTGGCAAACATGCCTGGCAAACATCAAAAGCCCGGCATGTTTGAAATGCCGGGCTTTTATGCCGGCAATGAGGTTTCAGCCCGGCCCCAAACGGTATAACCGCGCGAATCGCTTCGAGCCGCGATATCGGCGGGCCGATGCGGGCCGATGCGAGTGTTTTGGACAACGCCCCCACACTGACCTACTCTTTATCGGAAGACCACGAATGTCTTTGTTGGAAATCGCCTCCCCGTATCGGCTGGTCGCATGCGCGAAGTATCTTGGTTATCGATTGCTATTAGCGCGTCTGTCGCGGTAACCACTGCCTGGGTGTTAAGCCTTGTGGTTGAGGAGTGCCCTGGTTGGGTGCGGATGTCGGTGGTGGTTGTTTTGCCGGCGATATGCGCCACGACGGTGATCATCGTGGAGCAGTATCGTCGGGCGACGGAGCGGGCGGTTCGCCGAACGCTGGACCGCCTTCTACAAGCGGAACAGGAAATTTCCGGCGCCATGGCCTCACCGCTCGACGAACGCCGCACCAGGGGCTCGCAATGGAAAGGCGTCGTGTCGCGAGCCAAGCACTACGTGAAAACGAACAGCGAACGCCTGCTGGAAGCCGAACAGTTCCGCGCCAAGGCCGAAGTGCGTGCGCGGAACATGGAAACGGAGCACGGGCAGATCACGGAAATTATTTCCAATCTTGACGACCCCGTCGTGGCGGTCAACCAATATGGCGACTTGGTTTTGGCCAACGCGAATGCGGAGCAACTGTTTGGTTTTGATATCGACGCCGGCGACTCCAAGGCCGCGCGAAGTTTGATCCGCTGCGAGCAGTTGGTCGGTCTGCTCAGTGAGACGATGCAACACCGCTCGACCGCCCAGCGCACCGGCGAGTTGGAGTTGTCGGACGCCGCCGGTGAAAAGCATTGGTACCGCGTCACTTGTCGGGCTGCTGGCGAGAAAGACGGCGCCGATTCGGGCGCCGTTGCGGTGCTGCGAGATATCAGCGTCCAGAAAGCCATGCAGCAACGTAATGCGGAGTTTGTGTCGGCGGTTAGCCACGAAATGAAAACGCCGCTCACCAGCATCAAAGCCTATGTGGAGTTGTTGGCCGACATCGAACCCGACGACGAACAAACGCGCGATGAATTCCTAGACGTGATCAATGGCCAAGCCGATCGGCTGCAAAGGTTGATCGATAATTTGCTCAATATCGCCCGCATTGAGGCGGGCGTGGTGAAAGTCAGTAAAACCGACCAGTCGCTCAACGAGATTCTCGAAGAGGCTTTCGGAATTGTATTCCCGGCGGCGGAGCGGAAGTCGATACGCCTGAAACGCGAGCTTAGTCCTTTGTATCTGGGCGTGTTCGCCGATCGCGACATGCTCCTCCAAGCCGCGATCAATCTGCTTTCCAACGCCGTGAAATACACGCCCGATGAAGGCGCCGTCGTGCTGCGTAGCCGTATGTCCGACTCTTCATGCGTGTTTGAGGTGGAAGATACGGGCGTCGGCCTTTCTCCCCAAGACAGCAAAAACGTGTTCCAGAAATTTTATCGGGTTAAACAACAACAGGGCATGGCCAAGGGAACCGGTTTGGGTTTGCCCTTGGCGAAACATATTGTGGAAGACGTTCACGGCGGCTGTATCGAAGTGGAAAGTGAGTTAGGCAAGGGGAGCACGTTCCGAATTCGCCTGCCGAACGTGGAGTCTGGGAAAATCTAGCCTCGGGCGTGAAACATGTTCCTGGAATTGCGGGGAGTTTTGAGATGACCAACGAAATCACAAAATCAATCGTTCTGTGCGACGACGAAGTGCATATTCTTCGGGCGGCTGAATTCAAATTCGCCCGCTCGGGTTACGAAGTGCGATGTGCGTCGGAGGGCGAGGAAGCCTGGACGCTGATCCAAGAAAAGCGACCCGATATCGTGATCACCGACTACCAAATGCCGGTGCTCGATGGCATGCAACTCGCCTTGCGTATTCATCAAGATCCCGAGTTGCACGAGCTGCCCGTGATCATGCTTTCGGCCAAGGGGTTTGAAATTCCGAAAGACAAAGTGAAGACCGAGTACGGAATCTCGGCGGTGCTGCCGAAACCGTTTAGCCCTCGCGAACTGTTGAAATGTGCTGAACAAGTGTTGGCCACCGGCGCCTACCAACGGTTCACCGCGGTCGGCCCTTCCTAACTGAACGAAGCGCAAAAAAAACGCGTCTGAGAGATTGTCATGAAACTTCCCAAGGAAATATTTGGCGACGTGGTCGTCGTGCATACGCCGGAGGAGGTCGGCGAAGATCAGTCGGAAATGCTGGTCAAACTCCTGACCTCCCAATCGCAACGGCAAGTGGTGGTCGACCTCGACCGCACGGAACTGATCGCGAGCGCGGGGTTGGAGGCCTTGATTGATGCACAAGAAAAACTTCGTGAACAAAACGGCGACCTGAGAATCACGACCACCAACACGGTCAACCGAAAAATACTCGAGATCACCCGACTCGACCAGCAGTTCGAAGTGTTCGACAGCGTGCTCGACGCGGTGAAGAGTTACGCCTGACATGACCATTCTGGCGCAAGCCCCCAAACGCCTGGGCAATGTTCTGATTGAACGCGGCTATCTGACGCTCGAGGCGTTGGAAGAGGCGCTCAACACGCAGCGTGAGGGCGATAAACTACGCCTGCTCGGCGAGGTCTTGGTGCAGCATCATTTTTGCACCGAAGACCAAGTGGTTGAGTGTCTGGCGATCGAGTACGGGGTTCCCTACGCCAAGATCGACTCGCGCTTCTACGACCCGAAGATCGTCGGCATTCTGCCCCGCGAATACATCGAAAAACACCTCGTGCTGCCGCTGTTTTGCGTGAAAGGCGCGCTCACGATCGCCGTTTCAGAACCTGCGAATCTGTTTCTCATCGAGGAATTAAAAACGCTCGCCGGATGCGAGATTCAAGTCGTGGCGGCCGCCAGCAAAGACATCCGGCGAACCATCACGACGCTGCCCGACTCCAAAGTCTTTGTCATCGACGACATCATCGAAGACTCCGAGCAGGCGGAAGTCACGCTGATCGAGGAGGCCATCGACGACATCGGCGATATCGAGGAAATCGCCGGGCAATCGCCGGTCATCCGACTCGTCAACTACATTATTTATAACGCCGTCAAGGAAGGCGCCAGCGATATTCATATCGAACCCACCGAGAGATGTCTTCGAATTCGCTATCGGATCGATGGCAAACTTTATAAGTCGCTCGATGTGCCCAAGCATTTACTCGGCGCCGTGACCAGCCGCATAAAAATTATGGCCGCAATGGATATCAGCGAACGGCGGCTGCCGCAAGATGGCCGCGTGCATGTGATGCTCGACAACGGCAAGATCGACCTGCGCGTGAGCACCTTTCCCGGCAGTCGGGGAGAGAAAACCGTCATTCGCGTGCTCGATACTCGCAACGTCTCGCTCGTGCTGCGCGAGTTGGGCTTCGCCGAAGACGTACTCTCCGGGTTCCGGCAGAATATCAAGGCGCCCAACGGCATCGTGCTCGTGACCGGTCCGACCGGAAGCGGCAAGTCGACCACGCTCTATGCGGCGTTGAACGAAATTTCGTCGATGGAGAACAATATCTGTACGGTGGAAGACCCGATCGAATATCGGTTGCCGTTGATCAATCAGTTTCAAGTGGCGCCGCGCGTCGGGCTGACATTTTCCAAAGCCCTGCGCACGCTCATGCGGCAAGACCCCGACGTGATCATGGTGGGCGAAATTCGCGATGAAGAAACCGCCCGCACCGCGATTCAAGCCGCCCTCACCGGCCATTTGGTGTTCAGCACGCTACATACCAACGACGCCACTTCGGCCGTCACGCGGTTGGTGAACATGGGCGTGGAGCCCTACTTGCTGGCGGCGTCGCTCAACATGGTGCTGGCCCAACGATTGGTGCGGCGGATCTGTCCGAAATGCACCGAGGAATACGAATTGCCCAGAACCTTGCGCCGTGCGATTGATCGGTTCGGCCACAAAATCGAAAAGTTTTACCGCGGCTTGGGCTGCCGCCATTGCCGAAACACCGGCTTTCAAGGACGCATCGGCGTGCATGAACTGCTCGAAATTGACGAAACATTGCGCGAGGCGATTGTGCAAGGAAAAAGCATCACCGACTTGCGCCGCATCGCCGCCGATGGCGGCATGATCAACCTGCGGCACGACGGCTTCCGAAAGGTGCGCGAAGGAATCACCACGATCGAAGAGGTGTTTCATATTTCGGGCAGCCTGGCTGAATCGGCGGAGAATTCCTCATGACATTTGCATACACCGCTCGCGATACCCTGGGAAACGTCCATGAAGGTCGGCTGGAGGCCGTTGGCGAGGAAGAGGCGCGGCAAAAACTTCGCCGCGATGGCTTCACCGTGGTGTCGCTCGACGACGGCGACGATTCCGCAGGGCTCTTCCCTCGCCGCATATCAAAAATAGAAATTGTCTACCTCACCAGCCAGTTGGCGATCATGACCGACACCGGAATCACGCTCTCGGTCGCGATCGAAGGCATTGCCGAACAGGCAGAGAACCCCTCGCTGCGGACTGTGCTGCTCGATATCAAAGGCGCGGTCGAAAGCGGTGAGGATTTTTCAGCCGCCCTGGCCAAGCATCCCAAACATTTTGATCAAACCTACATCTCCTTGATTCGCGCCAGTGAACAAACCGGGGCGCTGGCCGAAATGTTGGACCGCATCGCGACCTACCTCCGCAAGGAAACCGAGATGCGGTCGAAAGTTCGCGCCGCCATGGCGTATCCGACCGTGATGTTGGTTTTGGCCACCGGCGTGACGATCTTTCTCCTGACCTACGTGCTGCCCAAGTTCACGCCGATTTTCGAACGCAAGGGCATCACGCTGCCCACGCCAACAGTAATAATCATTGGCGTCTCGCACCTGATTCTTGACTATTGGGCCGCCTGGTTGGCGCTGGTCGTCACGATTTCCGCCACCTACCTGCTGGGACGACGCACCGCGACTGGCCGCAAAACGCTCGACTGGTGCAAGCTGAATATGCCGCTCGTGGGAACCTTGTTTCGTAAAATCGCGATCAGCCGCAGCATTCGTACGCTGGGCGCCATGGTTGCCAGCGGCGTTTCCATGCTCGACAGCATCCAGCTTTCAGCCGATGTCGCGGGAAATATTTACTACCAAGAATCCTGGCTGCGCGTGCTGGACGCAGTCACCCGAGGCGAAAGGATTGCAACCTCGCTCCTAGACGACCCGCTCTTTCCTCGTACGTTGGTGCAGATGATTTCGGCGGGCGAGGAAACCGGCCAACTCGACAAAGTGCTTTACAAGGTCAGCAATTATTACGACTCCGAAGTGGAAACGTCGCTCAAAACGGCCACCAGCTTAATCGAACCGCTCATGATTACCGCCATGGGAGTGATCGTGGGCGGCATCGGGCTAGGGCTCATGCTGCCGATTTTCTCGCTCAGCCGCGGTATGGGCTAAGGAACAGTCCTGAATGAACATACCGAATTAAAAGCCCGGCATTTTCAAAATGCCGGACTTTTCTTAACCACTATCGGTAACTTATTTCAGCACTATTCCTTAGCTGGACAGCGCCATGCCTTCTGTCGTAGGCGCATTTAAGTCGTGACCTGGACTGACTTTATCGATCATTGTCGAGATTCCGCTCAATGCTCATGCCTGGCTCACGAAGCCGAAGGTGCTGAAAAAGCCGCCTCAAAATGGCAAAGGTCGCCCGGAGAAATTCCCGCGACTACGCAAGCGGGAACGGCGGCCCTGTGAAGTTCAAAACC
>JAJRWU010000255.1 GCA_024276655.1 Planctomycetota bacterium
GAGGTCGTCAAACCCCTTGATTTTCTTGGGGTTTCCCTGGGCCACGAGAATCACGGCGCGCTGCGAGGCGATCGGAAAGACTTCATCAACCAACTGGTACTGTTTGCGAGCGTCGTCGAGGTAGGTCATCGAAGCGGCAATGTAAACGTCGCCGGCGCCCGCCACGCGGAGGTCGGACAACAAAGCTCCCGAACCGCGAAAAACGAACTCCGCCGGTACGCCGAACTCTTCCCGGTAGGCCTTGGCCACGGCTTCCACCGGTGTGCGCAAACCGGCCGCGCAGTAGATCGTTAAAGGCTGACTTTGAGCGCCCCCTCCCGACGACGAAAAAACGGGAGAAGAAGACGACCCGCCCCAGCTCAACGCAAAAACCAGCCCAGAAAGGAGGGCCAGTGATAAGACAGCGATAACGCCGAATCCAAATTTCATCGTGTTCACCTGAGGACGGTTGGCGGGACGGGTTGGCAACTCTTAAACGTTGACCCCATCAATTTAGCACGGATAAAGCCGTGTCGCACTCTCCAGCCCCATTCTTAATGAAATCTTCATGAGGAGCGTTCGGGAAATAATATCTGACTAGCCGCATGGCGCTCCGCGAAAGCACGCTACTTTCGCGGGTCGAAAGGCGACGCTAAGGAACAGTCCCGAAATAAGTTCTCGGCTGTCGATCAAAAAAGCCCGGCATTTTCAAAATGCCGGGCTTTTAATTCGGCACTGTTACGAATTGCTCCAATGGTCGTTCACCCAGCGCGGCCTCACACCAAGCCCTTGCGCACCGCCCACACGGCGGCTTGGGTTCGATCGGACACTCCCACCTTCCGCAATATATGCTGCACATGCTCCTTCACCGTTTCGTAGCTGATGTGCAATGTTTGCGCGATTTCCTTGTTGGTCAGCCCCAGAGCCAACTGCCGCAGAACTTCGCTTTCGCGTTGGGTTAGCGGAACTTCGACATCGGCATTGAGACGCGGCGTGGCCAGCGCGCCGGTAACGCGCCGCAGTTCTTCACGCGTCCAGGCGCTTTCGCCCTTGGCGGCGGTGCGAATGGTCGACAAGAGTTTGTCGCGGGTGGCGCCTTTGAGCACATAGCCAGCGGCGCCCAAGGCCACCGCGCGCGCCACATACGTGGGATTATCGTACGTGGAGAGCATCACGACGGGCAAATCGGGCCGGTCGAGTTTGATGCGCCCCAGAGCATTCAAACCATCGCCGTTGGGCATTCTGACATCCAACAGCACGACGCCAGGATTCTCACTAAGCGCTTTTTCGACCGCCTCATTCCCAGACGTGGCTTCCGCAATGATCTCGATTTCCGTACCGGCAATGAGGTTTCGCAACCCACACCGCACAACTTCGTGGTCGTCGGCGATAAGAAGTCGGATCGTCATGAGCTTCCCCTGGGAAAAGATCAGCTGGCGGGCGTGGCGGCTGTTTGAATCGCTGGCGCACAGCGAAACATGGCCGGACCGAGCATAGCTCAGCCAGGGGGGGAAAGCAAGTACCACCCCCTCCCCAGGTGATCAAGAGGTTGGGTTCGCCAGCACTTCAGGATTACGGGTAACCGTGAAGCCCAGGTCTTCCAGCATTTGGTAATCTTCGTCGGGCGCTTGGCCTTCGGTGGTCAGGTAGTCGCCCACGAAAATGGAATTCGCGGCGTAAAGACCCAGCGGTTGCAGACTGCGTAAATGCAATTCACGGCCTCCGGCAATGCGAATTTCTCGGTCAGGATTTGCAAAACGGAACATGGCCAGCGTGCGCAAACAATCGCGAGGGCTCAACGCGTTGCGTGTTTCCAGCGTGGCGCCTTCAATTTCGATGAGAAAATTCACCGGAATCGATTGCACCCCCAAGTCGCGCAGTTCGAGCGCCATTTGCACCGTGTCTTGCGGTTTTTCCCCCATGCCCACAATGCCGCCGGAGCAAATTTCCAGCCCCGCTTCCCGCACGGCGTTCAGTGTGTCGACGCGGTCGTCGTAGGTGTGCGTGGTGCAGATGTTGCCGTAATGCGCGCGCCCCGTATTGAGGTTATGATTCACCCGGTCGACGCCGCAGTCTGTCAAGCGGCGAGATTGCTCAGCCGTGAGCAGCCCCAAACACGCGCAAATTTTAAGGTCGTACTGCTGCTTGATTTCAGGAACGATCGTTTCAACCGCCCGCATTTCGCTCTCGCTAGGACCACGCGCCGAGATCACGATGCAATACGTTTTGGCCTGCCTTTCAAAAGCCAGGCGAGCGCCATCGAGCAGTTTTTGGCGATTGAGCAGGTTGTATTTGGGGATTTCCGCGTCGGAGTTTTTCGATTGCGAACAATAAGAGCAGTCTTCGGGGCAGAGTCCGCTCTTGGCGTTCATCAAAAAATACAGTTGGACGTCAACGCCGAAATAACGCCGCCTGAGGCGAAACGCGGCCGCCAGCAGGTCGAGAATTTCAGCGTCCGACGACTCAAGAATCGCCAAGCCCTCCTGGTGGGTGAGTTGGTGTCCGGCCAAAATGCGTTGGGCGAGCCCGTGCCAAACGCCGTTTTCGTTGGCGGCGGCTGGAGAATCGCACTGGGGAGTGAGGGTCGGTTCGATCATGAGAAGTTCGCGTCGGTGTGTGGGAGCGCAAAGCCGGTGGGTTCGTTCACATGAAGTATCGTAACGAGAGCAGCGATTGTTGAGAATAGACGGTCTTGCCGTTTCTGGGCCGATATTCGCCGCTTTCGTGAATCGCCGCCTATCGGTTTCCAGTGGCGGACGGCCATTGCCGCGGGTATGATCGGCGGTGGGGGCGGAAACCGGGTGAACGTCGGCGCTCTGGGGATATAGAATTCGTGTCACAATTGCACTTGGTGAGAGTTGGCCTCTTGGGCTCCGTGGGGCGATTTCAAGCCTCTGGCGCCGAGCGGTTCGAGCGCGGCGCGCGGGTGGTCTGCCAAACCGACCGCGGTCTTGAAGTGGGCGAAGTGCTAGCCGCCCTAGCCCTGGGAGAAGACATTTCACGAGCCGATGGCCAATTGCTTCGTGGACTGACCTCCGAAGACGACATGCTCTTGGAGCGGCTGACGCGGCACAAAGAAGAAGCGTTCACCGCTTGTGAGCGGCTGCTGCGCGAGGCCAATCTGGAAGCCACCCTGATGGATGTCGAACATCTGTTTGATGGCCGCTCACTGTACTTTTATTTCCTCGGCCAGACGCCTCCCGAAGTGGAGTTGCTGACCGCGCAATTAGCCCAAACCTATGAGGCCCAAGTGCAATTTCGGGAGTTTTCCGAAACTCTGGCTCAGGGCTGTGGACCGGATTGCGGCGTCGGAGAAAAAGAAGATTGCGGCGATGGCTGCATTTCGTGCCACATCGCGGCGGCTTGCCCTAGCAAAAACTGAATCGGTCCAACGCGGCAGTCGGGAGAGTGGAGGAAGAGATAGCCCGCAGGCTGCAACAAAGCCGAAGCGGTCGCGCCGCTCCAAGAAACGCCTGCTCCAAGAAAAAAAGAAAGGGGACACCGGCGGGGCAGACGCCGGGGACCCCCTCTGTCGGGACGATTTCTCGCCCCTAACAGAAGTTTCATCGGGATTTTCACTAATAAAGGTGAGTGTTTTAAAGCGAATGCGGATACTCACAAGCCATTAGCGGGCTGTTTCATGCAGCCTTTTTCGATCAGACAGGTTAAACGCGGAATGATCGGGTAGAATGGGGTGTTTGGCCACACAGGAGGATGAAAGACGCATGTCGAAGTTACGGATTTTGCTGCTTGCCGCGTTTGTGTTATGCATTGTACAGCGGACGCAGGCCGAACCTGGTGTCGCCGTCTCGCCGGTGCGAGTCGATGAAAAACAAGGGCTGGACTGGCGCCGCGCTCAAGATATCGGCCTCAGCGGACAAGGCTGGGCGAACACGAAGGCGCCGTTTGATCGCCTTCCCGCAAAAGCGGAGAAAATCGTCCGCCGGCCGGTTTGGTCGCTGAGTCGCCATTCGGCGGGAATCTATGTTCATTTCACCACCAACTCGCCGAAAATCAGCGTGCGTTGGAAGCTCATCGGAAAAAATCTGGGCATGCCGCATATGCCGGCTACCGGTGTGAGCGGCGTCGATTTGTACGTCCGCTGGCAAGGCAAGTGGCGTTGGCTGGCCAATGGTCGTCCGACCAAGTGGCCGGTGAATGAACAAGAAATGGTGGCCGGGCTATCGCCTGAAAATCGGGAGTACCTGCTTTTCCTGCCGCTTTACAATGGCGTCAGCGAAGTCGAGATCGGGGTCGCGGCGGGGAGTCAAATCGAGCGCACGGTTTCGTCCGGCAAGAAGAAAAAACTCCCCATCGTGTTTTGGGGCACCTCGATCACCCAAGGTGGCTGCGCCTCCCGACCGGGAATGGTCCATACCGCCATATTGGCCCGCCGCCTTGACCGGGAAACGATCAACCTCGGTTTCTCGGGCAACGGAAAAATGGAACTTGTAATGGCCGGCCTGTTGGCTGAAATCGAGGCTGCCGTTTATGTGCTCGACTGCCTGCCGAATCTCAATGCGAAAGAAGTCGCGGAGCGCACCGAACCGGTGGTGCGCATCCTACGAGCGGCGCACCCCTACACGCCGATCTTGCTGGTTGAAGATCGAAACTACCCCAACGGTTTCCTGGTGGCCAGCCTGCGAATCCGCAACGCGACCGATCAGGCGGCGCTGCGCGGCGCGTTTGAGAGGCTTCAAGCCGCCGGAGTTGGTGATCTTTTTTACCTGGAGGGCGAGAAACTTTTGGGCCCAGATGGCGAAGATACGGTCGACGGTTCGCATCCGACCGATCTCGGCTTCGTGCGCATGGCCGACGCTTTTGAAAAAGTGCTGCGTCCGCTGCTCGAAGAATGATCAATCTGAATAGGACTCGCTGAACCAACGTAAAAAGCCCGGCATTTTCGAAATGCCGGGCTTTTATTTCTAGAACCAAAGCCTATTTCTTTTTCGCCGCGCTGCGAGCCTGATGCAACGCCTCCACAAACTGCGCTTCGGTGTAGATGCGACCGGTGGGGCGGCGAAGGTTTTTCACCTGCGGCGACTTGCCGGAACGCCCCTTGGGCAAAAACTCCTCCATGCTCGGCGCGCCCTGATGCACTTTCCACTTGGCGTATCGGTGGCCATCCGGCAGACGTGCTAAATCGTGGATGAGTCGCTGTCCGCCGGTCATGGCGCCGATGCGATCGAGCCGATCAAAAATGAGTCGGTAAGACGATGTCTTGCGCATAAACGCTTTCCCCTTGGTGGTTCGCATCTCGCGCACCAAAAGATGGTTTGCGGGCAACATCTCTTCCAGCAGCGGCAATTTCGTGGCGCCTCGCCAACCCTTCTTTTCCAGTTGGGTCATCAGTGTGGAAACATCGTCCCGCGAAATGAGGTCGCCTTTTCGATAACCTTTTAGTTGGGAGAAATGGTCTTGCACGAGCGCGTCGATCCTCGCCACGCTCGGCATTTTTTTTGATTTTCGGGCCGCGAGTGAAATCGTTGGCGCCAACACCAAGCATGCCAAAATCACGGCTAGGAGTCGGCCGGAGCGGCGCTGCGCGAGGGAGGTCATCTCGATACTCTCCAGGGTGGGACGCGGGCAGGACAGATAAAAAGACACCGAGAAAATGCAAACGCCATGAAAGCCGCAACGCGGCGCAGCGGCTGATTCCCACAACGGAGGTGTGAGAATTGGCGCATACGTTATTCCACACTCTTTTAGCTATCGAGCTGCTGTGCGTCGGCACTTCAAGCCTGTCAAAAACGACCGGTTATAACGATTACTCGCCGGCCAGGAACCGTCCCGAAATAAGTTCCCGGTGGTAGCTCAAAAAAGCCCGGCATTTTCGAAATGCCGGGCTTTTAATTCAGTAGGTAAATTCGGGACGATTCCTAAACGGTTCCGCTACGAAAAGAACACGCGGGCGGCGGTTTTACGCAAGAGCCACTGGCGGTCGCCGGCGGAGAGGTCGGGGTAGTGTTTGAGAATCAGGTTGATGGAAGGGCCGTAATGGTGGCCGTTCACAACCTGAAACGGTCCGTCACTGGCCCACATCAGCCGTTCGGGGCCGAAGGCGTCGAGCAAGCGGCGAATCATCGGCAACAGATCGGTATAGGGCGCCTGTTTTTTTCCCAACGCATAAAAGGCCGATGTTTTTACCGAGACCTTCCGATGGCGCGCCAAGTTGCAAAGCGCCTGAATATCGTGCTCCCGCACGACGCCATCAATACCGATGCGGGCGAAGTGATCGATCACCACGGGCGTATCGGGGTGTTCGCGGCACATGCGGTCGACCGACGGCAAATACTTTGCGTCGATCAAATGGCACATCGCCAAACCATGCTCCGCCCCGCATCGCCACATCGCCTTCATGCCCTCGCTCCGCAGCCACTGTTGCGGTGAGTTGCTTTGCGGACGAATCCTAAAACCGCGCACGCCTTTCGCTTTCATTTCCAGCATGGTTTCCGCCGGACGGCTGTTTTCGTCGATCACGGCGACGCCCGAAAACGAGCCGGCGTGTTTGTGCATCATGTCGAGCATGTAGGAGTTGTCGTAGCGGTAATAACTCATCTGGATGAGCACGATCTTCGACACGCCCAGCGGGCGGGCGTGTGAGAACAACTCCTCGGGCGTGAAACTGGGCGGCTTCATATCCTCACGAACAAAACCCTCGGCCAGCGGATAGTTTTTCAGGTCGGGCGTCCAGACATGCACATGCGCGTCGATATACCCCGGATTTTTTTGAGGTGCGGCCATGAGCGAACTCCGGGCAATGGCCGCCGTTGCAACAGTTGCCGCGACGCTCCTGGAAATGAAGCCACGACGTGTCACGCCGGAGAGGTTGTTGGTGTTTGCAGTCATGCTGGATTCTCAATAATGATGTCGTTCGGCCTTGGCTGCATATGCAGGACCGTTGGGCGAATGGGCGGCGCTTTTCATTTCGTGAAAGTAGTATTCTAACACGGAGCGAAAGGCGACAATAAGACAATTATTTCCCGGAAAAGCCCGGCATTTTGAAAGTGCCGGGCTTTTAATTCGAGAAGTTAATTCGCGACACGCTCCTAGGCTGGCGCCGCCAGTTCGGTCAAGGGGCCGACCGAGAGCGTTGTGTTGACCGCCAGGGGAAAACGGCGGGCCATGGCTTCGATATCGTTTTTTGTCACGGCTTGGTAGGCTTGCACGGTTTCCTTAACAGTGCGGTATTTGCGACGTTGGATCCAATTCGAGCCCAGCGAAAACAGCCGATTCCCCGGCCGTTCGCTCTGCAACACCACGTGCGCACTGGTTTTGGCGATAGCCCTCCGCAGTTCATCCTGGCTGACGCCGGTCTGGGAAAAAGCAACTTGCATTTCATGCAGGCGGCGTATGTTCTCTTGGGTGTCTTGGGGGGCGCAACAGAGGAAGGTCATGAGCAATCCGGCGCCTTGGTATTCGTAGGCGCCGCAACTCGCATACTCGGCCAGCCCCGATTCGACAAACTCCCAATACAGGCGGCTGCCGCAATCGTCGCCGAAAATGGTGGCCATGATGCGGCTGGCGTAGCGGGCCTCGTCTTCGGCCGCCGGGCCGTTGCTTAACTGCACGGTGTATTGTTGGGCGGCTTTGTCGTGGGCCAGAAAATCGAAGCTTTGATGCGCTGGCGTGGGCGGTGTTTGGCGAGACGTTGGGAACGCCCGCCACTGGCCGCACTGCTTCTCCGCCTCTTGCACGAGGGCCTCGAAATCGACATTGCCGGCCGCCGCCAGCACCATCCCGCCGGGGCTGTACCGCTGCTCGAAGTACGCGCGCATGGCGCTGGGCGTGAGCGCCGTGACCGACTCGACCGAACCCAAAATATTTCGCGCCAAAGGATGCTCGCCGAAGTGGGAGGCCATGCATTTTTCATGGGCGCCGAACGGCGGTTGGTCGTCGTATTTATAGATCTCTTCGATGATGACTTTTTTCTCGGTTTCAAAATCATCTTCCCGCAACGAAGGTCGCATAATATCACACAGCAGCGCCACGGCCCGCGTTTGCAGGTCGGGCAACACGGTGGCGTAATAAACCGTTTGCTCTTCACTGGTGAAGGCGTTGCAGTGCGAGCCCATTTCGTCGAGTTCGCGATTCACCTCGGCGGCCGTTCGATGCGGCGTACCCTTGAACGCCATGTGCTCCAGGAAATGGCTCACGCCGGAGTTGGCGTCGTTTTCATCACGCGAGCCAGCCTTGACAAAAAACGCAATCGCGGTGGAGTACGCCGCCGGATTGCACTCGGCAATCACTTCCAGGCCGTTTTCCAGTATGTGTTCACGAAACTCCATCGGGCGGCTCCAAGGGTTGTTCGCCAAGCGTGACGATGGTGAAGTCCGCCGGCGGATGCTCCGCCAAATACGCATTGATGCTCTGGCAACTCAGGCGGTCGACATGCTCGCCCAACTCAGCCAGCGTTCTCACCCGATTCAAATGATGCCATTCGGCGGCCACGCCGCTGCTCCGCGCCTGGCTCGATTCCTGTATCATGATCAGGGAGCTTTTGAGCCGGGCCTTGAGGCGGTCAAGTTCGCCTTGCTCCACGCCTTGCCCCAAGCGAATCAGTTCGGCTGTCATGACATCCAGCGTTTCTTGCGCCCGTTCGGTGCTGGTTCCGGCATAGCAGAGCACGGCGCCATGGCCCCGATGCGCGCTGCCCATCGAAGCGTAAACCGTGTAACACAGGCCCCGATTCTCCCGCACTTCGGTAAACAGGCGGGAGCTCATGCCGTCGCTCAACACGCCAATGGCGCCCCGCGCCTGGAAATAATTGGGGTCGGCGTAGGGAACGCTAGCAAACGCCACGCCGATTTGCGTTTGTTGCGAAGCCTGCTGCAAATGTTCGTAGCCGCCGCTGGCCGGCGTTTCCGGCGGCGCGGTCTGCGGGCGATCTTTCCAGTCGGCAAAAATTTTGCCGACGTGCTCCCGCAGCGACTCCCATTCGATTTTTCCGGCCACGCCCAAAATGGCGCCGCGCGGCACATAATTATTTTGGAAACTGGCTTGCACGTCTTGCAGGGTCGCTTGTTCGATGGCGACCAACTCGCCCGGCGCGGAGCGTCCATAGGGCGCGGGATAATGACGCCGCCGCAGTCCGCTCATCAGCCGCTGGGCCAGTTCATCTTCGATGGCGCGAATTTCCTGCACGCACACCATTTTGCCTTCTTCGAGTTGCTCGCCGGGCAAATGCGGGCGGAGCACCAAATCGGCGAAGATACCGAGCACTTCCGGCAGCGTGTCGGCCAACATGGCGCCGCCGAAGCTGGTGTGCGTATTGGAAACCGAAGAAGAGGTATCGGCGCCAAGGTTCTCCAGATCTTCCACGAACCGGCGGCTGTCTCGCTGGCCGCAGCCGCGTTGCACCATTTCGCAGGTCAGATTCGCCAGGCCCACGCGATTCGGGGCATCGTAAATGCAGCCGGCCGGCAGCAGCAAGGTAAAGGCGGCTGATTCCAACCAGGGCATCGGCTCGGCCACCAGGACCAAACCGTTTTCGTACTCATGACTCAGTATCGGCGGCGACACGTAAAGCTCTCGCAAGGCGGACCGGCCGCGACTCATCGAACAGTCACAGCCGGGAAACCGGGCGCCAGAACACACGTTTTAGGCTGCGGCGTCCGCCACATCCAGGCGGGCGGCCAAGCGCCATTGGAGTGTACGTTTCAGCGTGCATTCTACTAGACGAAAACACGCTGAAGGGTACACTCCAACGGTGGGCGGCAAAGTGCGTTCCTGCGGGTCCGGGAAACGGTAGAGCGTACCGTTTGCCTCAGGCGTACGCAACCTCCACGGCTTTGTAGACCGTTTTGAATTTGCGAAAACCTAGCTTTTCATACAGCCGCACGGCGCCGGCGTTTTGGGCGGTCACTTCGAGCACGGCCCTGCGCAAACCCTCCGCCCGAAAGCCATCCAGCGCCTGCAAGAGTAGTTGGGCGCCGAGCCCTTGCCCGCGATGGTGGGGCGCCACGCCTAAATTTTGGATCGCGCCGGCGCCATCGCTATCGAGTATGCCTTGCACGGTTCCGCAGAATTCAGCCGTCGGCTGGCCGCCGCCAAAAGCCGAACCGAAGGCGGCGCCTTCCGGCAGAGTGGGAGAGCTGGCCGTTTTACGCAGCAACCAGGTTGCCGCGGGAAGGAATCCTGGCTTGCGGACAATTTCCCGCATCAGCCGATAACAGCCGTCGCGGTCGCCCAGACAAGGAAACACGTTGGCGTCGAGCTCGAAACAAAAACTGCGGTATTTGGTGGTTGCGTGTGCATCGAGCAACGAATCACGCCAGGCGACGAATTCATAACACTCAGGCAGTTCGCAGGTGGAAACGGGCGCTGCGGTTAGGTCGCATTCCATACCGTAACGCTTGAAGTAGGTCACGCCCATTCCGTTCGCCCTCAAACTAACAATCGCCTGGGGAACAGTCCTGAAACAAGTTCCCGGTGGTAGCTCAGAAAAACCCGTCATTTTCAAAATGCCGGGCTTTTAATTCAGTCTGTAAATTCGGGACTGTTCCTTGGAGCGTGGTGTCGGTTGCCCCTAACGGCAGATGCATCGTATCGCTCCCGCAGGGCGTGGTCAACGAAATGACTTCTCGCTGCGGCGGGAAGTCTGGAAAAACACACTGAAGCGCGCCCTCCCACCGGCAATCGGGTGGAAAACGATAAGTACCGCTCGATAAATAAACGGTCGCATTTGTGTAGCCATCGTCGCCAGACGGTGGGTGAGCGGTGAACCATCCCACGCTCTGGCGAGCATGGCTACGACACTAATTTTCCGCTCGATGCTAAATTCGGGACGCTTGCCAACCTGGAACTATCGCTTTGCCGGCTTTTTATGGCGAGCGGCGACGGCTTGTCGCTTTTGGAAGGAAAAGGCGTTTGTCAGCACTTCGTCGGCATTGCCTAGTCGGGCTAAAAGGTCTTCTTCGACCGTGACCACGTACGATGCGCTGGCGCCCTGCTCGTTCGACAGATGAAAATAACGCCATTGGATCTTGAGGTCGGAAATCGTTCCCTTGGCCACGACGCGCAGCAGCCGCAACCCGCCCGACAGCGTGGTTTGGGAGGCCTCTTGGAAAGTGACGGGCTGTTCCCCCAAGGCCGCCTGGATGCCCGCCTGGAATTTTTCCAGCGAAAGCACGCTGCCCGCTTGGTCGGGCAGCCGCGAGATATTGCATTGGGCGATGAGGTCGCCGCGATCGACCAAACGCAGAACCGTGGCGTCGGGGCGATCAAGCATCACCCGCCAGCGGCGGTCGAGCAAGATCTGATAACCGCCCGAAGACATGAACTCCAAAGCCAAATCCTGCGCGCTCGCTTCCAGGGGAATCACTTGGAGGAATGCATCCGGCAGGAGGCGCGGTGTGGCCAGCGGGTTGATGCGAACTTTAAGTTTCGCCACCACCTTCAATCCTGGTTCGGCATGCGCAATGGCCCGGTCTTCCTCAACGGTCCAATCAATGCTCGTGATTCTCGATTGCGTTCGGGAAAAAGTGTAGGATCCTCGCAACTCGATTTCCGTTTGCACACCGCCCACGGCGCCGGTGAGTTTGCCCGTCAGGCGGACCAGGGCTGTGTTTTTGTCGATTTTTTCCAGACTGGCGCGAATATCGTTTTGGCTCACGGCGTCGATGCCCAGCAGTTTCGGCCAAAGTTTGCTCGCGGGCGACCAGGAATCGCCAATCGCGACTGCGTCAGTCGGCAGGAGCGCTTCGATGATCGAGGTGTTTCCCTGGATGCTGATCAAATCGAGTTCTTCACGCGTGAGCGGACCGCCCACGCTGCGCAGCTGCAAGCGAGCGTTGTTGTCTTGCACTACGATTTGCTGGCGGCTGGTCCGCAACGTCGGCTGGACAGATCCTGAACCGATCGAGATTTTCGCTTCGGCGCGTTCGTAGCTGCGCGCCGCCAGGGAAGTTGCGGAGGATAGCAATCGTTCTTCGTACGCGAATCGTCCTGTTACTTTTAAGGGCGCGGTGACGACTTTTTTGCCATCGGCGTTCATTCGCAACTGGCCAAGCACTTCAATCTCGGCGTCGACTCGCTGGGCGTCGCCCTTTTTCCAACTCGATTTCAACCGGTATTTGGCCGCCGCCGCCGCCACTGGGGAGCCGAAAGCCCCCAGAAGAAAGGAGGCGCCCAAGCCCGCCAAAACCACCCGGCGTGTTCGAAATGGATATTTGCCACAATTCGTTGTAACAATCTGGCCACTTCGTGCATCCAAGATATCGGAAAGTTGATCGAATTGCATAACTAGCCTCGGTTGTTGTTTGTAGGGGCCGGGTCGCGGTGTTAGTTTTTCAGCGTATGTAAATCTTTTGTGTAAAGTGTGTTACGACAAAATGGCATAGCCGGAAATCGCTCGCAAAAGTGGTTCCTCATCGAATTCATCGACCACCGACGGAGAGAAATTGAAGCAATAGCAACGACTTTGAGGGGTTGAGCCGGGCGGGCAAATCTACGCGGTTCAGAAACCACGGCAAAAAAAACAGGTAATAAACTTTGATGCCGAGCATTTGCTTTGCTCGAATAGTGAACATTTTGGCCGGAAAGGCCGTCCTACTTTGCATGTTTGGGGCTTGAAAAACCTTCTGGTTTTCGGCTTTGAAAATAACGTAAGGCGTTTCTGGCAAATAAGTAAGAGAGATAACCGCGGAGAATTCCTGGTGATCACCACTGAACAACCGAAGCCTTGAGGGCGTAGTCAAGGATGCACGTCTTGTCAATCTCGCCTCGCGAGAATAGTCGCCGGGGATGGCGGCTGGCTATATGCCATCAACCTTTGTCGGGCGTTGGAGTCGCAGGGAACACCGGCAAAGTGTTATAAGAACGGAAGGAGAAGTCAGATGCACAGCCATTACCGAAACTCGAGCCTGAAGCAGCTTTGCGATCAGCAGGTTCGTTTTGCGCCGCGCGAGCGGAAAATGGAGCAGGTGAATCGGGCCGAAAAGTTACTCAACGAAATCGACCCCAAACGCAATTATACGTACGAATACCTCTGCTTTCGCGTGACCGACTACCGCCCCACCGCAGGGCAACGAACCGTTCTTTCGGGCGAAGACGTGCAGCATGACCTGCGCTTGCTCGTGGAAGATGTGTCGGACGCCGCCAACGTCGCGATTGAAGAGGTTGGCGAAACGGTGTACACGGTCGATCAGCTCAGTAAGCAATTCAAGGTTTCCACCAAGACGATTTCGCGCTGGCGCCAGCAGGGTTTGGTTAGCCGGCGGTTCTTTTTCGGCGGGCGGAAACGCGTTGGATTCTTGCAGAGCAGCGTCGATCGATTTGTGGCGGGTAACCATGAGCGGGTCCGGCGGGGCGAGCGGTTCACCCAGTTGACCGAAGCCGAGCGAAACGACATCGTCGAACGAGCCCGGCGGTTGGCCAACGCCGGCGGATGCCCTTCCGAGGTCACGCGGCGCGTCGCGCTGCACATGGACCGCAGCATCGAGACGATTCGCTATACGCTCAAGCAGTTTGACCAGAAGCATCCTGAATTCGCCGTTTTTCCGGGGCAGACCGGTCCTTTGGTTGATGAAGCCAAGGAAATAATTTACGACCGGTACCGTAGCGGAGTTTCGGTGGAGGTGTTGTCGAAACAATACTGCCGCACGAAAACCAGTATTTATCGAGTGATCGGCGAGGTGCGCGTTAATCGGATCAACGCCCTTCCGCTCGATTTCATGGACAACCCTGAGTTCCATCGTCGTGGCGCTGCGGCGCGGATTCTCACCGAGATGCCCGAAGCGGCATCGGCGGGGCGTCGATCGGCAATTCCGGCGGGCTTGCCGCCGTATTTGGCGTCGTTGTATGAGGTTCCGCTGCTTACTCGCGAGCAGGAATACCACTTGTTTCGGCGTTTTAACTTTGTCAAATACCAGGCGGTGAAGTTGCGGGAGAAGTTAGTTGCGAGCGCGCCGAAAGCCGACCTGATGGATCGTATCGAAGACCTCTACGAGCAGGCCGTCGCGACGAAGAACCAGATTGTGCAGGCGAATCTTCGACTGGTGGTTTCGATCGCGAAGCGCCATGTTTCCAGTTCCGACGATTTCTTCGGGCTGGTGAGCGATGGGAATATGTCTTTGATGCGGGCCGCGGAGAAGTTCGATTACGGTCGTGGAAATAAGTTCAGCACGTACGCCAGCTGGGCGATCATGAAGAATTTCGCCCGCACGATTCCGGCGGAATTCAAAGTCCGCGACCGCTTCCGCACGAGCCTGGAGGAGATGTTCACCGGCAAGGAAGACCGCCGAGGGAACCATCTGCTGCTGGAATCGGAGCAGCACCAGCGGGAGCGTGAAATCGGAAAGATTTTATCGCGGCTTGACGAACGCGAGCAAAAGATTATCATCAGCCGCTTCGGTTTGAATCATGGCCTGGAGCCGCAGACACTTAAAGAAGTGGGTGCGGAAATGGGGGTCACGAAAGAGCGCGTTCGTCAAATCGAAGCCCGGGCCCTGAACAAGCTTCGCTTGGCGGCCCAAGAAGAGAAGATTGATCTGCCTGAATAAAGTTGCCTCCAAGGGCGGTTCATCGGCAGAGGGAATGAGTTTGGCGCCCCGAGCGAGGGGATCCTGCATCAAGGAGGTTTTTTAGGCGGTTTTTCTGAAGTGCAATTACCTGGGTCAGCGCCCTGCCGGTGAGTGCTCTATGGTGAGTACTCTTTCGCGGTTGGGGCGTCGTTCGTGTTTAGCGAGCGAGAATTGCGTTTCGTCTTAAACGAGTTGCTTTCGGCCGCCTCCCGAGTTTTCTGAATCATGGCTTTTCGGTTTCTTGTATTTTGAATATCTGGCGATGATTTTCGCGAACTCGCCTTGCAAGGAACGGATCTGTCAGTATATTAGCAGGTTTTCCATGGGCCAGCGTAGCTCAATTGGCAGAGCAGCTGATTTGTAATCAGCAGGTTGTGGGTTCAAGTCCCCCCGCTGGCTCTGTCGAAGTGGTTCGGCGTCGAAGTGGTTCGGCGTCGAAGTGGCTTGATGCCTGAACGGTTTGGTGCGGGAATTGGTTTCAAGTGTTTCGGTCGCGAGTGAGGCGAATGCCCGCCGTGTTGATTAGAGAGCGGGGGGTTATCCGAGTGGTCAAAGGAGTCAGACTGTAAATCTGATGGCGCACGCCTACGCAGGTTCGAATCCTGCACCCCCCACTGGCGAGGTGTTCGCTGAGTGAATTATTTTTTTGGACGTTTTTGGCGGGAATAGGTTTTGGCGGCAGTGAATTGCGGGTGTAGCTCAATGGTAGAGCCACAGCCTTCCAAGCTGAAGACGAGGGTTCGATTCCCTTCACCCGCTCTTTAGTTTTGGTGGAATGACGGTTTTTTTAGTTGCCGTCCGGTGTGTTGGGTTTTGGTGTGTGAGGTAGCGGTTTTGCTTCCAGTGGGTCTGCGGTTGAGGCTGCTGTAGCTCAGTTGGTAGAGCGCGTCCTTGGTAAGGACGAGGTCATGGGTCCGAATCCCATCAGCAGCTCTAGTCGCTTGGCCGTTTAGTATGTAAGTTTTGTGTAGCTCTTACGATTTAGCCACTAATACTAAGATAGGTGTAATAAGAGAAAATGGCCAAGGAGGTATACCAGCGGACAAAACCGCACGTCAATGTGGGCACGATTGGTCATATTGATCACGGCAAGACAACTTTAACCGCCGCGTTGCTGGCCTGTCAGGCCGCGAAAGGCATGGCGGAAAAGAAGTCCTACGCCGATATCGCGAAGGGCGGTACGGTGCGTGACGACACAAAGACCGTGACCATTCACGTGTCGCACGTGGAGTACGAGTCGAATGAGCGTCATTACGCTCATATTGACTGCCCGGGCCACGCTGACTTTATTAAGAACATGATCACCGGCGCCGCCCAAATGGACGGCGCTATTCTGGTGGTTTCCGCAGCCGATGGCCCCATGCCTCAGACCAAGGAGCACGTGTTGCTTGCTCGGCAGGTAGGCGTGCCGGCGTTGGTCGTGTTCATGAACAAGGTTGATCTTGTTGATGACGACGAACTGCTCGACTTGGTCTAGATGGAAATCCGGGAGCTGCTTGATAAATACGGCTTTGATGGCGATAACACGCCCATCATTCGCGGCTCCGCGTTGCCGGCCAGTCAGAATCCGGACGATGAGTCGGCTCGCGCTTGCATTGATGAGCTTCTGGCGGCAGTGGATAGTTATATTCCCCAGCCGCCGCGTGAAGACGATAAGCCGTTCCTGATGGCGATCGAAGACGTGTTCTCGATTGAAGGCCGTGGTACGGTCGCGACGGGTCGTATTGAACGCGGCGTGATCAAGGTCGGTGAAGAAGTCGAGATCATCGGCTTGGAGGCTGAGTCACGAAAAACGGTTTGCACGGGCGTTGAAATGTTCCGCAAGTTGCTCGACGAAGGCCGCGCCGGCGATAATGTCGGTTGCCTGCTTCGTGGTGTAAAGCGTGAAGATATCGAACGCGGTCAGGTGTTGGCGAAACCGGGCAGTATTACGCCGCATATGGAATTCGAGGCGGAGGTTTATTGTCTGTCGAAGGATGAAGGCGGGCGTCATACGCCGTTCTTCAGCGGGTATCGTCCGCAGTTTTACTTCCGTACGACTGACGTTACCGGCACGGCAAATCTGGTTGACGCCGATATGTGCATGCCAGGTGATAATGTTAAGTTGACCGTAACGCTTCATAAGCCGATCGCGATGGACGATGGTGTTCGATTCGCAATTCGCGAAGGCGGCCGCACGGTCGGTTCTGGTGTCGTGACGAAAATCAAAGACACCAGCGATACTGCGAAAGTCAAGTCGTAGTTGTTGCAACAGGCGAGACGCTCGCCGTTTTCGTGCGGCGTGCGTCTCTGCTTCGATGGGCGTGGGGCGGTTCTGTTTCGATGGCCGTCGGGCGCGAGTCGTAATACAAAGGGGTGTAGCTCAATTGGCAGAGCAGCGGTCTCCAAAACCGCAGGTTGCGGGTTCAATTCCTGCCGCCCCTGCCATACGCGTTTTGGGTAGTTGGGGTTTTTGGTTGGCAGGCTTGTGTGTTGCCGTGATTGGGCGTTCGTTGTGGTTGCACGTTGGCTGTGGCGGGGCGCTCGTTGGTAGTTGGGCGTCTGGGTGAATTCGCAAGGTAGGTCGCGGTCAGGGATGGCCGGAGGCGAAGGGGTGTAATGGCAAAGCAAAAAAGCCTTGCAGTGAGCATTGTTCTGCAAGAGATCTTTCATGTGGGTCTCTACAAGCAGACTCAGGGGCGCGTTACTCGGCAGGTGACCTTTTTCGCCGCTGCAATTGCGGTGGTTTTGGTGGCTTGGCGATTGTCGGCCTACATGAATACGGCGAATTTGCCGGAATGGCTTGATGCCGTGGAGAAAACGCTTCCGGTGCGGGTGATCATTCCCTGGGCGGTTGCGTTTATCGGCTTGTGGATCAGCTATCGGGCGGTTAATTTCCCCCGCTGTGCCGATTTCCTGATCGCCGTGCAGGCTGAATTGAACAAGGTTTCCTGGCCCACGCGAGGTGAGTTGGTTCGTAGCTCCATTGTTGTGATAGTCGTTATTTTCTCGATGGCGGCCGTGTTGTTTCTTTTTGATCTATTTTGGCAGTGGCTGTTCAGGCTAATTGGCGTTTTACGCTGAGGCAATGAAGTGGCTGGGCCAAATGTTCGGCGGCAAGCGTTATGACGGACCAAAATCAATCCACTGATGAACTGCCTGATGAAGATCAAGGCGTTGTGTCGGCATCGACTGGCTTGGAATCCGATACGGACCAGCCTGAGGGCGATGCGGCGGTAAGTGGCGCGGCGGTAAGTGGCGCGGCGGTAAGTGGCGCGGCGGTAAGTGGCGAAAACGCGGGCGATGAAACCGCGTTCGAGGATTCTGAATCCCCGGAAGATTCGCCACTGAGCGATGTAGCAGAAGAGGCAGCTGAACCAGAAGACGTTGCTGAAACAGAAGAGGCAGCTGAAACAGAAGAAGCGGTTGTTGGCGGTGAGTCGAGCGAAGAAGAGGAAGAAAGTGAGCCGAAGGAAGAGGCTCCGGCTCTGCAGTGGTACATTTTGAAGGTGGCTAGCAACCGAGAGAATTCCATTCGCGACGGGTTGGCCCGGCGGGTGAAAATCGCCGAGTTGGATGAATTCTTTGGCGATATTATCGTTCCGGTCGAAGAGATAGCGGAGTTTAAGAACGGCAAACGCAGGGTGACCAAACGGAAGATATATCCGGGGTACATTCTGGTGCATATGGAAATCAACGACGACACCTGGTTTCTTGTCCGCGAGACGCCTGGAATCGGCGACTTCACGGGAGCAGCCGGCAAGCCGACTCCCATGGAGCCGCACGAAGTACAACGCATTTTACGGAAGCCGGAAGACGATGAGGAAGGCGTCGAAAAGATCAAAACAGTGATCCCCTTCAATGTGTCGGATCATGTCCGGGTGAAGGATGGACACTTTGAGAATTTCGAGGGCGACGTGGAGTCGATCGACGAAACGCATGGCCGAGTGACGGTGATGATCAATATATTTGGTCGGCCGACGCCGGTTGAGTTGGAGCACTGGCAAGTCGAGCTGGTTTGATTCGGCATGGTGTTTTTTGTTTTAGCGTGGAAAAATTTTGCATGCATTTTGGTGTTTTTCGGCCGGAATGGTAACGGGATAGAAGTGGACTGATGGCGAAGCAAATTACGGGTCAGGCGAAGTTTCAGGTGCCGGGCGGTCAAGCGACGCCAGCGCCGCCGGTGGGGACGTCGCTGGGTAAGTATGGCATTAACCTGGGGCAATTTGTGCAACAGTTTAATGACCGAACCAAGGAATACGCCGGTACGCCGATTCCCGTGGTGGTGACGGTATTTAATGATCGCTCCTTTGAGTTTGTCACGAAAAGCCCTCCCGCGGCGGCGTTGCTGAAACAGGCGGCTGGTATTGCGAAGGGTTCGGGTGTTCCCAACCGAGATAAAGTGGGGCAAGTCACGCGAGCCCAGATCGATGATATCTATGAGAAGAAAAAAGCCGACATGAACGCCTCCAGCGTCGAGAAAGGCCGTCTGCTGATTGAAGGCACGGCGCGCAGTATGGGATTGGAAGTGGTCGACTGAGGCGTCCATCGAGACGTGGGCGGCGTGTGTTCGTATTTTGCGGTACGTGTTTAACTTGGCGTTTTTAGTGGTGCATACTTCGCGATGGTAAAAAAATCTAAACGATATAACGGTTTGGTCGAAAAGCGGCCCACGCTCGAAGCCGTGCCGCTTGAAGCGGCGGTTGAAACGCTCAAGCAGTTCGACAATACGAAATTCGACCAGTCGGTTGAAATTCACATGCACTTGGGTGTGGATCCCAAACAGGCCGAACAAATTATTCGCGGTTCGATCGTGCTGCCGCACGGCATTGGCCGCGAGCAGCGCGTGGTTGTGTTCGCCAAAGGCGACTTAGCCGAGGCGGCCAAGGAAGCCGGCGCCGACGAAGTCGGCCAAGAGGATCTCGCCAAAAAGATCAAGGACGGCTGGTTCGATTTCGACACCTGCATCGCCGCGCCCGACATGATGGGAGTGGTTGGTCCTTTGGGCCGGGTGCTTGGTCCTCGCGGCCTGATGCCTTCGCCTCGCGCTGGCACGGTCACGCCGGACGTGGTCCGAGTCATCAAGGAATACAAGGCGGGCAAGGTCGAATTCCGCAACGACACCGGTGGAAACGTCCATGCGGTGGTTGGGAAAATCAGTTTCGACGCCGCCCAGTTGGTGGAGAACATTCAGGCTTTTATCGACCTGATCAACAGCATGAAGCCGGTTGCGGTCAAGGGGACCTACGTTCAAAGCGTGAATATCGCGGCGACGATGAGTCCTGGCGTGCGGGTCGCGGCCTGAGAGTTACGTTGCAAATAGCGGCTATGAATATAGCGGTATGCAAAAAGCAGAACAGTTACACCCTTTCCGATTTTTTAACAGACGGTCGACATGAGTAAATTCGTAAAAGACCTTGTCTCGAAAGACATTGCCGGTCGCATCGGCGACGTGAACAATGCGTTGCTGGTCAACGTGATTGGCATGTCGGCGAACGACACGGTTTCACTCCGGCGAGATTTTCGCGACAAAGGCATTCACCTGTTGGTGATCAAGAACAGTCTGGCCCAGCGTGCGTGTGAAGGCACGGCCTTGGCGCCGGCGTTCGAGGGTATTACAGGTACGAATGCGTTGGTCTGGGGCGCCGAAGATTTCGTCTCGTTGGTCAAGGAAGTTACGAAGCTCAGCAACGATGAAGCGGTCGAGGGCTTTGAAGCGCGTGGCGGCGTGATGGACGGCGAGCGTCTCACGGCGGAACGCGTGAAGGAAATCAGCAAGTGGCCCAATCGGGCTGAGCAGTTGAGTATTATTTCCGGCCAACTGCTGGCGCCCGGCGCCAATTTGTCGGCGGCGTTGCTCGGCCCTGGCAGCGCGTTGGCCAGTCAGGTGAAACAAAAATCGGAAGAGTCAGCAGAGTCAACGGAAGAGGGCGAGTGAGCCAATGGCGGAGTTGCTTCGCCGGCGGCGCGTCGCTGTTCGCTGGCGTGTTTGTTCGTCGAGTTTTTCTCCAAGATTGAGAATCGAGAGTTTGGCCGGCCGGCATCAGCGCTCATTTGCATTTGGGCTCATTTGCATTTGGGCGCAAGCGTCGGGGGGCGGCCTCAAAAGTCAAGAGCCTTGTTGAGGGCTCAAATAAACATTCCATATTCGTACGTCGGCGCGGCGATCGCCGATACCCCGTGAGAAAGGACCCTTATAGTCATGTCTGAAGAAACAGCCACCATCGAATTTTCCGACGACGCCAAGTCTCTTGGCGATCAAATTGCCGGTTTGACATTAAAGCAGGCCAAGGAGTTGAGCGATTATCTCGCCGATGCCCATGGCATCGAGCCAGCCGCTGGCGGCGCCGTAATGATGGCGCCGGCCGAAGGCGGCGGGGCGGCCGAGGAAGCCCAGACCGAGTTCGATGTCGTTCTCACTGGTTTCGGCGATAAGAAATTGCAGGTTGTGAAGGAAGTGAAGGCCGTTACCGGCGCTACACTGATGGAAGCCAAGAAACTCGTCGAGGGTTGCCCCACGACGTTGAAGGAAAAGGTCTCGAAGGAAGAGGCCGACGAGCTCAAGACGAAGATGGAAGCCACCGGCGCCAGCGTCGAGATCAAGTAATGCCGTAAGACGTGGCAATTGTGTCTGTTTTTGAGTACGTCGGAGAGAAGCGAAGGCCCAGGCTGCGTTAGCGTGGCTGGGGGTTCGCGGGAAATTTCCACTTGTTTTTTGCTGTCCTGGCTGCCGTAATTGGGTCTGAGTTCGTTGCGCTGGGAGTGCGCGCCGGTGTTGGTGCGTGCTTGTGCTCAGGCTTTGTCCGGTATTTGGGGCTTTCCGGTATGCGGGCCTTCCGGAATACGGAGGGCCTTCCGAACACGGGCTTTCCGAACATAGGCCTTCCGAGGCTTTTGGTCCGACATTCTGTGTCGACAATCCCTTCCATGGAGTGAGCACCCCTATGGCCACGCCAGTCGAGCGACGTTTTCATCCCGAGGAATCTCGTGTTTTCGGTAGTAACCGAGGCGTTTATCCGATTTTGGATCTGACGAAAATCCAAACGGGCAGCTACGCAGGTTTCTTACAAGAAAACGTAGCCGCGGACAAACGCAAAGAGCACGGTATTGAAGGCGTGTTGCGCGAAATATTCCCAGTTCAGAGCTACGACAAGCAGATCACGCTGGAATATTTGCGCTACGATCTGGGCAAACCCAGGTACACGCCCGAGGAGTGTCGGCAGCTTCGGTTGACGTATGGCCGCCCGTTTCGCGTGTGGCTGCGGCTTAATAAGGAAGAGCCGATCGAGGAAGAGGTCTATCTGGGCGACATGCCCATCATGATGGGCGGCGGCGAGTTCATTATCAACGGCGCCGAGCGGGTGGTGGTGAGTCAGCTTCACCGCAGCCCTGGCGTCGACTTCGTTATGGAGCAGGACACCACCTCCGACCGCAAACTTGCCAGTTGCCGGATCATTCCCGAACGCGGCAGTTGGATCGAGGTGAATGTCACGAAGAAAGACAGCCTCACGGTGCGAATCGATCAGAGTGGCAAGTTTTCGGCCACCACGTTGGTTCGCGCCATGGACCCCAAACACAGCAGCGACGCAGATTTGCTGCGAATCTTTTTCGATTCGACCAAGGAAAAAATCATAGACGGCCGCAGCGTTGGCAAAATTGAGGGCAAGGTTTCCGTCGACGACGTGATCTACCCCAGCGGCAGCGAGCGGGCGGGCGAAATTTTGGTGGAGGCTGGCCAACGCATCACCAAGAATACGGCGGAAACGATCTGCACCGCTGGCGTGAAAATGGTTGAGGTCATTCCGGAAGCCAAGGCCTCCATTATTTTTGCGGCGTTAGCCGACGACACCACCTCCAGCCACGAAGAGGCGTTGCTGCGAATCTACCAGCGGCTGCGCCCCGGCAACCCGCCGCAGTTGGAAAAGGCGCGTACGCTGTTCCAAGAAAAATTTTATGATGTCAACCGTTATCGGTTGGGCCGCGTCGGTCGTTTTCGCATTAACCGCAAGTTGGAGTTGGATGCTTCGCCCACCGAAATGACGCTGCGTCCTCAAGATTTGATCGCGGCGATCAAATACTTGATGCTGCTCACCGACAACAGCGAAGAAGCGGAAATCGACGACATTGATCACCTTGGCAATCGGCGGCTGCGAACCATTGATGAATTGGCCTGCGATGAACTGCGCAAGGGCTTTCTGAAGCTGCGCAGGACCGTGCAAGAACGCATGAGCTTGAAAGACGCCGCCGATATGACGCCGCGGAGTCTGATCAATCCGAAAAGCATATCGGCCGCGATCGAGTACTTTTTTGGCCGTGGCGAACTTTCGCAAGTGGTCGATCAGACGAATCCTCTTTCCCAGCTCACGCACGAGCGGCGGCTTTCGGCGTTGGGCCCCGGCGGCTTGAATCGTAAGCGGGCCGGCTTCGAGGTTCGCGATGTTCACATTTCGCACTACGGCCGCATTTGCCCGATCGAAACGCCGGAAGGCACGAACATCGGTTTGATTTCCAGCTTGGCGCTTTATTCGTCGGTCGATGACTACGGCTTCCTGGTGACGCCCTATCGGATCATCAAGAAGGGCAAGTTGACCGAGGAAGTCGTTTTGCTGCGGGCCGACGAAGAATCGGAAGCCTACGTGGCGCCGGCCGATACGAAAGTCGTGAAAGACAAATTAGTCGGTTCGGTGGGGCAAAGCGTTATCGCTCGGTATCGGGGCGACTTTGAAATCGTGGCGCCGGAAGAAGTTGAATACATGGACGTCGCGCCCACGCAAATGATCGGCGTGTCGGCCGGTTTGATTCCATTTCTCGAACACGACGACGCGAACCGCGCGCTCATGGGCTCCAACATGCAGCGTCAGGCGGTTCCGCTTTTAATTGCCGAACCGCCTTTGGTGGGCACCGGCATGGAGCGGATCGTGGCGGAAAACTCCAGTATGTTGGTGCGGGCGCGGCGAGCCGGCAAAATCACCTACTGCGACGCCGACCGCATCGAGATCGGCAGCGAGGTTTATCCGCTGAAGAAGTTCGTGGGTTTGAACGAGCGCACCTGCCAGAACCAAAAGCCGATAATAAACCTCGGCGACAAAGTCGAGAAGGGGCAGGTGATCGCCGACGGCGCCGCGACGTTCAACGGTGAGTTGGCGCTGGGCCGCAACGTCTTGGTGGGCTTTATGTCGTTCGATGGCTTCAATTTTGAAGACGCCATCATCATCAGCGAGGAGCTTGTCAAACGCGACGTCTACACGTCGTTGCACATCGAGGAGTTTGACGTCGAGATTCGCGAAACCAAGCTGGGCCGCGAAGAGTTCACCCGCGATATTCCCAATGTGAGCGAAAAGGTTCTTCGCAATCTCGACGAGAGCGGCATCGTGCAGGTTGGCACTTATGTGAAGCCGGGCGATATTCTCGTGGGCAAGGTTTCGCCGAAATCAAAAACCGAGTTGACGCCGGAAGAGAAGCTGCTGCACGCCATTTTCGGCCGGGCCGGCGAAGACGTGAAAAACGATTCGCTGGAAGTGTCGTCGGGCGTGGAAGGCATCGTGATCGATACGCATAAGTTTTCCCGCCGCATGAGCCTGACCGAAGACGAACGAAAGGCCTTCGAGCGAGACCTCAAGGAGGTGGAAGACGAGGGCAACGCCCAAATTTCTCTCCAATTCACCGCCATGGTCGAAGAGATGGAAGCGACCTTGGGCCGCATGCTCTCCGACGACGACGACACGCCCTTGGTGCGAGATCAAGACGCCAAATTCGTTTCGGAGCGGGCGCAACAGTTCCGCCTGGAAACGATCACTCGAAAAATGCGCAGCGCCGATCGCGTGGCCGATCTGGAAAAAATTCACAAAAACGCTTGGCCTGCGGTTGAAGCCGCGATCGACAATCGTGATCGCCGCCTGAACAGTATGAAGCGGGGCGACGAACTGCGCAGCGGCGTGTTGCAAATGGTGAAGGTTTATATCGCCACCAAGCGCACGATTTCCGTTGGCGACAAAATGGCGGGGCGGCACGGCAATAAGGGCGTCATCGCAAAAATTCTTCCCGTCGAAGACATGCCCTTTTTAGACGACGGCACTCCGCTGCAAATCTTGCTCAATCCCTTGGGCGTGCCCAGTCGTATGAACGTCGGCCAGATTCTGGAAACGCATCTGGGTTGGGCCGGCGCCAAAATGGGATATCAGGCCATCACGCCGGTGTTCGACGGCGCCAGTGAAGAAACCATCAATAAGTGTTTGGCCGAAGCCGGCTTGCCGTCGCACGGAAAGGTGCGGCTCAACGATGGCCGAACCGGAGTGCCCATGGATCAGGAAACCACGGTCGGTTACATCTACATGCTTAAGCTGCACCATCTGGTGGACGACAAGGTTCACGCTCGCAGCACGGGGCCGTATTCGCTTATCACGCAACAGCCCCTGGGTGGAAAAGCACGCTTCGGCGGGCAGCGGTTCGGAGAAATGGAAGTCTGGGCCTTGGAGGCGTACGGCGCCGCCTACATTTTGCAGGAGTTGCTCACCGTCAAGAGCGACGACGTAGAAGGCCGCACCAAAATCTACGAATCGATGGTCAAGGGTGAGAATACGTTGGAAGCGGGAACGCCCGCGAGTTTCGATGTGTTGACCAACGAGATTCGCGGCCTGGGGCTCAATATGCAACTGGAAAAGCGGCGAGTGTGATCAGGCGAGCGGGGTCAAACCAGACTCCACCGCCTCAGCTTCGACTGCGGCGTTTTCAGGAAAAAACTTTTTAGGAGTACGGTCTTATGGCGACAGACGAAGGCAGCTACGACCGCATCAATGATTACACGGCGGTCAAAATCAATCTGGCGCGGCCTCACGATATTCGCGGCTGGTCGTTTGGCGAGGTAAAAAAGCCCGAGACCATCAACTACCGAACGTATCGTCCTGAAAAGGACGGCCTGTTCTGCGAGCGGATTTTCGGTCCTGAAAAAGACTGGGAATGCGCCTGCGGCAAATACCGCGGCATGAAATACAAGGGCATGATCTGCGACCGTTGCGGGGTCAAGGTGACGCATAGCCGCGTGCGCCGAAAACGCATGGGGCATATCGAACTGGCCGCGCCGGTGGTCCACATTTGGTTCTTCAAGGCCATGCCCAGCCGCCTGGGCAACTTGCTGAGCATGAAGACGACCAGTCTGGAAAAGGTCATCTATTTCCAAGACTACGTGGTGATCGATCCTGGCGACACCGACCTCGAAAAACAGCAGTTGCTCACCGAGGAGGAGTATCGGGAGGCCCGCCGCCAATGGGGCGAGGGAAGTTTTGAGGCCAGCCTGGGGGCGGAATCTATCCGCAAGCTGCTGGAAAACCTCGATCTCGTTACGTTATCGGAAGAGTTGCGCAAGGAACTTGCCGAAACCAACTCCAAGCAAAAGCGAAAAGACCTCACCAACCGCTTGAAGATCGTCGAAGCCATTCGCGATAGCGACAACAAACCCGAGTGGATGGTGCTCGATGTCGTGCCCGTGATCCCGCCCGATTTGCGACCGCTCGTGTTGCTCGATTCAGGGAACTTCGCCACCAGCGATTTGAACGACCTCTATCGGCGAATCATCAACCGCAACAACCGTCTGCGGAAGTTGGTCGACTTGAACGCGCCCGAAGTCATCATTCGCAATGAGAAGCGGATGTTGCAGCAATCGGTCGACGCGCTGTTCGACAACAACCGCTGCAAACGCCCAGTTCTGGGAAGCAGCAATCGGCCGCTGAAATCGCTGACCGACATGATCAAGGGCAAGCAGGGCCGCTTCCGGGAAAACCTGCTCGGCAAACGGGTCGACTATTCGGCTCGCAGCGTGATCGTGGTCGGTCCTCGGCTCAAGCTCCATCAATGCGGACTTCCCAAGAAGATCGCGTTGGAGCTTTACCAGCCCTTCATTATTCGCCGCTTGAAGGAGATGGGCCACGCCGACACGATCAAAAGCGCCAAGAAAATGCTGGAGCGCAAAGACGAAGAAGTCTGGGATATTCTCGAATCGGTGATCACGAATCATCCGGTGTTGCTAAACCGGGCGCCGACCTTGCACCGCATGGGCATTCAGGCATTCGAGCCGATATTGGTCGAAGGCAACGCGATCAACCTGCATCCTTTGGTGTGCCGCGGATTCAACGCCGACTTCGATGGCGATCAAATGGCGGTTCATTTGCCGCTTTCGATCGAAGCGCAAGTCGAGGCGCACACGCTGATGATGTCGACGAACAATATTTTCGCGCCATCTAACGGCAACCCGATCATGAGCCCTTCGCAAGACACCGTGATGGGTTGCTACTACATCACGATGGACGCCCCCGCCGACAAGGGGCGGGATATGGTGTTTAGTTCGCCGGAGGAGGCGAGTCTGGCGCATTCCCTGGGAGTGGTTAGCCTACACGCCAAGATCAAGGTGAGACTGCCGCCCACGCAGCGTTTGCATTCGGAAGACGGCGCCGGCGCCTTGGGTGCGACCGTGGAAACGACGTACGGCCGGGTGATGTTCAACATAATGCTTCCCGACGGCCTCGACTATTACAACATCACGTTGCGGGGCAGCGATTTAGCAACCGTGATTTCCGATTGCTACCAGCGACTGGGCCGCCGCGCCACGATCGACCTGCTCGACGACATGAACCAACTCGGCTATCGGCAAAGCACGCTCAGCGGCTTGTCGTTCGCGACCGACGACCTGATCACGCCGGATTCGAAAACCAAGATCATCAGCGACGCCGAAAAAACCGTACTGAAATATCGCAAGCTGTATGAACGCGGCGTGATCACGGGGCCGGAGCGTTACAACCAGGTGCTCGACGCCTGGACCCACGCTCGCGAGCAAATCACGCAAGAGATGATGGCAGAAATGGAAAACGACCAGCGGGGCGGCGGATACGTTAACCCGGTGTACCTGATGGCGCATTCCGGCGCCCGTGGCGGCGTGGAGCAAATTCGGCAGCTTGCCGGTATGCGGGGTTTGATGGCCAAGCCGACGGGCGAGATTATCGAAACGCCGATCAAGGCCAACTTCCGCGAAGGTCTGACCGTGTTGGAATACTTCAGTTCCACGCACGGCGCCCGCAAGGGCTTGGCCGACACCGCCCTGAAAACGGCCGACTCCGGTTACCTCACACGTAAACTAGCCGACGTGGCGCAAAACGTGGTCATCACGATGCACGACTGCGGAACGACCCAGGGTATCACGAAGGGCGTTATTTACCGTGGTGAAAAAGTTGAAGTTCGTCTGGCCGACGCCGTAAAAGGCCGAGTCAGCCGCCAGAGTATCGTGCATCCGATCACCGATGAAGTGATCGTGGGCGAGAGTGAGCCGATCACTCCGACCATCGGCCGTAAAATCGAAGAACTCGGTTTGGAGAAAATCCAGGTTCGCAGCGTTGTCACCTGTGAAGCTTCGTTGGGCGTGTGCCGGCTGTGTTATGGGATCGACCTCTCGACCGGTAGTTTGGTGGAAGAGGGCATGGCGGTCGGCATCATTGCCGCACAGAGTATTGGCGAACCGGGCACGCAGCTGACCATGCGAACCTTCCACATTGGTGGAACGGTAAGCACCACGCTGGAGGAAAGTGAAACGAAGGCGACCAAGGGCGGAATCGTCAAGTTTATCCGCTTGAAGATTGTCACCAACGCCGAGGGCGAGCAAATCGTGCTGGCGCGAAACGGCGAAATCTCGATTGTTGACGCCAAGAATCGCGAAATCGAGAAACACGAAGTCCCCGCTGGCGCCATTGTGAAGGTCAAGGAAGATCAAAAGATCAAGGCGGGCAAAGTGCTCTGCCAATGGGATCCTCACAGCATTCCGATTTTGGCGGAGGTCGGCGGCAAGGTCCGCTTCGAAGACGTCGTCGACGGCGAAACCATGTTGGTCGAACGCGACGCCGGCGGCACCACCCGCCGCACCATCATGGACCACAAAGGCGACCTGCACCCGCAGATTGTTCTGGAAGACGCCGAAGGCAAACCGCTCGACGTCTACTATCTGCCGGAGCGGGCTCATATTGAAGTCGAGGAAGGTGAAGATATTTCGGCGGGCGCCGAGTTGGCCAAGCTGCCGCGTGAATCGGCCGGCGTTTCCGATATTACCGGCGGTCTGCCCCGGGTTACGGAAATCTTTGAAGCTCGCAAGCCGAAAGATCCCGCCGTGATTGCCGAAATCGATGGCGAAATCGAACTGCTGAGCCAAAAGAAACGCGGCAAGCGGTCGATTGTGGTTCGTAGTGAAAGCGGCATCGAGCGGGAGCACTTGGTTCCTCACGGAAAACGGTTCTTGGTCCACTCCGGTGATTTTGTCAAAGCCGGTCAGGCGTTGGTCGATGGTCCGTTGGTGCCGCACGATATCTTGCGTGTTTCGGGCGAAGAAGCCGTGCAACAATATTTGTTACACGAAATCCAGCAGGTGTATCGTAGCCAACGCGTTGAAATCAACGACAAACATTGCGAGATCATCATTGCCCGCATGCTCCGCAAGGTGCAGATCGAAAACCCTGGAGATACTTCATTGCTGCCCGGTTCGGTTCACGATAAGTTCGAGTTCCGGCGAATCAACAAGCAAGTTTCCAAGTGCCTCAAGGTTACCGAACAGGGCGACTCCGATTTTGCCCCAGACACCATCGTTCCTCGCGAGGTTCTGGAGCAGGTCAACGCTCAAATTGAAGCGTTGGGAGGAACGCCCGCCAAGGGTTCGCGTCCGAAACTGGCCACGGCGAGCACGCAGTTGCTGGGAATTACCAAAGCGGCCGTGCAGAGCGAAAGTTTCATCTCCGCCGCCAGCTTCCAGGAAACCACCAAAGTGCTCACCGAAGCGGCGCTCGCCGGCAAGGTCGACAACTTGGTGGGGCTGAAGGAAAACGTCATCCTAGGACACTTGATTCCCGCCGGCACCGGCTTCCGCACCTTCCAAGACGCGGAAGTTCGCTACCGTCATGAAGCGTTGGAAGCGCTTGCCGCCCGGCAAGACACTTCGCTTGTCACGAGTTTCCCCTTACTGGAATCGGCCGACGAAGAAGGCAAGCCCAAAGACTCGGCTGCCTCCGAGAAAAAAACGCCCACCGGTTTGGAAAGCATGTTTGGCAGTGAAGGCGGCAGCCCCAAATCGGAGAACTAGAAAGCTACGCACGAATAGTTCACGCAAATAAAAGCCCGGCATTTCAATAATGCCGGGCTTTTTTGAGCTACAACCGGGAACTTATTTACGGACGAGCCCTAACTCCTCAACAAGCCCTCTCGCCCCTTTGAGAGGGCTTGTTCGATTTGTTGCGCCAAGCATCGCGATTGTTGGCAGACGCCGAGCAACTGCTGAAAAGTCGCAATTTCCTCCGCCGACAAACCGCTGCCTCTTCTGGCTTTCAACCAATGCCTGAGCACGGGATAGCCTCCCACGCGCCATTGCCAGTCGTCGGGCGCGACGTCGGTGAACGCCTGCGTCGGGTTGATGGCGATTTTTCCTGGCTGATTGTCTCCGCTCGGCTCGAATTTCGGAAACCCTCGCCCAATGCGGCCATCGCCCGCGCCCCGCAGCCTGCTAACGCCAGAAGCAAAACCTGGAAAACAATGCAGCGCCACCAAGCGTTGGCCGAGCGTACTGAGTGTTTGGAATTGCGCCGCGCTACTGGGCCATGGCGCGCGTGGGAACTCTCGCCGCAGCAAGTCGGCGTTGTTGGCCCGATAGCTTTTTGAATGGAACGCAGCGTATAAAAAAGCGAAGACGTCTTCAGGACCGAAGCTCTCGGTGAAGTCGCCCTTGCCAACCAAGAGCAGCTTGCGTTGTATGCGGCTGGCGAATTCTTGTAGCCAAGCGTGGTTGAAGTTTGTGCGGCTTGGCTCGCCTTCCCGCGAGTTTTGCTCTGCGTCCTTGAGGTACAGCGGCGCCAGGAAGGCAGCGCCGTGAGCGCTATAGAAAACCCGATCTGAAACCAAGGCGTTGACCGCCAGGAAATGATCATACTCGCCATCGTTCGCGCTCTGCCTCATAAACACCAAACCCAAATTGTTCGGCAACATGTGTCGCATCACCTTGAGGCGGGCGCGGCCCAATAATTTCGGTTCATAGTAGACCCAGCGTTGGTCGAACGGCGCCGTAATATATCGCTGCAAACAGCTCGGTGAAAATTCGCCAAGTTCCTTGCACGCCGCCAAAAACGCAGTCACTTTCTCTTGGACTTCCGCGCCGGAACGCCCGACAAATACGCGGTCGTTCTTGGTCTGCACGCCCGACACATACTCGCCAAACACTTCGTTCAGCGGGACGCCCTGTTGGTATTCCGGCCGCAGCGTTCGCTGGCCGGTTTGAAAAAAGAAATAGTCGGGCGCCGGCGCCTCCTCTCGCCAAACCGTCGTTTTCAAACTGGCTTCAGATAGTGTGCGAATTTTCTCCGTGCGTTGGCCGCGAATTTCGGCCAGATGCAAACGCCCCAGACGTCGTGTTTTTTTCGACGAGCCGCCAGCGGGTCGTTTCACGAACAGATGCAAAGCCACGCCCTGCTGGATGGCGAAAATATTTTCGTCAATGGCCCCGCCCGATTGCCGCTTGTGTTTCGCGCCGCCATGCAAGTTGAACACGTACAGTTCGTCGAACGACTCCAGCAACGACTCCCGCATGCGGCGATGCGTAATGCCGGTCAGAAAAGTGTTGCTGGTCACGTAAGCCAAAATACCGGCGCCGACGCGGTCTAGGCATATTTGCCCCCAGCGCAGAAAGCGAATGTAGTCGTCGTCGAGGTTGGTCTTTTTTTCGCCCAAGCCGCGTTTGTATTCGTTGAGTTCCTGGCTGATCCAGCGTCCGCCGGCGTGCGAACCGAAGTTGGAATAGGGAGGATTGGCGAACACAATTAAAATTGGCGGCTGACCATGCGAATGAGCATGAGTTCCCGCGGCTTGGATCCAATCGCCCAGCAGCGGCAACTCCTCCGGCGGGCGAGAGAGTGGATCAAGACACAACACGCGCCGCCCGTCGCCGTCGGACGAAAGCGAACGCGCCGCGAGACACGTTTGCGGCGCTATTTCAAAACCCAGCAGAGCGTCAGGAAAGGCATCTACGTTATGTCCGTTCGCGCGGGCCCATTGCATCGCGCCCAGCAGGAAGCCGCCGACGCCGCAAGCCGGGTCGACAGCCATGAGCCGTCGTTCCCGCAATGGCGAGGTGTCGGCCGGCGCAAAAAGATCGCCCAGCCCATTGGGCGCCGAGAATTGCTCGCGCAACAGGTCATCCACGCTGCGCACCAAGTAGCCAATCGCGGCGGCCGGCGTGAAATAAGAGCCCGATTGTTTTCGCAACGCGGGCGAAAATTCCGCCAGGAATTGCTCGTGGTACGCTTGCCAGGCGTCAAGCGGCGCTGCCTCCACGGCGCGGCGAAAAGCCAAGGCGGTGTTCGAGGAAAACACGCCAGAAGTTTCTCTCGGGGCAAGCACTCCCTGGAGATGACGATTGTTTTCACTGGAAGGCGAGCAATGCACCGCCTCGAACACCCATTGTTGCGCCACGAGGCCAGCCAATTGCTCCGCCGAGGCGGCAGCGGGCGAGAGGCCCAGCGACGCATACATTTTTCGCGCCGTTTGCAACCAGGGTTCGGCTTCGGCGGAACTCCCGCGAAGAATGTTCTCCCGCACCTCTTGGGCGGCGCGAGCGGTGAGCTTGGCCCACCTTCGGACGACGCGGCGAACCTCGTGTTCGGTTCCAGTCATTCAACCAAAAAGTTGTGTTACCGCTTCCGCCTTGACCAACTCTCGCGGCTGATTCAAATGATTGTAGACAATCGTTTGCGGGTCGATGCCGATGGCGTGGTAAATCGTGGCCAATAGCTCCATGGGATGCACCGGCTTTTCCAACGGGGCCGAAGCGGTTGCGTCTGACTTGCCATGCACATGGCCGCGACGAATACCAGCGCCGGCCAAGCAGGCGGTGTAACAATAGGGCCAGTGGTCGCGGCCGTCGTCGCTGTTGCCGTTGCCGGAAGTGCTCACGCCGCGCTGCGGGCTGCGGCCGAATTCACCCACCGCGACCACCAGCGTTTCATCGAGAACGCCGCGGTCGTCCATGTCGGCAATCAGGGCGGAGAGGCCGGCGTCGAGCATTGGGGCCGATTGCGTTTTCATCCGTTTGGTCAGGCCGGTGTGGACATCCCAGGAATGGTTATCGGAATTCGCGACCTTCGGCCAAATGACCTCCACCACGCGCGTGCCGGCTTCCACCAACCGCCGAGCCAACAGGCAACTCTGGCCAAACGTATTGCGGCCGTAGGCGTCGCGAAGTTTGTCGGACTCTTGCGACAAATCGAAAGCGTTTCGCGCCCGGCCGGACGATATCAAGTTCATCGCCGACGCATAATATTTGTCGAGCCCGTACTTGGCGACCGCTTTCTCGATATCCGGCATGCCGCTGCTGAGCAAACCTCTTAAGTCGGCCCGGCGTCGCAACCGGGCCCCGCTGACTTCATCGCGCAGCTTCAGGTCATCGACATTGATCTTGTTCATCTTGTTCATGTCGAGGTCGCCGCCGGGCGGGAACAAGTAATAAGGATCATACGCCCGGCCCAAAAATCCCGCCGTTCCCGATTTATTCACCACGTTGCTTTCCTGCAACGGACGCGGCATCATCACGAACGGCAGCATCGGCTGTTCGGGAGGTTTCAACCGGATGATTTGCGAACCGAAGTTGGGAAAATCTTTGGGTGAGGGAGGCTCAAGCTGCCCCGAAGGACTGACCTTGTCGGCCGTGTAGCCGGTATGCATTTGGTAGATGGCCGCCGTGTGGTTGAACAGCCCCACCGGCGTATAACTCATCGAGCGGATGAGTGTGAGTTTGTCGGTCACGTCGGCGAACTTCGGCATCAGCTCCGTGACATCGAGCCCGCCGACTTTCGTCGGAATGCGTTTGAAGACGCTGCGAACATTATCGGGCACGTTATCCTTGGGGTCCCACAGATCCAAATGGCTGGGTCCGCCTTGCAGATAAATCAGCACGACGCTTTTGGCCCGATTCCATCCCGCGGCGCCGGCCGAACTACTGGCGGAATCGGCGGCGGAGGCGTCTTGCATTTGCAGCATCTGGCCGAGTGTGGCACCCAGCATGGCCGAACCGCCGACACGCAAAATGTCGCGACGCGTGGGCCCCAGATGAGAATCGCAGACGTCTTTACCATGCTGACCAGGAATGACAAACATGCTATTACTCCACAAAGGCGAATGAGGGAACGCAACACTAGGGGAACGAATCAGGGGGAAAGGGGTGCGTGCCGGCCGTCAGCAGACGACCAACACATTCGCTCGGCCCTTTAAGTTTTTCAGTTGCAACGACTTGCGACCACAAACCGCATGCAGCCCCGAGTATAATCGAACGCTTTCTCCGCTGTCAACTTTCGGCGGTTTCGCGACTGACCCGTTACGCCGCCTATACTTCTATACTTCACACGGCTTGCCGTTAAACCAAAAAGTTACTGTTCACGGGTTTTGAACCGTCGGCTGGATAGCTACCTGCATAACGTATCGGCCGTTCTGTCGACAAATAGTTCCACGGAGGGGCGCGTAAGCCTTGTCATTATCGGTTTTGCGCTACAATAACCTTTGTGTAAACCTCTGTGCGGCCTGAAAGAGGGAAAGGATATGAAGCAATCCTGGCGGCGGAAATTGGGCGCGGCGGCTTGGTGCGTTTGCTTGCTGGCGTTGGCCGGTTGGATTCGCCGTGAACCGGCGGTTTCGCAATTGGCGAAAGATCTTTGGCAATATGCGTCGGGGCGGCAAACCAAGGTTATGTTGCGCAGCAAGGCGTCGATGCTGGCGGCGGTGGGTGATCCTATTTATGTGGAACACGAAGGCGGCTTTCGGCAAGTCGGCGAAATTATCTTCTTGGCCGGAGAAGGCGACCGCCAGCGCCCCGTCTATACCAAAGAGGCGGAAGCACTCTTTTACGCCGACGCCCCGCCCTTGCACGCGAAAATGGTGCTGAAGGTTCATCGCACGCCCGACTCTCTGGAATGGATCTTGGCGACGTTACTGCCGCCGGAAAAAAGAACGCAGATTGCCGGCGAATTGAAGCAGGCTTTCGCGGCGCATCAGGCGGAAATATTGGCGGAGTTGCAACCCGTGGCGGAGGCGGGGCTCAAGGAGGCGGTGGGCGTTGCCCAGGAGGAATTTACGGTGGCGGTGCAGCGTCATCGGGCCGACATCCATCAAATTGGCCAGCGCTACCAGCGGGAATTGGTCGATGAAGAACTCACCGAATTGTTCGAGCAGCAGGTCTGGCCGATTGTTCGCCGTCATGCCGAACCGGTGGCCGAAGACGTGGGCATGGAAATCTGGCAGCGGGTTTCGTTTTGGCGTTTTGCTTGGCGTTATGCGTACGACAAGACACCGCTCTCCCGGGAAAGTCTGACAAAGCAGGAGTGGTCTCGGTTTCTCGACGAAGAGGCGCTTCCCGTATTGGAAAAACACACGCCGCAAATCGTCGCCATGCAGCAGCGCATTCTGGCCGATGTGGCCAAGAACGAACAGGTTCGGGCATCGCTCCAGAAAAACGCCACGCGCATCGTCGACGACCCAGCGATACGCAAACTCATGGGAGGCATTTTGCACGAGGTGTTCGTGGAAAGCCCTCGCTTGAAGCAAGTGTTTCAAAAACATTGGCGCAGCGAGCGTTTTCAACACGCCTTGACCTTGGCCGCGCAACGGGCCGACCCCGTTGTCAGGCGAATCGGCGAATTGATGGTCGGCACGAGAGCCGACGGCGCCACGCCCGAATTCGCCGCCGTGTTGCGCAATCAAATTCTAGCCAAGGACCGACGCTGGTTCGTGCTGGAATCGGCCGGCAACAACGCCATGACAGCGCCGGCGTCTACCGCCCCAGCTCATATGATTCCGTCGCGTATGACGCCCTCGCGCATGACCGTGTTACCGGTGCTCCCCGGCGAACCAGCCGCCGCCAACCCATTTCTCTCGCCACGGGAGAACTAAAGCAACCGTTCGCAGGTTTGAACTCTTGGATAGATGTTATCGCAATTTTCTGCGACACCGAGAACGGTTACTTTTCGGCGCACTCTACTCGCAATCAGACAAACTTTGTTTGGCCGGGCGTGGCGATGGTCGCCGGCGGCGGCGCGATGCTCATGTCGTAATGCTTGAGGGTGAAATCTTGCCGGGAGTTCAGGGCCTGGTCCCAACTGATTTTCTGGCCGGTGTAGGTTGTCATGCGGCCCATAATGGCCAACATGGTGCTGCGACACATATACTCGCCGTTGTTGAGCGGTTGGCCCTGACGAATGCTGGCGAAGAGTTCATCTTGCTCGGCCTGATGCATCGTGTTGCGTTTCTCGGCGAACTTCCAAATCTGTTTGCCCGACGACTCTTGCACCGTGTGTTTTTCGATGTGGCTGGTTCCCTTTGAGCCCATCACGATCGTGGAAACTTCGTTCGCGCAGCCGGGCTGCTGGCGGCAGTAATGGAAATGCCGCACGCCGCCGGGGTATTCGTACACGACGGCGTGGTGGTCGAAAATTTGGCCGGGGTCGGCCTTGGTGTTGATGCGCGTTTGTAGCCCGCCCAAACCGACCGCCGAAAGCGGCGGTTCATCGTGCATCGCCCAAGCGGCTTTGTCGATACTGTGAATGGCCTGCTCCACGATATGATCGCCAGAAAGCCAAGTGAACCAATACCAGTTATGGAGTTGCCATTCGAGATCGGTCCAACCGGTATCACGCGGCATGGGCCAAGGTTTTCCAGGACGGCTGGCGTTGTAGTTGGTTTGAATCGCGACAATATCTCCGATTTGCCCATCGTGAACGCGCTGCATCGTGGCGCCGGCGCCGTTGTGGTAACGCCAGCATAAGCCGGAAACCATCGCCAAATTGCGGCGTTTCGCTTCCTGGCACGAAGCCAACACCGAACGCACGCCCGGCGCGTCGACCGCCACCGGCTTTTCAGCAAACACATGCTTGTTCGCCTCCACGCAGGCTTTCAACTGCACCGGGCGAAAATGAGGCGGCGTGGCCAGCAAGACGACATCCACATCCGACGCCAACAGTTTCTGGTAGGCGTCGAATCCAACGAACTGCTGCTCCGGCGAAACATCGACCCGGTCGCCCACCGGCGAGCGTTTGAGAAGCTGCAAACTGTTCGCCACTTGGCTCTCGAATACATCGGCGAGCGCCACTAATTTCGTGTGAGGATCGGCCTTCAAGGCCTGCACGGCGGAGCCGCGTCCGCGTCCGCCACAACCGATCAGGCCCACTCTCAGAATATCGCTGCCGGCGGCGTGCGCGGTGCGGGAAATGCCGGCATGGAGCGTCAAACCAACTCCAGCCGCAGCCGCCGAATTTTGCAGGAAATTACGGCGCGACGCGCCAAGCCGGCGACCTGCTTCAGAAGGCTGCTGATTCAACTGATTCATGGAATATGGCTCCGTGTGAGAAAATAAATGAGTGAAGAAAGCGTGGAACTATAAAATCCCGCAGTGGCGCCTGAGAAGCCCGGCTTTTTGAAAAAGCCGGGCTTCTGAACCGGGAAGTAGTTTTCAGACTTTCCAACGTATTGGCTGCAAGTTTCAAAGTTGCAGAACGCGGTCCAGGCGTTGGGCAATGTCGGCTAGGCGTTCTCGTCCGCCGCCGCGCACTTCGGCCGTGGCCCAGCCTGTAGTATAGCCGATATCGGCCAGGGCAGCGCGAACGGCGGGCCAATCGCAATCGCCGTCTCCAATTTCAACATTGAATCCCTTCCAAACGCCCTCCTCTTTTTGCTTGGTGCGGCTGTACGCCTTGACGTCTAACTTCACGATGCGTTTGCCGAGAATACGGATCCAATGTGCGGGCCAGCCGAATCGAACTACGTTGCCGATATCGAAATACGAACCGATGGCTGGACTTTCCAGTTCATCTAGAAATCGGGCCATTTCCAGAGGACTCAACAAAAAATTGTTCCACACATTCTCCACCAGCAACTTCACGCCCTGTTTTTCGGCGTGCGGCAGGGCCTTCCTCAGGCGGTCTTGCTGCTCGCGATAGACTTGGTCGTAGGCATGCGTTTTGTCGACTTTGCCGGCCACCACCAATACGCTCGTGGCGCCATAGAATTTTGCGTTGTCAATCGCCGAGACAAGATCCGGCTTGCTGCTGTTCAGAAAGCCGTGAATCGCGACTCCGGTCGCTTCGCTGGCCTTGCGGGCTTCGTTCCGGTCGACCTTGCTGGTCACATGGATTTCAGTCCCTTCAAACCCCAAATCTTTCAATAGTTTGAACTTATCGAGCACCGACAACTTGCCTTGAATCATGTGGTACTTCACGGCCTTTTTGATTTTCGGCTTGGCCGGTTCAGCGGCAGATGCAATACCCGCGCGTCCGCAACCGACGCCCAATCCCGCCGCCGCCGCCAGCCCGCCTTGCAGCAGGCTGCGGCGCGAGTAGCGATTGGTATTTTTGCTTGTCATGATTCCTTGCTCCCTTTATTTGTAACGGTTCACCCTGTTTTCCGCATATCTGGGTTTCATTTTCTTCGAGTTTCTTTTGGCTTGCAATCAGAGGGCTTGCCGATGGCATGAGAAAGGTAGGCCATCGGCAGTGTCCACTGGGCAATATTTTTTTGTTAGGTCAGCCGTTTCGCGACTTGCAAAAAACACCATTGACGTAAGTTGTTTTTCCTATTTCGATATCGACAGCCGGGCAGTGTGGCCGCAGTCATCGCGCGTTGCTATTGTGATGGTAGGAAGAAAGAAAGCAAAAAGCATCGGCCAATCGCTCCCGCTTCCTTGGCGCCGAAGGCAACAGCCGGCGACTGCACGCTCGCACGCTCGGGGCGTTGCCGATTATTTGAAGGAAGTCAGCCGGATCGAGTAGATCCCCAAAAAATGGCCGACTTTTCAACAACGAGATGTGCGGAAAATAAGGTTCACGGTTAACTGGAAAAGCCACCTCTCATTCAGAAACCCGGCTTTTTCAAAAAGCCGGGTTTCTCAAACGCCATTTCAGGAACTCATTGTTCCGCGCATTCCTTGCCAGCCGCCGAACACGCTGGCGGAGGTTGGCGGATCTGGTCGAGTAGCGAATTGTAGGCGTCTTGCAGGTGGGCCTGTATTTCGGTCTGGGCGATGGCAACGTCACCGGCAACGAGCGCCGAATAGAGCCGGGCGTGCGATTCGTCGGTTCGCAGATGACGCTCGTCCGACCAGCGAAGTTCTTGCAGGTGCGGCTCCAGTTCTTCCAGCAGCGCGCCAAGCATTGCGGTCATGACCGCGTTGCCCGACAAACGGGCAATTTCGAGATGAAACGCGATATCGAGCGGCGTGTAGCGGTCGTGGCGCTGCTCAGGTGGAATCGCGGCCATTTCCTCCAAGATGCGTCGTAGGGGGAAGAGGTCTTGCAGTTCTCGTTTGCGTGCCGCGCGGGCGATCAAATCGAGCTCCAGCGTTTCTCGTGCGTCCAATAGATGGAACAGGTTCTGGTCTTGCGCGGCAAGCAGTTCACGCAAACGCGCGCCGGTTCGTCCCGCCGTCGTGACGTTGGTCGGCAATTTATCGACCGCCTCCACGAACGCGCCCGCTCGCGGCAGCACCTTGATAATTCCCCTGCCTTGGGCGTCGAGCAACGTATCGCGAACAACGCCCACCTTCACGCCAAATTTGGAAGCCAAGTCGCGTATGGAAGGCAGCCGGTCGCCGGGTTTGAGTTGATGTTCGGCAATAAAGCGGCCAAGCAAATCAGCCACGTCGGCAGGTCGGCTGGCGGGGGCTGATGTGGCCAAGGGTTGTACCTTCTTACGAAAAAACACAGGTAATTGCGTCACTTGCTTGACGCCGCACGTACGTGATCATACACTAACCGATCAGTGGAGTCAATGATCGCTCAGTGGTTGATCACCAGCACAACCTTTTGGATTTCCTCTCATGAAACCTCGGGCGTTGCAAAATTTTCGCGGCAAACTGGCGCGGGGTGAATCGGTTCACGGCCTCTGGGTGACGCTCGAATCGGCCACGCTCACAGAAATGGCCGTGGCGTTGGGGTTGGACTGGGTCGTGATCGACGCCGAGCATGGTCATCTTGATTGGAAAGATATCAATGAGCACATTCGCGCGGGGCTGCGCAGTGATACCGTCGTGTTGGTGAGGTTGGCCGAACGCAGCACATCGCTGACAAAACGCGCGCTCGATATCGGCGCCGACGGCGTCGTTATTCCATGGGTGGAATCGGCAGCGCAACTCGAAGCAGCCGTGGCCGATTGCCGTTATCCGCCGGAGGGTCGGCGCGGCATTGGCGGGGAGCGAGCGACCGTGTGGGGCCAATGTTTTGCCGAACATGCGGCCGAGGCGAATGAGCATGTGCTGGTCGTGCCGATGATCGAAAGCGTGGCCGCGATTCCGAACGTGGCCGCGATGTGCGACGTCGACGGCCTGGACGCATTCTTTTTTGGGCCGGCCGATTTTTCCTCCTCCGCCGGCTTTAGCGGTCAGTGGGAAGGGCCGGGAGTCGCGGAGCAAATTCTGGAATTGAAAGACACCATCCACTCGGCTGGAAAATACTGCGGCCTGATCACAACCAGCGTCGAAGATTTGAAACGGCGGCGCGAGCAGGGATTTCAGATGCTCGGTCTGGGCGCCGATACCGGGCTCTTGTTGCGCTCGTTGCATGCGTCGCTGCAAGCGGTGGGTGGCGACCGTTTGCCAGCCACGAGCCTCGAACCGGCGGACGGACGAGCCGTTCAATTGCCACTCCCCCAACCGCCGGCGCACATGCAACCCGATCGCGAAGAAGTCATCACGGAACTCAACGAGGGCGAACCGGTGGAGTTGCAGGCGGGCGTCTGGCTCACGCCATTGGTTGGCGGCTTCAATACAGCTCGCAATCTGACCACCGGCATCGTGACTCTCGAACCCCAAGCCTCGCTCGACTGCCACAGGCATCCTGGCAGTGAGGCGGTCACGGTGTTGGAAGGCGAAGCCGAGATCACGGTGGAAGGCCGCGTGTATCGCTTGGCCCCGTTAGATAACATCGTCATTCCCCGCTGGCTGCCGCATGCATCGAAGAACCCGAACGCGACAAAACCCTCGCGGCTGCACGTCGCACTTGCCATGAGCACGCCGGAGCGGGAGCTCGTATCGCGCGAGTTCACTCGCATCGAGACGCCCGCCGATTCCAACGGCCTGCCGGGGTTTGAACGCGTGACCCGTTTCCAAACCGCGAAGCGAGTGGGCGGCGTCGGTCCTGGCGTTGCATTCATCGACTACTTCAATGCCGAACTGGTTCCAGGGCTCGAAATGAGCGGCGGCTTCGCGCGTTTCCAAGTTGGCGGACGCCTGCCCTCGCACCTGCATGATTTTGACGAATCGATCTGCATCGTGGCTGGCGAAGCGAACTGCCTAGTGGAAGGACGGCGGTACGCGCTTGCGAACTGTGCCACGGCAATGGTTCCACGCGGCCGGGTTCACTATTTCATCAATGAATCGACCACCACGATGGACATGATCTGGGTCTATGCCGGACCGATGCCGGAGCGAATCTTGATCGAGGAAGATTACCTAGTCAAGCGAGGGAAAACGACGTCCTGATTCAGAAGCCCGGCTTTTTGAAAAAGCCGGGCTTCTAAAACGCCAATGCGGAACACAAATGATTCATGTTTCCTTGCCTCACCACAAAAGCAGCCCGTGAATAATTCACCACGACCAGCCTTTCGTATTGCCCAGACGGCCGACTTTTACGATGAAGCCGGCGAGCCCAAGTTCGCCGATTTGGGGTTGGGCGTGTTCGAGGGGCAGAGGCACATCGTGGTCTCGAAGTTCAGCGAACACCAGGCGGAAATCGCGCCGGCGCAGTTGGCCGACGCGCAGGGCGTGATCGTGTTGACGCCGCAAGTGACGGCCGATTCGTTGGCCGCCTGCGACGAACTGTTGGCCGTCGGGCGATTTGGCGTCGGCTACGATAATGTCGATGTGGCGGCCTGCACTGCGAACAACGTGCTGGCGATGATCACCGCCGGAGCGGTCGACCGCCCGGTGGCGGAAGCGACCCTCGGCTGGATGCTCGCCCTGACACACCACATGCTCGTAAAAGATCGGCTGGTGCGCAGCGGACAATGGGACGACCGAACCCAATACATGGGCTGCGAACTGCGCGACCGCACGCTAGGCGTGATCGGGCTGGGCGGCATCGGGCGAACGCTCGTGACGCTGCTGCAAGGGTTTGGAATGCAACAGCCCGTTGCTTTTGATCCGCTGGCGCCGGCCGAGGTGTTTGAAGAACTGGGTGTCCGACGAGTGGGGCTTGATGAGCTGCTCGGCACGGCAGATTTTGTCTCGATCCACTGCCCGTTGAACGAGCAGACGCGAGGCTTGATCGGCGCCGCGGAATTGCAACGTATGAAACGCGGCGCGTATCTGATCAACACGGCGCGGGGCGGCATCGTGGATGAAGACGCACTGTTCGCCGCTCTCAAAAGCCGGCGGATCGCCGGCGCGGCGCTCGATTGCTTCGCCGAAGAGCCGGTCAAAAAACCGCACCGATTCGGCGAACTCGAAAACGTCATTCTGGCCCCGCACTCCATCGCCTGGACAGCCGAACTGTTTCGCGATATCGGCCGCACCGCCTGCCAAGGCATGCTCGACCTCTCGCTGGGAAAAAGACCGACCGGCGTTCTGAATCCTGAACTGTTTGCGCAGGAAAGTTTTCGGGTGAAGTGGTCTCGGATCACAGCGATACCCCAGGAGGGCTTGGAATGACCGCACGGCTTGCCGGGCGAGTGGCCTGGATCAGCGGAGCGGCGTTGGGAATTGGCGCCGCCACGGCGAGGTTATTCGCGGCCGAAGGCGCGTCGGTCGTTATCGTCGACATTCGCGGCGCGGAGGGCGAGCAAATCGTTAGCGAGATCAACGCAGCCGGCGGGCAAGCATTTTACTCTTCGTGCGATGTCTCGAACAGCGAGCAAGTGCGCGAGTCGATCGCGTTGAGTGTTGCGCAGTTTGGCGGTCTTCACATCGTGGTGAACTGCGCGGGCATCGTGCATGTCGGGCTGCTGCACGAATACGCCGAACACGATTGGGACCGGCTCATGGGCGTGAACGTGAAGAGCATTTTCTTCTCGCTCAAGCACGCGCTTCCGCATCTTGGCCGCAACGCCCGCAGTTATATGGTGAACGTGGGTTCGATCAGCAGCCACGTCGGGCAGCGCGCCACGCCAGCGTACACTGCGTCGAAAGGTGCGGTGCTTTCGCTCACGCAGTCGATGGCGCTCGACTACGCCGCGCTCGGCCTGCGATGCAATTGTGTGTGTCCTGGAATTACCGATACGCCAATGTTGCGCGAGCATCTCGACACGACGCCCAACCCCGAGGAAACACCGCGGCAGCGGGTGCGCCGCGTGCCGATGCATCGAGCCATGCAGCCGGATGATATCGCCCGCACGATTCTGTATCTATCTTGTGAAGATTCGGCCGGCGTGACGGGAACTTCCATCGTGGTGGATGGCGGGTATCTGGCTGCTGCTGAATGGGATACGGCCGACGATTCCCCGCTGCTTCGAGATCAATCGTCGCCGGGAGAGGAATCATGACATTTCCCTTGGCCTGCGCCGACTTTGCCTTCCCGCTGCTTTCGCACGAACACGCGCTCGATTTGATTGCAATGCTAGGATTCGAGGGCGTCGACATCGGGCTGTTTGAAGGGCGGTCGCACCTGCATCCTTCACGAGAATTCGCCAACGCATCGGCGGCAAAAACGTTGAAGAAGAAGGTTGCCGAACGTGGATTGAGAGTGGCGGATGTGTTCCTTCAAACCGATCCCGACTTCAAAACGTGTGCCGTGAACCATCCCGACGCGGCGTGCCGCGCCAAGGCGCGCGACTGGTTCCAGAAAACACTCGACTACGCCGCCGCCTGCGAATGCCCACACGTAACAACACTGCCCGGCGTGCTGTTTGACGAAGAACCGGCCGCGAATTCTCTCGCACGCTGTCACGAGGAACTTGCCTGGCGCGTCGAACGAGCAAACGCCGCCGGTATAGTGTTTGGAGTTGAGGCGCATGTCGGTTCGATCGCGCCAACGCCGCAACAGGCGTTGGAGCTGGTCGAGTCGGTTCCAGGACTCACCCTCACCTTGGACTACACGCACTTCACGCGCGATGGCGTCGCCGATTCGCAAATCGAACCGCTGGTGGCTCACGCCTCGCACTTTCACGCCCGCGGCGCGCGCGAAGGCCGTCTGCAATGTTCGTTCCAGGACAACACCATCGACTACGCTCGCATCGTCGACGTCATGAAGAATGAAGGCTACTCCGGATACCTCGGCGTCGAATACGTGTGGATCGACTGGGAGCATTGCAACGAAGTCGACAACTTATCGGAGACAATCCTGCTCCGCGATTTCCTCAAAACGAAGGCCAACCGATGATGCATCCCGCTCGAAAACTGCCGCTTCTGTTGGCAACGGTTGTTCTGCTCTTGCTCCCGCCGCACGCGGTTGCCGAAGAGTCGCCGGGGCGTTTGAAGGCCGCCGACCCGCGCTGCGAACACCTCGTCAATCCACTGGGGATTGACGACCTGCAACCTCGCCTGAGTTGGAAACTCACGGCAACCGCCGACCGGCTGCGCGGTCTTCGGCAGTCGGCGTATCAACTGATCGTGGCCAGTGATCGGCAACTGCTCGAAAACCATCAGGGAGACATGTGGGATTCGGGGCGGGTCGAATCCGAGCAATCGCAGCTTGTGCCTTATGCGGGCAAGCCGCTTCCATCGGGTGCGGTGTGCTGGTGGAAGGTGCGCGTCTGGGATGGCCAAGGAAACGTTTCGCCATGGAGTTCCGCCGCGTTTTGGTCGATGGGCCTGCTGACGCCGGAAGCCTGGAAAGAAGCGAAGTGGATCGGAGCCCGCGAAACGGCGGAGCCGGGAATCCCGACTGCCGACATCAAAACCGCCCATTGGTTGGCGTATCCTGAGGGCAACCCCGCTTTCGATGCACCGGTGGGCGCGCGGTGGTATCGGCGCGATATCAGAATACCTTCGAATCGGAAAATAGTTCGCGCCCACTGCTTTTTCGCCGCCGACGATTCCGCCCAGCTTTTCGTCAACGGCGAGTTGGTTGGCGGTAGCAATGGGCATCCGAATCTGGCGACGGTCGAGCTTATCGACCATCTCCAACCGGGGTTGAATCAACTCGCGGCAGTTGTCAGAAACGGAAACGCCAACGTGCCGAATAACCCTGGCGGTTGGATTAACGCGCTGCGCATCGAATTCGACAGCGGCCCTCCGCTCGTAATGCACTCCGACAACACCTGGAAGGTTCGCAAGTCGGTGAGCGATGACTGGCAAACCGCCAACACCACGGCGCCCCCATGGGTTGCCGCCATGGACCTTGGCAAGGCCGGCATCGGTCCTTGGGGCATCCCCTGGAAAGAGCACTCGCAACCCGAACATCGCCGCCTTGCCGGGAGATATTTGCGGCGTCGGTTTCAAACGCTGGAGGGGAAAACGCTCCGGCGCGCGACGGCGTCCGTCTGTGGACTCGGCTTTTTCGATTTGTATGTCAACGGCCGTTTGATCGGCGACCAACTCATGAACCCGGCGCTCACCGGCTACGACAAACGCGATCTGTACGTAACGTTTGACGTGACAAACGCCATGCGTTCCGGCGCGAACGTGGTCGGCTCCGTGCTCAGCAACGGCCGTTTCTTTGCGCCGCGCTCGCAAAAACCCGTGCCGATGCATTCCTATGGCGATCCTCGAATGCTCGCTCAGATACGCCTGCAATATAATGACGGATCTGAGCAAACGATTGTCACCGATGCGTCGTGGAAGTCGACCGCCGCTGGTCCGCTGCGAGCGAGCAACGAATTCGATGGCGAGGAATACGACGCCCGCATGGAAATGCCCGGCTGGTCGGCGCCGCGTTTCGACGCCTCGAAATGGCAGGCCGTGCAAATAAGCCAACCTCCCGGCGGGCGGCTTGAAGCGCAGATGATGGAGCCGATTCGCGTCACCGAAGTGCTCCAGCCGGTGCGAATCGTGCAGCCCAAGCCGGGCGTCTGGATGGTCGATTTTGGGCAAGCCTTTTATGGAGTGGTTCGGCTGAAAGTGAAAGGTCGGGCGGGAACGCGTGTCAGCTTGCGAACAAGTTTCAACGTGCTGCCCGACGGAACGCTCAACTACCACAACGACCGCAGCGCGAGAAATACCGATATCTACACGCTGAAAGGCGAGGGCCTGGAAACTTGGCATCCTCGGTTTCGCGGCAACGCCACGCGTTGGGTGCAAGTGGAAGGTTTTCCCGGCGAACCGACGAAAGAAAGCTTCGCCGGCTTGGTCACGCATACCGATCACGAAGCGGTGGGTGAATTCGCCTGCTCCAACGAACTGATCAATAAAATTTACTTGAACGCTCGCTGGGGCACGCGGATGCAGAACCGTAGCGTGCCGATGGAGCCCGATCGCGACGAACGCATGCCGTGGTCGGGGCATCCGGCGAAAACTTCGGAAAGCGAAGGTTGGGCGTTCAACGTGGCCCGTTTCTACGAACACTTTCTGCACAACTATAGGATGCACCAAGCCGACGATGGCAGTCTGCAAGAAATACTGCCGCCGTACTGGAAATTCAACAGCCGGGATATTATCTGGCCCAGTGTCGTGACGATCATTCCCGATTGGTATTACAACTTCTACGGCGACGACCGCCCGCTGCGAGACAACTTCGAAATGATGAAGCGGTTTGTTTTGTATCATGAGCGGGTGAATCTCAAACCCGACAACACCATGGACCATTGCAACTACGGCGATTGGGTCGATACGGCGTCGATCGGAGCGAATAGCCGAAATTCCGGCGCCACTTCGCGGCCGCTCATGGGCACGGCGTATCTATATAACAACTGCCGCATCGTCGAACGGGCGGCGCGAATTCTTGGCAAACCAGCCGATGAGAAATACTTCCGTGAATTGGCTGATCGGATTTTCGTCGGCTTCAACAAACGATTTTTCGACGAAAAAACAGGAACCTACGAAAGCGCCACGCAGTGTGCGGCGGAGTTGCCGCTGGCCTTTGGACTTGTTCCAAAAAAGCATCGCGCTGCGGTAATCAAGCATCTGCTCGACGACATCATCATAGCCCACAAAGGACACACCTCCGTCGGACTGATCGGCGCGCAATGGCAGATGCAGGTGCTCACGAACATCGGCCATCCTGAAGTTGCTTATCAAATCGCCACGCAAACAGACCGCCCCAGTTGGGGTTACATGATCGGCAAGGGCGCCACCACGATTTGGGAGCGTTGGGATACCGACACCCAGAGCGGCGGCATGAACGGCGAGAGCCAAAAGATTCTTTCCGGCAACTTCGAGGCCTGGTGTTACCAAACGCTCGGCGGCATCAACTACGATTCCGAACAGCCGGGTTTTAAGCACATTATTTTGCGTCCTCGCATCGTGGGCGATCTAACCTGGGCGCGAGCTTCGCACGTGAGTGTTTACGGCAAGATCGAAAGCTACTGGAAAATAGCCGACGGAAAAATACATTGGCGAGTCGTCGTGCCTCCGAACACGACAGCCACGGCTTATATCCCCACTTCATCGGCGGAGCTTGTGCGTGAATCGAGCGAATTGCTTGAGGGGCGCCCCGGTGTTCGATTGTTGGAATCCCGGCCGGACGCGGCGGTGGTGGCGCTAGGATCGGGAACGTACAAATTCACAGCGCCTTTCATGTTCAAGAAACCGTAGAGCGGTTGCAACCAGCGTTTCGGCAATGTTGGAGTGTACGTGTCAGCGTTTTTTCGTGCTTTTCGCGAATGCCGAAAACAGCCTGAAGGCTGAACTCCAACGGCGCGTGCATGCTCAACTGTTTTCGCGGCCTTCGTCTTTCGGCAGCAAGGCGTAAGCCGCCATCGCGAGGAGTGTGTAGCCGGCGATGCTTGTCAGGCATAGGGCCGCCACCTGATCATCGACGCCGGTGTGAATGAAGCCGAAAATGCGGCGGGCGACGGTGTCGATTCCCGGCGGGACCACCAACACGCTGGTCGTGACATCTCCCGTCGCGACGGCAAACGCGGCCAGCCAGGCAAGGGCGAAGCCGCGTACATTGGGAACGGCGGCCATGGCCCAAAACTGCCGCCAGGGCGAGGCGCCTTCGGTGGCGGCGCTGTCGAGCGTATCGTCGGAAGTGCTTCCCATGGCATGCCAACAAATCAACAGAGCCAGGGGAATGGCTCGAACCGACGTCGCCAGCACCGGCGCCGCAATGGTGCGGCTGTACAGCCAATCGACCAGCGGCCACTGCGAGGCATTCATCAGCGATATGATTTGGAGGCCGATCACGGGGCCGGGAATCGCCCAGCCAAGCGAGATCAGACAAACCGCGGCAGCCGCCCACATGCCGCCCCGCCGCGCTTTCCAGGCCAGCGGCAGTCCGACCGCTAGCGAAAGCGTGGCCGTGGCCGCGCCGATAAGCGCCGACCACATA
>JAJRWU010000018.1 GCA_024276655.1 Planctomycetota bacterium
AAACCGTAAATGGCAAAACCGTAAATGGCAAAACCGTAAATGGCAAAACCGTAAATGGCAAAACCGTAAATGGCAAAACCGTAAATGGCAAAACCGTAAATGGCAAAACCGTAAATGGCAAAACCGTAAATGGCAAAACCGGAAATGGCAAAACCGTAAATGGCAAAACCGTAAATGGCAAAACCGTAAATGGCAAAACCGTAAATGGCAAAACCGTAAATGGCAAAACCGTAAATGGCAAAACCGGAAATGGCAAAACCGGAAATGGCAAAACCGGAAATGGCAAAACCGGAAATGGCGCCTTCTTTCGTTTAACGGCAAGCCGAAGGCGATTGCGTTTTCTGTTCTGCCCGAACGCGTGGGCTCAAAACGCAGCCGCCTTCGGCTTGCCGTTAAACGAGCCGTTGGCTAACGGGCAGAGTGTAAGTTCTTCGTAAAGGAGGAAACGTCATCGCGCCAAGAAAAATGACGCGGAAACACCCGGCTCGGAAGGCTTTCGCCGCTTGGTGTTGCATGGGGGTTATTGGGAGTGTTGTTTGCGGATTCGCGTCGGCTCGCGGCATGGCTGCGGAGGGCGTCGTGAAAACGGCCGATGGCGAAACTTTTTCCGGCCGTCTGGAAAACATCGATTCGCAATGGAATCTGCGTTTCAAAACATCCAACGGCCGCCGCGTGTTGCCCGCCGAAGACATCGTCCGCTGGGGAGAACGCCGCGCCGCGCGCCGCGCGCCGATGGTGCTGTTGGCCGATGGAAGCGCGCTGCATGCCGATGTGATGCGGTTGGAAAGCGATCACTTGGTGCTCGAATCGACTTTGTGGGGGCGGCTGAGTTTGCCACTGGCGGTGGTGCGCGGCGTTGTCTTTCGTTTTTTTTCCGAACACGCGCCCGCCGACCGCCTGCTGGCGAACATCGCCCGCTCCGACGCGCGTCGTGATACTCTGTTTCTGACCAACGGCGAGCAGGTCGTTGGCTCGCTGGCTCCCACGGTCGGGCCTTCGAACATCCGGGATACTCCGCTGGAAATATTTCTGTTGGAAACTGACGAAGGCCGCGTCTTTATTCCGGCCGCCCGGATTGCCGCCGTAAGATTCAACCCAGCGCTTGTTCGTGAGCCAAAGACGGGCGGACTTCGCGTGACTTTTGGTTTTCGCGAGGGCTCCTGGCTGCAAGTGGCCGCACTGGAGAAAGTTGGAAAGCAAACAACGCTTGTGTTGGCGGCGGGCGTGAGGCTGGAGGCGGATAGCTTGGCGTTGCTCAAAGCATTGACTTTTTTACAAACAACGGGTGGCCGAGTTGTTTATCTTTCTGATCTGTCGGCGGTGAGTTACAAGCATATTCCATTTTTCCAACAAACGTGGAAGTACGGCCGGAACCAAAATTTGTTTGGCGGGCGGTTGCGCGTGGGGCGCGAGGTGTTTGCCAAGGGGATCAGTATGCATAGTACGTCGCGATTGGCTTATCGCGTCCCCCGCGGCGCAACCGCGTTTGACGCGGAGCTGGCCCTCGATCAAACCGCGCACGGCGGAGGAAGCGTTCGCTTTCGCGTGTATCTGCTCGATGCGGACGCAGCCTGGCGCGTGGCTGCCGAAAGCCCGGTTGTGCGAGGCGGCGCGCCAACTGTGCGCGGCAATGAAGCGGCGCTCTCCCTGCATGTCGAACTCAAAGGCGCGCGAGCGCTGGCGTTGATCGTCGATTTTGCCGATCAAGGCGACCGCCAAGATCATGCCGACTGGCTCAACGCCCGGTTTATCTTGACGCGTTCAACTAGCGGCAGATGAGAATTCGCCAACCGTAAATCGGATACACCAAAACGGCGGGGTTTGGCGGACCGAATAGATTTCATCCGTCTGGCGAAAGGCTGGGAAATCCTTGGAATCCTTATAACCGGATATTGGCCAAGGCCTCTGAAGGCTTCGGTCGCGAGGAAACGATAAGAACAATGTGGACAACCACAAATGGCATGGTTTCACTTCCTGAAAGGCGCCCAATGGCCACTGACGCAGACCACCAACCGGGGGCCGTCTTGGATTACGTCCAACTGGCGTATACGCCCATCGACAAGAACACCGATCGAAGGCGGGTTCAGCGGGCTCGGGAAGTGTTACAGCGGCAGGAAGTCTATAATTCCGTCAACCACGGAAAATCTCGCAGCACGGTTCGGTTTGAATTTAGTCAGCCGGTGATCGTGATTCTTCCGCCAGCAGAATATTCCGGCTTCGACGAACGGGTGCAGATCGGCTTTAATTGTTGGTCCAACAATGTTTCGCAATCGGGCATGAGTGTCATTGTGGGCCGCAGCCTGATGCCGGTCAGTCTTGCTGCTTGCAACAATCCGGCATTTTCCACGGCGCAGATCGTGAAGTCGGTCAAGAACTTGGAAATCGGGATTGTCGATGCGACAAAAGGCATCGTCTGGGTGAATGCCGAGATCGTGCGCACCAACCCTTCCAGCGAAGATCTCCTCGAAATCGGCTTGCGATTTGAGAGTAAAATGGAAAACGATCCGCAGGGCGCGGCGGCCTTCACAAAATGGCTCCATCCATTTCTTACCGAATAGCCAAGGGAGGCGTCCGCCAAGACGCCGCCCGCGAACGCGCCCTGTTGCAAATAAACCCCGCAGCGAATGAAATAGTTCTGTAACGGCATTCTGCTGTTCCTTCTCCAGCGGTTCTGGGCCTCCACGGATTCTGGGCCTCCACGGATTCTGGGCGCTGGTTGCCAAAAATCGCCGCTGGGCCTACCATGAATCCAGGATCTGAGGGCGGAGAAAATGAGCAATGGCTTCCCACGCGCCGGTTATAGTTTGTGAACGGAAGGGGCTGTGGGGGCCTTTGCTGCGCCGCGCCTTGGAAAAGAATGGCGTTAGTATTCGAGAGACGATCAGTCTGGCCGGTTGTTGGGATGAAATCCAGGCGACGCAACATGGTTTTGCCGTGCTTGAATACAACGCCGCCAATGCAGTTGGCGTGTGCGACCTCATTCGGCGGATTTGCCTGTGTTTTCCACAAACCCGCGTGGCGATTGTGGGCGGTCGGGAAATGCGTTTCCATGAATGGCCGGTTCGCGAGGCGGGCGCGCAGCATGTGGTTTTTTCGCCGCGCCGCCTGGAACCCTTGACGCGCATCATTCGCCGTCATCTCGAATCTTCAATAACAAGGGAAATAAACCATGGCCTCCGGCCAATTTCAAAAAAGTGATCTCGAAGCCGTCCTGAAAAATTTTCAAGATCCCGAAACGGGGCGTAACGTCGTGGAAACGGGGCAAGTCGGTCAAATCAGCATCGACGGTGAAAACGCGACACTCCAACTTGGCTTAACAACCCATTCCGCCCCGCTTCAGGATATCGTTCGCGAGGAACTCCAAGCCCTGCTCACCGCGAACGTTGCCGGCCTCAAACACGTTACTATTCAATTCGTGGAGCACCATCGGGCGCCGCAGCCGTTGGGGCAAATCGGCCTCAAGGCCAAGAGCGTGATCGCCGTCGGCTCCGGGAAAGGCGGCGTTGGCAAGAGCACCATGGCCGCGGCTATCGCCTTCGGACTCAAACGCTCCGGTTGCAGCGTCGGTTTGATGGATGCCGATGTGTACGGTCCTAGTATTCCCCATTTGTTGGGGCTCAGCGGCCGCCCCGAGGTTGTCGAGAACCGCATCGAGCCGCATCTCAAGGACGGCATGCCGGTGATGTCGATGGGCTTCCTCGTTCCCGCCGACGAACCGGTTGTGTGGCGCGGCCCGATGTTGCATGGCGCGATCACGCAATTCCTACGCGACACCAACTGGGGCGAACTCGACTATCTGGTCATCGATATGCCGCCCGGCACCGGCGATATCGCGCTCACGCTTTCACAACTGCTGCCCTTGAGCGGCGCCGTTATTGTTTGCACGCCGCAAGATGTCGCGCTGCTGGACGCCGTCAAGGCGATCGCGATGTTCCGGAAAGTAAATATTCCGGTGTTGGGCATGATTGAAAACATGAGCGGATTTATCAGCCCCGACACCGGCCAACGTTTCGATATTTTCGGCAGCGGCGGCGCCAAAAAACGCGCCGCCGAGGTGAACACGCCGTTTCTGGGCGAGATTCCCATCGAGATCGACATCCGAAAGCTGGGCGATGAAGGCCGGGTCGGCGAGGTATTCAACACGCCGTCGGGCGCAGCGCTGGCCGAGGTGTGTGTCAACGTAGCTCGGCAATTGGCGGTGCAGGCGCGCGAAACCCCGCTTGGCCCTCAACTGCCCGTGTTGGGGTAAGTTTCTGCGCGAGCGCTCTTGGTCGATGGAATAAAAGCCCGGCATTTTGAAAATGCCGGGCTTTTTCGAGCGACAACCGGCGCCTTGTTCGGTTCGCGCAAAACACGAGCATTTTCCCATCGGAGCAAGTTCACCTGGAACGGCGTGGGATATGGAACAGCGCAAAACTAGAGCCGCTTAGGCTGAGTGCGTCTAAGCGGCTCTTTCTTGTTGTATCTGAGCGGCAAGGTTTTCTAGAGGCGCCGCGAAACAGCGCGTCTTGAAAGCGTTTCCCAACAGTAACGTCAGGCGCCGGCTGGCCACTACTTTTCTTCTTGGCCTTCTTCTTCTTTTTGGCGGTTTTCTTTTTCGCCGTCTTCTTTTTGGCGACTTTCTTCTTGGCCGCCTTCTTCTTGGCTACTTTCTTCTTGGCCGTCTTCTTCTTGGCGACCTTCTTCTTGGCGACTTTCTTTTTCGCGACCTTCTTCTTGGCGACTTTCTTTTTGGTCGTCTTCTTCTTTGCGGCCTTCTTGGCCGCCTTCTTCTTCTTGGCCACTGTACATCCTCCGTTAAACAAGTTTATCGACAGTGACGGCGAACGATGAACGAGCATTCATTCGCTGTGTTCCGTCGACCTTACAGAAACCACAATCATCCAATGCATGCGCGAGGTCATTTTTGATAATCCGATTACCAACCATGAAGCCACGCGTGGTTTCTATTTTCCACATGAGCATAGTTGTACGCATCCTTGAAAAGAATGCAACACACTTTCCACACAAATCTTCAAAAAAGGAACGCTCGCGTCAACACCAATTTAAGAAAGTTTTTTGCTGGACGATGTGTTTGCTTCGTCGACGCGCGCAATCGCGAACACATCAGCGACAACATGCAACACAAAGACCGCGCGCGTGCGCGGCGTTGTCACGTTTTGTTTTGCCCCAGTTGGACGTCGCGCTTGAACGAAGGTCTTCGGCTCGCCGACTCACTCGCAACAACGCGCGTCGTCCATGAGAATCAAACTGGAATCAGCAACGAAAAATGGCGTGCGGAGTTGAGAATACAAACGTTCGTTCTGATTTGTCGTCACTAAGCACCTGTCCAAGATATGTTCCGTGCAATGGTGGTATGAAATGATTGAGCAACCGTTGTTCTGTAAATTCTGTTGATTTTCTTCTCGGTGGTTAGTGATTGGTGGTTAGTGATTGGTGGTTAGTGATTGGTGGTTAGTGATTGGTGGTTAGTGATTGGTGGTTAGTGATTGGTGGTTAGTGATTGGTGGTTAGTGATTGGTGGTTAGTGATTGGTGG
>JAJRWU010000256.1 GCA_024276655.1 Planctomycetota bacterium
CGGTTGAGCATTCGCATCTGCACCGCGATGCACTCCGCAGCGATGGTGTCGATTATCGTTTGTGTTTTAGCGGCGGTCATGCCCTTTGCCCCTTTCGGTAATTGTATGTGCAAATACATGCGTCGTCAAGCGCAGGATGAAGTTTTTTTGGAAACTTTCAAAAGACGCATTTTCGGGACATGACGGATCAAAAAAAATGGCGAAGGAACGTGCAACTGTTATACCCCTATACCCCAATTGGACGCTGGGCTTTAAGAGTGCGCTGGGGTTTAGTACTCACGAAAAGGGGAAGTTCGATGTCGAAAAGAACCAGTACAGCTGTGGCTGGCGCCTTCGCCGCGTCAGTAATTTTTGCAACTACGCAAGTTTGAGTAATATCGGTGCGTGCTTGCGTACGATGAAGGAGGGAGATCGACATACGGCAATTGGCGCCTTAGTGGAATACAAAGATGGAACTGTCTTCCCGTTTAACAATACTTGCGGCGAGCGCGCCCGGCGGAACGGCCCGCCAATATCGGGTGCAATGCTGCTCGCATACGAGCGGGGAATGGCGCCTGCATTCCTCGTTCGCCAGCCTCGAATCGGCGTTGCAATGCGTGGCGGCTCTGGAAGAGGGCGGCCAGAAAGCTCGACTGGTGCGTTACGCAATTGCGCCGGCTGCCGCCTAACCGAAAAAAACACGCTATAGCGTGAACCCCAACGGCGCAGCAAAAAAACGCTAAAGCGTACGTTTCAACGGCGCAGTATGCGGCCCAAGAATAAAAAAAGGAGCCTCTGACGCGTCAAAAACAAATTGACGACGGCGAATGGCCAGGGGCAAGGCAAACCAGTTCGCGATTACAACGTCAGAGGCCCCTTTGGGCCAGCTATTGTGATCTGCAATGCTTGAGACCACGCTGGTCTTACAAAGCATGTTTTGGGCCGAAATGCGATTTCTGACAAAAAAACGAAAAACAATAACTGCAAGTCGTTATGAATAAGCGAGTTGTAGTTTTTGTTTTTCTTTATTTTCTTGGCCGTCATGCGGAGAAAATCGCGGCTGTACGATTTTGCGATCGAAAACATGTTGTGAAATCGTACACTGTGCCATTTTGAAGCACTTCGGCGTTTTGCAGAGTGTAGTACCGGCGGCGAGGGCAGACGTCTATACTTCACGCAGCCATAAGCTCCACTTTATAGCCTGCGTGAAGCACATCGGCCTTTTCATCGCTCAGGGAACATCTGCTCGTCGCCCAGGGAACATCTGCGAAAATCATGACGTTGGCAGTCCTGCAATTGCCCGACTCCGCTCAAACCGTGTTGGTGGTTGTGAACCCGAACGCAGGCGCGTGGTCTGACGATGCGTCGATCGAAAAGCTGGTAACTCTCTTGCGCGGCGAGGGATACGCCGTTGAAATGCTTTCCGATGCCGAGCAATTACACCGTTCGGCCGAGGAGCATCTTCGGCATGAACGGCTTCGCGCTGTGGTGTCGGTTGGCGGCGATGGCACGGCGGCGTGGGTGGTGAATGCGACGCCGCCCGGCGCGCCGATTGCAATTTATCCGAGGGGCACTGAGAATCTGCTGGCGAAGTATTTGGGCCTTGAAGCCAACCCAGCCGATGTTTTTCAGATGATCTGCGATGGCCGCACCGTATCGCTGGACGCAGGAAAAGCGGGAGACCGTGTGTTTCTGCTCATGCTGAGTTGCGGATTCGATGCGGAGGTGGTCCGGCAGGTTCATATGTCGCGGCGCGGCCACATCTGGAAATTTTCGTACATCAAACCAATTTGGCGCGCCTTGCGTACATATAGTTATCCGGAAATACGGTTGCTTTCCGCCGGCGCCGAGGTGCAACGCGCGCGTTGGGCGTTTGTGGTCAATCTTCCTCGGTATGCGGCCGGATTAAAAATCGCGCCGTTTGCCCAAGGCAACGATGGTTTACTGGATGTTTGTCTATTCACTCGGGGCGGACTCTGGGCCGGGCTGACTTATTTAACCAGCGTTTTTTTTCAAACGCATGTACACCGCTCCGACTTCGAGCACCACCTTGCGAGCCGTATGAGAATCGAATCCGAGACGCCCGCTCCTTACCAACTCGATGGCGATTATGGCGGCGAACTCCCAGTTGAGGTGGAAGTGTTGCCGTCTCGGCTGACACTGCTGGCGCCGCGTCGTTGGGTGGAGCGACAACCCGGCGCCGTTGCGGAATCGTCGGGCTAATCTTTTTTTGGAACGAAAAACCGTGAATCCATCGCCGTCATCGCCCCCCAACACTGCGCGTGTTGGTCCTTATACTTGTGGCCCTGGCAATCCGCTCTTGGTGCTTGCCGGCCCTTGCGTGCTGGAAGACGAAGCATCGGCCTTGCAAATCGCACGCACGCTTCAACAGACGTGCCGTGAACTACCGGTGCACCTCGTATTCAAGGCATCGTTCGACAAGGCGAACCGCACCAGCATCGATTCGTATCGGGGGCCGGGCCTGGAGAAAGGCTTGGCGATTCTTGCGAGCGTATCGCGGGAAACCGGGTTGCCTGTCACGACTGATATCCATGAGCCGCACCAGGCCGCGCCGGCGGGAGAGGTTTGCTCGCTGCTGCAAATACCGGCCTTCCTGGCCCGCCAAACCGACCTCTTGGTTGCGGCGGCGAAAACCGGTTGCGCGGTGAACGTCAAGAAGGGGCAGTTCCTCGCTCCGGCCGACATGCAATATGTTTTGAACAAGCTCCGCGCCGCCGGTTGCCGCAATGCGCTGCTCTGCGAACGCGGCACTTTTTTTGGCTACGGTCGGTTGGTGAACGACATGCGCGCCCTGCCAGCCATGCGCGCCCTCGGCGCCCCGGTGGTGTTCGACGCCACGCACAGCGTTCAAGAACCCGGCGGCCAAGGTGGTTCGACCGGAGGGAATCGAGCCATGGCGGAGCCCTTGGCGCGGGCCGCCGCCGCGATCGGCATTGACGGCCTGTTCGTGGAAACACATCCTGATCCTGATTCGTCGCCCAGCGATGGTCCTAATATGGTTCCGCTCGACGCCATCGGCGGATTTTTGCAACGAGTCGTGAGTATTCGCGAACTCGTGGAGAGCTTTAACTCATGAGCGACGTTTCCGTATTTTCGAACCGCAACACCCCGCCGCGCCCAACCTTTGGGGCGCATGCCGCCGTTTTTTGGGGCGGCGTCCGCTGTGTTGCGCTGCTGTGTTTTTTATTGACGCCAGCCGGTTGTGGGACATCCGCTCCGCCGATAAGCGGCCAACAGCAGAACGCTTTTAATGCGGCCAACAGCCTAGACACCGCCTTGGAAACCTTAAACAGGATCGATCAATTATCGATGGTGCGGGCTAGGCAGGAGGTTTTATACCACCTCAACTCCTGGCTGGGCGCCCAGCCGGCCGAAGCGGCGAATTCCGCGGCCGGGCCCCGTTGGCGGGCCGACAAGCTCATCGCACGTCTGCCCCAGGCGATTCGAGAAGCGCCCAACTTGAAAGATTTGGACACGCTTCGTTTTTTCCCCGAAGACGTCATCTATTTCCAGCAGGTGGTCTGGACGCGTGATATTTCGCAATGGGTGGCCGAGCGCGCCGACCGGCCCGAATTCCTGGACGCGGCGTCTGCTTCGAGCGGCGATCTTAACGACGAACAAACCTATCAGTTGGCAATGGCCGCCGCGATTTTCGACTGGACGGTTCGCAATGTACGCTTGGAGGAAATGCCGCCCGAACCTGACGCGGAGAAAGCAGGGCCTTTCACAACCGGGAGCGCCGCGCCGGCCGCCCCGCCTTCGTTGCAAGGCCCGCCTTCGTTGCAAGGCCCGCCTTCTCTGCAAGGGCTGCCCGGCCCCGGCTACCAAAGGTATGTCTGGCAGACGCTCTTGTTCGGCGTGGGCGACGCATTCGAGCGCGCCCGTGTTTTTATCGCCTTGGCTCGGCAGCAAGAGCTCGATGTCGTGATGCTCGGCGTGGAGCAGCGGTCGGGAAAAGTGCTGCCCTGGGTTCCCGCCGTGTTGCTCAACCAACAATTGTATCTGTTCGAGCCGGCTCTGGGGCTGCCGATCGCCAGAGCGAATGGAAAAGGAATCGCCACTTTGGTTGAGGCCGCCACCGACCCCAAAGTGCTGAAAGGCCTCGACGTCGACAAATACAAGTACGCGGTGCGGGCCAACGGGGTTCAAGACGTCGTCGCCATGATCGACGCAGAGCCGGAAAGCCTGGCTCGCCGGTTTTACATTGTCGAACGCGCGCTCACCGGCGACAACCAAATGATTCTGACGGTTTCTCCATCTCGACTCGCAAAACGTTTGAGCACGTGCGAACATCTAGACCACGACCGCACCCAAATTTGGCGCCTGCCCTTCGACACCATCATGTATCGCAGCGTGCTTGCGCAGCGGTTGGCGTTCGACCAACGTGTTCGCCAACTGTTCAGCGAAGAGGCGTTGTTCGCGCCCGCGACTCCCCTGGTGCTGGGGCGTTACGCGCATTTTCGCGGCGATTTTTCTCAAACCGACGATACAACTGGCGCCGCGATGTATTACATGCAGTCGCGAATAGCCGAACGCGTGATCAGCGATCTTGATAAATCGCAAGATGCGCGCAACGTTGTCGGCTTGGTGCGGTCGGCCAGCGATACCGACGACACCTGGCGGCCGAGCATTGCCGGCTCCCAACTGATGATGCGAAAAGTCAAACTGCTGGCGAGTCTTTACGCCGGGCTGGCGCAATATGAACAAGACAAATACGACATCGCGATCGATTGGCTGAAGGAGCGCACCATCAAACTCGCCCCTGAAAGCCCGTGGTCGCGGGCCGCCGAATATAATTTGGCCCGCGCCTACGAAGCGTTGGGGCGCTACGACGAGGCCCGCCAAATCTACCTCCATTCCACATCGCCCCAGCAGCATGGCGATCACCTGCGAGCGAGTCGGCTGCCCCAGAATGAAGCTTCGAAACCAGCGGCCGATGCGTCGTAAGGGGGCGGCAGATAAAAAGCTACCGAATACAAGCACGAAGCGCAAGCGAATCAGCGAACGGTCGTTCCCGCGCAGGCGGGAGCCCCAAAAAACTCACTGACACCCGCTGTGTGCTGGTAAATTTTTTTCCGCCGCTCGCCTAAAACGGATGCGCCTAAATTGGATGACGGCGCAGGGCTGCTCGCGTTATCGCTCTTCCAAAGACAGCGCGGTGATGATTTCCTCGGCGCCAGGCGTGATCTTTCGGATCTTTTCGGCCAGCACGGCCTTTTCTGACGTGCTCGCCTTGGGGGCGCGGACCTTGTATTGTGTAATTTTCTCGCGCCGCTTGCGGCGACGGCGAATCTCGCGTTTACGCTCACTAGCGGGCACGACACACTCCTGTTATTCTTGTTAGACCTGAAAACAAACCAACCGGCGGCCACCGGCTGGCGGAAAACCACAATCTGCCGAAACCTCACAACGCCAAACAGGCGTGGAGGTTACGCCAATTCGCCGGAAGCAGGCCAGACGACAACGCACACCCTATCACGCTGCCGCTGCGTCGTCAACGCATCTGGCGCCCCACCTCGCGAGGGAATCCCTGGGAGCATTCGAGAAATAATTGTCTTATCGTCGCCTTTCGCAGCGAAAGGCGACATTCATTGTTCGAACGTTCCTTAGTCTGGGCCCTTAGCTCAAGCCCGCTGTTGGTTGCCGCCGATTGTTCGCGGGCCCGATTTCTCACAACGTGCTGGGGCCTGATTGGCCGAAACGCCTGCATTGGCGAGAATTTCGCGGCCAAGGCAAGGGCCTGATTTACTTGTCAAGACGAATTTTTCAAACTAACATGTAGGTTGCGTTTGAACAATTCCGGGAAAGGTTGCGTGCGCCCTGGTTCTGTTGTTGATAGATTTAAGTAGAAACCACAGACCCCTTATCCTGTTGGCTGATTTTCCACCTGCAATTCGCGCGCCTCCGAGAATCGTACTCGATGCCGCCGCCAGACGAACGTGGGGGCGGCCGCATGAGGCGCTTGGGCGGTCGCGTGAGGCAATGTATTTTTTTACCCGCGCGGACCTAGTTCCAGCCGGGGTCATTTTACTATCGGGAGTCCTTCGAAATGGTGGCCTGTAGCCGAACTATATTATGTATCACACGGGGACTCCCAACGTTTGGTCTGGCCACGTTTGGTCTGGCCCTTGCTGGCTGGGTTTCACTCGCCGCCACGCAACTCAACGCCCAGGACCCCGTACTGAGCGAACTCTATGGACGTGGCGTCCATCAATATTTCGCGGGGCATTATTCCGATGCCCACGAACTGTTGGACCTCACAATCAAGGAGGGCGACCTCGATCCTCGCGCTTACTATTTTCGCGGCTTATCGTACGCACGACTTGGGCGTCCCGACGAAGCGAAGGCCGATTTCGCTCGTGCGGCGGAGTTGGAAGTGATGAATACTCAAAGTGCGTTTAACGTGGGCCGCGCGTTGGAGCGTATTCAGGGCGGCGAGCGTTTGGAGATCGAACGCATTCGCCGCATGGCTCGGGCGGCTGCTCGCGGTAAAACGAAGCGCAGGAGTCGAGCACGGTACGAACGGTTTAAGAAAGCCGAACCCCGCGTGTTGCGCGGCGCGCCCACCGGGCCGTCGGCGCCGGGCGGCGCTCCTGCTATTCCTCCCGCAGCGCCGCTGGAAGGCAATGCCCAGCCGATACCGGATCCGTTTGGCGCTGGTGGTTTGGGAAGCGGCCAGGTAACGCCGGCCAAACCGGCGGCGCCGAAGCCAACGCCCGGCGCGCCTTCCAAGCCAATGCCTGTGGCGCCTGATGAAGATCCGTTTGGCAACGACGCCGATCCTTTTGGCGACAAGAACGATGCCCCGGATGCGGATGCGGATACCGATCCCTTCGGAGACGCCCCCACGCCTCCTCCGGCGGACGATGACGATGATCCTTTCAAGTAGAGCTGCTCCGTTAAATAGACTTCGCCGTTTCTCGCCCGGCGCCGCAAGGGGCCGCGGAAATTTCGCACCGTTATTCTCAACCGATTGCGGGCGGAGCGTCGTTGATTGAATTCACGGTAACCGAACGCCGCCGACGGAAACTTTCCGCGGCGGCTTTTTCATGGTGCAAAGGTAAGTTGTTTGATGTCGGGTAATTTTTTCGTTGTTTTGAGAAGCCGCGTTTTTTTAATCTTGGCTGCGATAGCTTTCTGGACCGACGGGTTTGGTTTTCTGAACGCAGTCCCGCCATGTTCGGCGGCGCCGCAGATTCAGAATGTTTCGTTGCGCGGGCTGACGATCGGCCAGAAAACTCGTTTGGTGCTGACCGGCGCCGACTTGGCTGCAAAACCGAGAATCGTGGCCGGCTTTCCCGTAGCAGGGGAGGTTATTGTATCGAACGCCAAACCCAATCAAATCGAGATCGAAATTGAGGTCTCGTCCGAGGCGAGTCCTGGCGTGTACGACCTCCGAATCGTCACTGAGAGCGGCATATCGAACGCCGTCGCGATCGGGCTCGACCACCTAAGGCAACTTCCTTTTCCCGACAAAACCGACGTCCTGCCGGTGGCGCTCCATGGCCAGCTTACGGGCGCTGGTATTTTGAAAACGAGCTTTAGCGGCGCCAAGGGCCAGTATGTTCTGATTGATGTCGAAGCAGCTCGATTGGGCTCCAAGCTGCGGCCCGTGGTTCGGCTCTTGGATAGCGCCTCGCGGCAGTTGGCGTGGTCGGCGGGGCATGCGCAATTAGCGGGTGACGCCCGCTTGGAGTACGTGCTTCCGGCCGATGGCCAATACAGCGTCGTGCTGCACGACTTACTTTATAAGGGCGCCGGTCCTGGATTTTTTCGACTCAAGATTGGCGATCTTCAAACGGCGGATATTGTCTTTCCTATTGGCGTCGAACGCGGCGTCCCGACACGGGTGAGCCTGTTGTCTTTTTTCCCTGATCCGACGCGACTGACTAGCGTCGAGGTCATGATTGACGGCCTGGCTCCGCTGGCGCCCGCGACCTTGCCCGGCTGGGCCAATCTGACAGGCTTGCAGCCCCGGTTGATGATCAGCGATCATGCTGAGTTGTTGGAAACAACCAGCCAAGATTCACAGCCGCAACTTATCGGCGCGGCGCCGGTGGCGGTCAACGGCGGGCTCTCGCCGAAAGAAACCGTCGACGAATTCACGCTGAACGTTAAACCGGGCGCCAAACTACGCGCCGAAGTATACGCCCAGCGTATCGGCTCGCCGCTCTACGCGGTCTTGACCGCGCGCGACCCCGCCGGAAAGCAACTGGCCAGCAACGACGATCAAGCCAATACGGCCGATCCCGCCATCAATATCGACGTTCCCGCCGGCGTCGAGAGAATTATTCTCTCGCTCAAAAGCTTGCAACCGGTCGCTGCGGGCAACTCGGTGTATCGTATTGAAATTCTCGACCGAACGCTGCCCGACTTCTCTCTGCAACTCGAAACTGACCGCCTGAATATACCGGCCGGCGCCACGCAAGTGCTGCGTGTGACTGCCGAACGTCGAGGATACGGCGGGCCGATCGCACTTACCCTGCCCGGTTTGCCTGCGGGCGTCACGCTGAACGGCGACCTGATTCCCGCCGGTGCAACGATTGGCCTGTTGACGCTCACGGCGCCCGCCGAACAAGCATCTTTTGGCGAAGTGCCGGCTTTTGGCGAAGTGGCGGTGGTGGGTCGGGCTGCGGCGCCGAACGTAAACATTGTGCGGATCGCCAGCCGGGCGGCGTCACCCAAAACGCGCAGCCGTCCTTGGGCGCGCGAGAGCGTCGGCTGGTGCGTGGCCAAGCCGGCGCCGCTGGGCGTTGCTTGGGCCGCTGGCTCGCCTCCGGAAGAGTTCTTTGCAGGCGTGAAAAACGCCGTAGGGCTCAAGCTTCTCGGAGAACCAAGCGACAAGGCAGCCATTCGAGTTCGCATGCTGACCACGCAGGTCGCCCCGAAAAAGAAAGTAAAACAAGGTAATCGTGATGTTACGGTTAACGATGTCGAACGAACGCTTCGTCTGGAGGGAGCCCCTCAATTCAATGCTGGTCCCGCACCGGTTGCGGTGCAGGTGATTGCTCCTGCCGATTTGCCGCTGAAACCGGTCAGCGTGGTGTTCATCGCAGACCTGCTCGCCAAAGACAACAAAACCGTGTTGGCCTCCGTAACCACGCCCGCATGCCAAGTGACACTTCGCTCGCCCTTGCAGTTGCAGCTTCAAGGCGAACCGCAAGTGGAAGCCAAAGCGGGAGAGGGCGAAACCGGAACGCTGCAAGGCGCCATCTCGCGTCTTGGCGGCCTTGCCGGACCGGTAACCGTCACTCTGGAAGGCCTTCCCAAGGAATACCCCGCCCCGAGCGTGGTGGCGCCCGCCGAAAGCGTTGATTTCAAACTGCCGGTGGCCTTTCCCTTCGGCGCCAAACCGGGCGTGTTGAAAAACGTCAGGCTTGTCGCGACGGCAACGCCCGATCCCAAAGCGGAAAAAGCGATGGTCCGAAGTAACGCCCTGGCCATCACGGTGAACGTGGTCGCCGGAGAGAAACCTCCGTAAAAAGAAGCGAAGCCAGCGAAAAAAGAAGTCAAGAAATAGTCGAAGCACCTTTATTCCAAACTTCCCAGCACAACGAGAAAATAATATGCACCGCATCGGCGCCGCGTTCATGCTCCTGCTGGTTTGCCTAGCTGCAACAGCCGCCAGAGCAGCCGACACACGTCCTAACATTCTGTTTATCATGGCCGACGACCACGGCTATCAGGCGATGAGTTGTTACGGCAGTAAGGTCAACCAAACGCCAAACCTTGACCGCATCGCGCGGGACGGCATGCGTTTTGACCGCTGCTTTGTCACGAACTCCATTTGCGGCCCTTCACGAGCTGTTATTCTGACCGGAAAATACAGCCATTTGAACGGCTACATTCGCAATGGCCTGACGTTCAACGGCGAACAGCAAACCGTGGCCAAGCTGCTGCAAGCGGCGGGCTACCAAACCGCCATGATCGGCAAGTGGCACCTGCGGAGCGAACCCACCGGCTTCGACTATTACGAAATTCTGGTCGGTCAGGGTCCCTACTATAATCCTCCCATGCGCACGCGCGAGGGCGTGGTGAAACACACCGGCTACACCACCGATATCATTACCGAGGTCGCCCTCGATTGGCTGAAGAAAAAGCGCGACGCCGAAAAGCCGTTTCTGCTGATGTACCAACACAAGGCGCCGCATCGCAATTGGCAACCCGGCCCCAAGTACTTGCACAAATACGATGACAAAAAAATCCCCGAACCAGAAACACTTTTCGACGACTACAGCGGCCGCGGCACGCCCGCCCATACCCAAGAGATGACCGTCGCCCGGCACCTCTCGCCGTACGATCTTAAACTGGTTCCGCAGCGCAGTCTGAACAAGGAGCAACACGCCGTCTGGGACAAAGCCTACGGCCCCAAGAACGCGGCATTCGAAAAGGCCAACCTCACCGGCGACGACCTCATCCGCTGGAAATACCAGCGTTACGCCAAGGATTATTTGCGTTGTATTGCTTCGGTCGACGAAAACGTGGGCCGCGTGCTCGACTACCTCGACGATTCCGGCTTGGCGGATAATACCGTCGTATTTTACACGTCCGACCAAGGTTGGTACCTTGGCGAACACGGCTGGTTCGACAAACGTTGGATGTACGAAGAATCGTTCCGCACGCCGCTGCTGGTGCGTTGGCCCGGAAAAATCAAGCCGGGTTCGACCACCAACTCCCTGGCGATGAACCTCGATTTCGCCGAAACGTTTCTCGATATTGCCGGCGCCAACATCCCCCCAAACATGCAAGGCGCCAGCCTCAAGCCCATTTTCATGGGCCAAGAACCGCAAAACTGGAGGAAGTCGCTCTACTACCACTATTACGAATTCCCCGGAGCACACGCCGTGCAAAAACATTACGGCGTGCGAACCGACCGCTACAAACTGATTCATTTCTACGAAGTGAAGGAGTGGGAGCTTTACGATCTAGAGAAAGATCCTCACGAAATGAAGAGCGTTTACGCCGACCCCCAATACGCTGAAGTTCGCGCCACCCTGGAACAGGAACTCCAGCGTCTGCGAAAACAATATCAAGACGATGGCTCCGTGATCAGCTTCGGCGCGCAGCGGGCGAAACGCGTCCGGCGGCGGTTGGCGGCGAGTTTTCCTCCAGATAAAACGCCGGATAAAACGGTAACGCTCCATGGCAAGGGCCCTGCTTTAACCATCAGTTCGCGGCAACTGAATCCCGAATACAAGCCGTTTTGCGTCGGCGCGTGGTGCAAGCCGAGCGAAGGCTCCGGCGTGATTGCGGCCCAGGGCGGCGCAAGTTTGGGGTACAGCCTTTATCTGGAAGACGGCTCGCTTTGCTTCGCCATGCGCATCGGCGGCGGCTTGAAAAAAATCGTCGGCCCCAGCATTCACCTCCATAAATGGGTGCATGTGGCCGCCGTGCTCAACGCGCAGGGAGAGGCCCGCATTTACATCAACGGCCAAGCCGTCTCCGCGCCGCTGGCCACGGGGTTCCTCACTGGCGCTCCGTCCGATTCGTTTAACATCGGCGCCGACGCCGGCTCCTTGGTTTCCGATTACAAAACGCCGCTGCCCTTTCACGGCGAACTGCGCGACGCCCGCCTTTACTGGGGGCCTGTCGACCAAAAACTGCTTGCCCGTTGGTCGCAACTCTGAACGGCAACCGGCAACTCTTTGGGAGTCTGCCGCTAAAGATGTTTTTTGCCGGCCCTGAAAATAATGCGGCGTTCGCTGTAGAGCAGTTCAGCCGCCACGACGAACAGATAAAACCCGCCAATGCAACACAGACTCGCCTTATCGGTTTTCCACAGAAAGAGAATCAATAGCATCCAGCAGGAGAACGAAAGAATCAGACCCAACAACGGCGCCAGCGGGTTGATATCAAGCCGCCTTCGCAGCCGCAGGGCCGACAAATTGATTAAGGAAAAAATCAGCAGGAACGTAGCGCTGGCGAACGACGAGATGATGGTCAGGTTGGCGGTATTGACGAACAAAATCGCCGTCGCGGTGATCAACACAAGACTCAGCCAGGGGATGTCTTTGTGGCGCTCTTTCAACGAAAAAGCTTTCGGCAGGGCTTCCTCTTGCGCCATCACCATGCCCAGCCGCGCCGTGCCGAACAGCGTGGCGTTGATCGCGGACGCCGTCGAGAGCAACGCCGCCAGACCGATCAAGAGGAAACCGGCTTGGCCGAGAAACGGTTTCGCCGCCACCGCCAGCGCATACTCCTTGTATTTGGCGATCTCCTCGGGCAACAAGTTGCCCACCGCCACCAGCGACACCAAGATGTAAATCGCGACCGTGATTCCGATCGAAATAAATATGCCTCGCGAAAGATCGCGCGGCGGGTCTTGCATTTCGTTGACCGCATTGGGAATCAACTCGAATCCTTCGTAGGCCACGAAAATTAACGCGGCGCCCATCACCACGCCAAGCTCTCCCTTATTGAACACCGGCAGCACGTAATCGCGGCGGATGTAAGCCAGCCCGATCACGGCGAACAGTCCCAAAAACATCACCTTCACCATCACGATGATGTCTTCGCTCTTGCCGGCCGCTTGCACGCCGTAAAGATTGACTCCCAAAAACGCCAGCAAAATCAACGAAGCCAACAGGTGTTGTGTTGCGTTATGACCCGCGCCATCGCCCAACATGGCGGCTCCATAAACGCCGAACGTGTAGGCGTACAACGACAACGTGCCGATGTAGCCAACCAGCAACACCCAGCCGCCCATCCCCGCAACGTTAGCAGATTTGAAAGCGTGCTCCAGATACGTAAAACTCCCTCCATCGGAGTGAAACGCCAAGCCCAACTTGGTGTAGGAATATCCGGTCAAGATCGCGATCACGCCGCCAATCGCGAAGGCAAGCGGGGCTGCGTGTCCAGCCTCTTGAATGGCCAGCCCCAGCACCGAAAATATGCCGCCGCCCACCATGCCGCCCACGCCCATGGCCACGACTTCTTTCAGGCCAAGTTTTTCCTGACGCGGCGGCTGGAGTAAATCTTTTGAGGGCCCAGCCTCCGAGGTGGCCTTGGGAGAGCCAAACGAGTTTCCGTCTTGTTGCATTGCAGTTCCGTAAAAAGGAAACCAAGGGTCGGAGGTTTTAGCGGGGGCCTGCGAGCTGCGAATGTTTGAGGTAGCCGTGCGCCGCCAGTATACCATTAGCGAGGCGGGTGCACGGAAGACGCCCGGCGCTGAAGGGAGCGGGCTTGCTTTCGCGGCAGACCGATTCGCGGGTGAACGAAAAGAAGGACCGTTCACGATTACCTTTGATGCAACCGAACGAATGCGTTATTGGTCGTCCGACGAAAAAAACGACGACTTATACTGGAAGGCTGATAGCTGCCAAGCCATTCAGCTTGGTGAGAATTCCATAACACCATTGCATGGAATAGATCTTGGGCGGGTCCTTACGCCTCTTTGTTCGCGGACGCCTCGACCAATCGGCAGACCAAATCTTCGACCGCCTTGACGTCTGGTATGGCGAGGAAACCATGGTCGACGGTTTGGCGGCCGCTTTCGTTATCGTGGAATAGTGTTCGTTCGAAGATCAAATCTCCCGACCCATCGGCCCGCTGTTTGCGATGTAGGTCGAGCATGCGATCGGGGCGGAACGACCGAATCGTGGTGGAAAAACCGCCGTCAAAGAGAATGGCGCGGGAAGTCGTCAAGACATAAACCGTTTTCCAGGCCTTGCGCATCATCCAAAATGGCGTACTCAGCAGTGCGAAGCCGATGAGAACGAAGGGAATACCGAAGAGTGGGAACCAGTCGAACCCCTCCTTGAAATCGGGTATTTGAAATTGTGCGGCGGCGCAAACCCAGAAGAGGGCGAACGCCGTCCAGGGAATGCCGAACAGCACGGCGGGAATCGATCCCATTGCGAAGCGCGTGGAGATGGGTTGCCCAATCCAGACGATCTTCTCGCCATCGTTGAGTTCGTCTTCGACCAGCGTTCGCAGCCGGCGCGGAAGTTGCCAGAGTTCGGTTGTCGGATAACGCATGGCGTCTTTCAAGCAGAGCGTGCTTCTGGTTCTTCGCCAATCATAGTGGCTGGGAACCGAAAAAACGAACATTTTTATGTTCTGGTTCTTCGCCAATTCTAGTGGCCCTCCATGGAATGTGGGCGCCTCACACTTCCTCTTGGGAATAGTCCTGAAATAACTTCCGTATTTCATCTCGGACTGAGCGGGGTGATAGCCTGGGCTATCCTTGCCAAAAACGCCGTGCAGATCAGCCGGAACGCGTTAGCGTCCAGTTCTCCGAGAATGCTGTAAACCGTGAGCTAGCGCTCATCGGCTGAGGGATCTTATTTCTTGACGATTCCTTGATCGCTCGCCAACTGCCGGGCGCTCAAGGAAACCGCCTCTTCCGACATGCGTTGCCATTCCTCCATGTGGGCGAATGCGTCTCGAAAGGCGCATCCGATGGCCGCAGCGCCCACGATATGTTACGCTGCGCAGCGGTAGCACGGCGCCGGCGAACCATCGGTTTTGCAGCAGTGGTTTTGCAGCGGCGTCTGGGCGTTTTTTTTACGGTGAGACGCAAATGGCCAAAACATCGCCCCATTATTTTGTGTTTGATATCGAGAGCGTCGCCGATGGACGTCTGGTGGCCGAAGTGCGCTACCCAGGCGAGTCGTTGACGGCCATTGAGGCGGTGAATCGGTTTCGCGCCGAACTGCTGGAGCAGTACAACAGCGATTTCATCCCGTACACTTTTCAAGTGCCGATATCGGTGGCGGTCGCGAAGGTGGCCGCCGATTTTCGCCTGCTTGATTTGGTCGTGCTCGATGCGCCGAAGTTTCGTCCGCCGAATATCACGCGCGATTTCTGGCGCGGCTGGACGGCCTACAAACAACCCACGCTCGTGACCTTCAACGGCCGCACGTTCGATATTCCCCTGATGGAATTGGCCGCCTTTCGCTTTGGCGTGAGTGCGCCGGAGTGGTTCCAATCGCAGGGGCCGGCCTATACGCATCCTCGCAACCGGTACAACGGCCGATCTCACTTCGACCTCCACGACCTACTCACCAATTTCGGCGCTTCGCGCTTTCGCGGCGGCTTGAATCTGGCCGCGAACATTCTGGGAAAACCCGGAAAAATGGCAGTGCAGGGCCACATGGTTCAAGACATGTACGACGAAGGGCGACTGGCGGAAATCAACGACTACTGCCGCTGCGACGTGCTCGACACCTATTTCGTCTTCCTCCGCTGTCAGGTGATGAGCGGCGGCCTGTCGCTCGACGCCGAACAGAAAATCGTCGGCGAGGTGCGGCTCTGGCTCGAACAGCGGGCGGCCGACATTCCCGTCTACGCCGACTATCTTGAAGGCTGGGGGAGTTGGGAGAATCCCTGGGAGACGCCCGCCGAAGAACTTGAACCGGCTGAGAGCGAGAGCAAACCGGTTGAAGCCAAATTGGCCGAAGCGGAATTGGCCGAAGCGGAATCGGCTGAAGAAAACCCCGCGCCCGCCGCCAGCGGCGAGGCAGCGCCGCAAACGGAAAAGAGCGAGTGCAACCCGGCCGAGAGCGGCGTTACAGAACCCGCCTCGAACGACGCTCCAACGTAGCCAGCGGCGCTATCAACATTTCCGAGATTTGGGAATGAAGCACCGGGAGCATACTGCGCACGGCTAGCATTGGCTCGTTAAGCATCGAGCGGAAAATTAGTGTCGTAGCCATGCTCGCCAGAGCGTGGGATGGTTCACTGCTCACCCACCGTCTGGCGACGATGGCTACACAAATGCGACCGTTATTTATCGAGCGGTGCTAAACGGATGAAATGGCGCTATTTTTCATGTGGCGGCTTCCAGCGTTTTTCGGGCGACGCGCATCACATTGCCGCCAATGATTTGCCGGATGGCGTCGTCGTCGTGGCCGCGCTGCACCAAGCCAACGGTGAACAGCGGCCAGTTGGTCCAAGCCAAGCTGTTGGTGGCGGCGGCGGTTGTTTTGTAGTCGTCGCGCGGCCAAAGCGAGCGAAAGTCGGTTCGCAGTCGGCGTAGGCGGGGCGCCTTTTTGTTCTCCGCCGCCGAATTCTGGGAGGAATAAGCGACATCGGTCCCGATGGCCACGTGCTCGGCTCCGAACGTTTTGACCACATGGTCGATATGATTCAAGAATACGCCGATATCGCCGCTGCCGCGTAAGAAACGCGGAATGCAACAGATGCCGATGTAGCCGCCCGAATCGGCAATGGCGCGAAGGATGTTGTCGGGCTTGCTGCGAAAATGGGGATAAATCGCGCCGCACGTGCTGTGGCTGGCGACCACCGGTTGGTCGGAAACCTGGGCCGACTCCAAACTCGTTTGCCAGCCGGAATGGGCGCAGTCGGGAATCACGCCGACGCGGTTCATTTCTTGCACGGCGCTGCGGCCGAAGTCGCTCAAGCCGGCATTCGTTTTTTCGCCGCAGCCATCGCCGATCATGTTCCGACGCTGGTACGTGAGGTGCATCATGCGAATGCCGAGTTGGCTGAAAATACGCAGGTAACGGAGTTCGTCGGAAACGGAAATCCATTGCTGGGTGAGCGGCACGCCGTTGCCGGTCAGATACAAACAATGCCGCTGTTGCTTGTGGGCGGCGATAATATCATCGGGCACGGCGGCCTTTGAAACGAAGCCTCGCAGCAGGTCGGTGGCGAAGGTGAACCGCGCCAGCCGTTTGATCAGCCGGAGCGGATCTTGCCCTTCTTCGCCGGCGTTTTGAAAAATACAAGTGACTCCCGCAGCTCGCCAGGCGTCTCGATATTCTTGCTGTTCGATGGGGTCGGTTACGTAGCGCGTCATGCTCATTTCTTCGCGCAGGTCTTTCAATTCGATGGCCGAAGCGCCGGCCGCCATTTCTGCGGCAAGCTTGTCGCCGTCAATCGCGGCGCGGGGCGAGAAGCCGTAGGAATCGAACACCAACGACTCCGCATGCAGCCGCAACCCGCGTTCCAACTCTCGGGGCGTGGGCTTGAGAATGCGTAACGCCGCCTCGCGATACGCTTGAATCTTGGGGTTCAGACGCTGGGTCAGCTTCGCCACCGCCGGGTCGCGGTTTTGTTCGGCGCCGCCGGCCGCGCCGCCGGCCAGTGAAAGTGCGGCGGCCGATTGCAGGAAGGTGCGTCTATCCATGGTGGGGCTTTCTGATGTTTGGAAATCGCGGCGTGGGGAGCGAACTTGAAAATCATCCTACTTTTTGCTCGGGGTGAAAAACAGTATGCTCAACCTGTTTCCCGAATCAAAGATTAACCAGTTTTCCATGACACAACGTGCTCCAAAGAACTGGCCGAGTTAAAAGCCCGGCATTTTCAAAATGCCGGGCTTTTCCGAGCGACAACCGTCACTTATTTTCGGACGATCCCTTTTCATGCCTTCATCACCACGTTGCGTCGTGCTACTGAGCGGCGGCCTCGATTCCACCACCACGCTCGCGCTGGCGCGAAGCCAGGGTTTTGCGCTGCACGCCATCACATTCCGCTACGGCCAGCGGCACGAAAACGAAATTGACGCCGCCCGCCGCATAGCGGACGTTTTTCAGGTGGCGGAGCATATTGTGGTCGATCTCGATTTGCGGCAGTTTGGCGGTTCGGCGTTGACCTCCGATATTGCCGTCCCCAAGCGGCGGGCGGTGGAGGAAATGTCGAACGGCATTCCCGTGACCTATGTACCGGCGCGCAACACGGTGTTTCTGTCCTTCGCCTTGGCTTGGGCGGAAACATTAAAGACCGGCGACATTTTCATCGGTGTGAACGCGGTCGATTACAGCGGCTACCCCGACTGCCGCCCGGAATACATTGCGGCTTACCAGCAGATGGCCAACCTAGCCACCAAAACCGGCGTGGAGCGAACCTGCCCCGTGCAGATACGCACGCCGCTGCTCGATTTGACGAAAGCCGAAATCATCGCCCTGGGACTGGAACACGGCGTTGATTACAGCCTGACCACCAGTTGTTATGATCCGCTCCCGACCGGCGCCTGCGGTTCGTGCGACGCCTGTTTGCTGCGGCTGCGCGGCTTCGCCGAAAACAACCGACCCGACCCGGCGCCCTACGCACAACAGCCGTAAGACACTCGGTTGCTCGACGATGCCACGCGTATTCGACAGGTTCGCGCAGACCGATAGTAAACCCGCACGCGGCCGCGTCCCAAAAAAGCGCGCGGGCCGCAGTGGAACTAAATCGTGGCCGACGTCTCTAAAGAAATAGCGCCGCGTGGGAAGATGTTTGGCGAACTTATCCGGGTGCTGGCGCCGTTTGCGGTTGGACGGTTCTCCGCTGCCGCAAGGCTGATACGGGTTGGCGGCTGGTAACACCGCCCCCCAAAGTGGCTGTTCCTGGCGAGCCGGCGCGGAAAAACCGAACCGTCGGTGGCGAAAGGCGTGGGGCGGGTAGGATATCGCGTGGCAATTCAAGACGTCGTAATTACAATGCAAGAAGACACATCGCTCATTTTTTTCGTGAATTTCGCCGCATGTCTCCCTAGAATTCACGTTGAGCGCGGGTCTGCTTCTCCTCTCAAATGGAATGTTCGCTCTTAACCAGACCGTGAAACGTCCTGCTGTTTTCTGACGAGGCGAAATCTGCATGCCCTTTCTTCGCAGTGCGAAAAAACGAAAATCGAGAACTGGAAAATCGAGAACCGGGCGCGGCCGGTGTGCGCGGCGAACGCTTCGGTGCGAGGCGCTGGAATCTCGGAACCTACTCACGGCAACGCCCTTCGGCGCCACTCCGAACGACACGGCGGAGTATCTTCTGGGCGATGTGCTCGTGAACGTCGTTTTCATGGAGTCTGACGGAACCATCGACCCCAACGCGCGCGATTGGTCGCAGCAGCAAAAGACGGACGTCAAAAACAAGGTGGTGGAGGGCGTCAATTGGTGGAAAGATACGCTGGCCGCGCAAAATAGCGTCCACGAACTGAACTTCCAGTTCGATTTCACCAACGCCGATACGCCCATTCAAACGGGCTACGAACCGATCAACAACACGTCGAACACGTTCAGTTCCTGGATCAACGACTTTTTCGGTGAAGTGGGCTTCAACCAAACGAACAGTTTTAGCGACAACATTCGCGCCTACAACAACGCCCAGCGCGTGGCCAACGACGCCGATTGGTCGTTCACGATTTTTGTCGTCAACTCGCCCGATACGCCCAACGACACCTTTGCCCCAGGCGGTAGTTTTTCGCGGGCCTTCGCCTTCGCCGGCGGACGGTTTTTCATCGCGCCTTCCGGCCGCCCCGCCAGCACGTTCACCCACGAATTGGGTCATATGTTCTGGGCCCGCGACGAATACGCCGGCGGCAGTTCCTACACTTCCCGCCGAGGTTATTACAACGCGGAAAACCTGAACGCCGCCAACAATCCCGCTCCAGGGTTTGTGCAACAGCCGAGCGTCATGGCGACGGGCGCATTGCTCCAAACCGCCTTCGACACCAACACCAACGCCGCCGCCACGCTGGAAATGGTCGGCTGGCGAGATTCCGACAACAACGGAATTTTCGATGTGCTCGACGTTCCGCTCACCCTCACCGGCTCCGGCGCCTACGACCCGCTCACCCGCCAATACCGGTTCGTGGGCTCTTCGTCGGTCCAGACATTGGCCAACCAAAATAGCAGCGGGCTGCAAAGCGATATCTCGATCAATCAAGTCAGCCGGGTGCAATATCGGATCGATGGCGGCGCCTGGATCGACCAAACGGTTTACAATGCATCGTTCGCTGATATCGATATCACGATTGGGCCGCTTCCAGCCGGGTTTCAAAATATTGAAATCCGCACCATCGACGACAAAACAAACGAACCGGGCGAAGTAGGAGTGATGTCGCCGATTTTTCAAGGCGGCCCCAACGACCCCGCGATTTCGTTCGACCAAGGCATTCGAGGTTTTGTCTATCAAGACGGCAACGGCAACGCCCAACGCGACGCCAGCGACGCTCCGCTGGTCGGCTGGACGGTTGAAGTTCTTTCCTCCTCCGGCCAACCGTTGAACACCAGCGGCAATCTGGAGCCCGACAACTACGCCGCCGCCACGAACGTATCGTCGATTATTCCCACCGCCACGCTCTCGGCGGGCGGCTTCAATGTTCTGGGGAGTGAAGTTCGGGCGTCGGACAGCACGGTCGCACCCGTTGGAAATAAAGTTTTTGGAAACCGCACCGCAGGCGGTTGGGGCGTGGAGTGGTCTAATTTGTTCGCCGAATTGACGATTGAATTCTCCACGCCGGTCTCGCGGTTGGATCTTGACGCCATCGGCAACAGCGCGGACGATTTCGCCCGCATCGAAATTTTTGACGCCAACTTCCAATCGCTGGGCCGTTACACGACCGCCGCCTTGGGCGTCAGCCAGACGGAAACGATGTCGTTCAATCGGGCCAACGCCGATATCAAATTTGCTATCGCGAAAGGCCACTCCAACACCACCGTGTTGCTCGACAACCTCCGTTTCGGCGCGCAGACAATCGTCCAGACCGATGTCAATGGAGCGTATTGGGTGCAAGGCCTGGACGCCGGTTCGTACCAGGTGCAAATATCGCCGCCCGCCGGTTGGGAAACCACCACGCCGGGCGGTAGTTCGCAACTTGTCGTATTGCCTGAAGCGGGCGCGGTTGACGCCGCTTTCGGCGCTCGCCCCCAATGGCAAAACGCCAACAACGCACTCGATGTGAACAACGACGGCCTAGTCGATATCAAAGATCTTCTGGGAATCGTATCGCACTTGCGAAGCAGCGGCATCGGCCCGTTGCCTACTGGCCAGCCAGGCCCCAGTGGTCCTTTTGTCGACGTGAACGCCGACGGGCAAGCCAACATCTTGGACCTCTTAGACGTGATTACGTTCCTCCGCGCCAGCGCCGGCGGCTCGGAAGGCGAACAGATATTAGATCTCGACACGCTCTTCGCCACGGAAGAGGTTGCGAATACGAACGACGCCGCCAACCCGCGCCAATTGACGCCCGATTCGTTGGCGCCGGACGCCGCTTCGTCTTTCTTAGGGCGAGCATTGGAACAAAAGTACGCTGGCCTTCCGAGGCCGTCGGTTTACAGGGGCCCCCAGCACACGACGGCCTTGGAAGGCCAGCGTACGGGCGGGGTCGCAATTCAAAACATGTCCTGGGGGCGAGAACAGTTTGCCGCGGACACGTTTTCGCTCGGCCGCCGCGGACGCAGGTTGGCGTCCGACATTGCAACGGCCGACGCTTGGGAGCAAATGCTCACCGATATCGCCGACGATGTTGCCGTGCTTGATGTTGCCGTGCTTGATGTTGCCGTGCTTGATGTTGCCGTGCTTGATGTTGCCGTGCTTGATGTTGCAACCTCTGAAGAGGCCGCATCGCGCAACTCCGCCAACTGAGCCATCGCCCTGCGATGACGAGCGCGATTTTACCAACGGTATTTTTCCGCTCGCCAAAAGTCCGGCATTTTGAAAACACCGGGTTTTTGCCTGGACGCATGATGGCCTTCCGAGGCTATCGTACAAAAACGCAGGGCCTCTTCTAGATGCGTTCCGCCCGCGCCGGGTTGCGTGGCAACCGCCGCGCCTGCTTTCACCGCCGCCTCTGACATGGTTACAATGCAGGGAGAGAGCATTTGCATTTACCGTTGCGTATCTTTTTTCTCCGCGCCCGAAACAAAGAGGACATGAACCTCCAAGGCCAATTCCTGATTGCTTCGCCTCAACTGCGTGAACCAACGTTTTTTCACACGGTCATCCTGTTGGTGCGCCACGATAGCGAAGGCGCGTTGGGCATCGTGTTAAACCAGCCTAGCAACCATACGTTGGGAGAAATTTGGGGCGACGCTCTTTCGCAACCTTGCGGCGAGAATCGCGACAAACGAGTTTATATTGGCGGTCCTTGCCAAGGCACGCTGTTGGCGATGCACGAAACGCCGGAGTTCTCGGAATTCGAAGTCATACCGGGCGTCTTTTGTTGCATGCAAAAGGAAGGACTGCAGCGCGTTATTGACCAATCGAGCGACGACCGCTGGCGGATTTTCACCGGCTACTCCGGCTGGGGCGCCGAGCAACTTGAAGACGAACTCAAGTCGGGAAGTTGGCTCACCACCGCGGCCGACACGCAATCGATTTTCTCGTCGCACGACGACCTCTGGAAAGCCCTGACCGAAGAAGCCGGCCGGCGCGTGGTGGACGCCGCCGTGCAAGGCCGGGAGTTGCCGCCTGATCCATCATTGAACTAGCGGTCGCGCCGTTGGAGTTCAAGCTTTAGCTTGCTTTTCTTGCGACGTTTATATACTGCACTTTAGGGGAACTCAGGCTATAAGCGATTAAACTGTTCTTAACAAAAAAGCGGCTCTCCGCGATGGTTGGTGTTTGACAATCACATCATCACGCCACCGGGAGAGCCAAGGATGGCTAAGCGTAAACGGTCCGC
>JAJRWU010000257.1 GCA_024276655.1 Planctomycetota bacterium
CACGCGGATGAAAATGTCGTTTTTTTCGTTTAACGGCAAGCCGAAGGCGGCTGTGTTTTGAGCCCACGCGTTCGGACAGAACAGAAAACGCAGTCGCCTTCGGCTTGCCGTTAAACGAGCCATTGCCAGCCGCGTGAAGTAAAGCAGGGAAACGGCCTCCACAAGATTTGCAACGCGTTTCATGCTGGACCTTCGAAACAAGGGAATATCAAGGCACGATATCTTCTGCTTCTCACCATGGAATGCATTGAGAATAGCCGGCTTTGCGAGAATACCAAAGTTATACCGCGCCATGAGTTGCAGCGAATTTCCGTGCGCGAATTGAGGGAGCGAATTTTTCGTGGCATACGAGAGGGGCGTTGTTCCATGATAATACAACGGGTTTTGCCCTGAAAAGTGACCTAGCCGACGCAGTAGCGGTTGACCAATCGACGAAACGACGTTTAGCATGCAGGGTTTCAACGCCATTGCAGCGCGGGCGCCGTGAGGTGGTCCAATATTAACGTGTTTCCCCGCAGTGAGTTCAGCAAACAGTGAGTGCATCTAACGACGATTCGGCCGGGCGCCCCAATAAGGGCGCCCAAGCTCCGGAAACCCAAAACTTGCCGCCGCGGTTCGACCATGCCCGCGTTGAGCGGGCGGTGCGTGAAATTCTGGCGGCCGTGGGCGAAGACCCTGATCGGGAAGGCCTGCTCGAAACACCGGCCCGCGTGGCTCGCATGTACGCCGAAATGTTCAGCGGCTTGCACCAAGACCCTCGCGAACACACACAAAAGTTCTTCAGCGAAAAGTACGACGAAGTGGTGCTCGTCCGCGATATCAGTTTTTGCAGCATGTGCGAGCACCATTTGCTTCCGTTCACGGGAAAAACGCACATCGGCTACATTCCCAAGGGAAAGGTCATCGGCCTGAGTAAGTTGGCCCGGGTGGTGGAAACGCTCGCCCGGCGTCCTCAGGTTCAAGAACGGATGACCGAAGATATCGCCAACCTGCTGCTTGAGGAGCTAGACGCCAAGGGCGTGGCGGTGGTCGTGGAAGCAACGCATTCCTGCATGACAATTCGCGGCGTGCGCAAACCGGGAAGCCTCTGCGTGACTTCGGCCATGAAAGGCATCTTCCGCAAGAATCTTTCCACGCGCGCCGAAGTGATGCAACTCATATACGGCGATCGGCGGTGATGGCGGCGTGAGCACCCTAGGGCTGGTTCTGATTCAGTTTATGTTTCGCCTGGGCTTCGGCGTAGCGCTGACGATGTGCCTCACTTCGCCCCGCGCCGTGGCCAGTGGGTATTATCGCACCCAATACTGGATGCTGCTCGGTTTCTATACCTTCACCGCGATGCTCGGCTTCACCGGCGGCGCCGATTTGCCGCACCAACAGCTCATTGCGGTGCTCGCGACCGTGGCGGCGTTCATGAGCTATGTGGGGTCGATTGTCTGGCTGTACGATTTGAAGCGCACGGGAATCGTGCTGACGGCGCTGGTCTGCGTGGTGAGCGTGGCGGGCGGCGTGGCCGCAACACCGACTGCGTTTGCATCGGCGGGCCGGTTTTTGCTGATATTGGCCGATATCACGACGGCTGGTTTCCTTTTGGGCGCTTTCCTGGCGGCCATGCTGCTGGGCCACTGGTATCTGAATAATCCCAGCATGAAGCTGGCCCCGCTCAAGCGGCTGACCATTTTTGCGGGAATCGCGGTGGCGGCGCGGGCCGTGCTTTGCGCCGGCGGCCTGTTGCTGTTGGCGCGAGAAACCGGCGGCTGGGAGACCAACTGGTGGATTTTTGTCTCGCTCCGCTGGATTTCCGGCATGGTGCTCACCGCCGTATTGGCCGTCCTGACCTGGCACACGCTCAAGATCCCCAACACCCAGAGCGCCACGGGCATTCTTTATGCGGGCGTGATCTTGGCCTTTATCGGCGAATTGACCTCGCAGCTACTGTCCGCCGATGTGGCTTATCCGTTATGATGAAAATCTTGCAGCCCCCTTCCTCATTGCTCGTCCGCCGAGGTCCCCTCAAACACCCGCGCGTCCTCTCATGAATGTTACTTTCGCCTGTCCCGCCTGCGAGGCAACAGTGCGGCAAGACCTCTCCCCAGAGGCGCCGCTGCATTGCCCGCACTGCGAAAAACAGTGGCCTATTCCCGCCGGCGCGGTGCATGAGGGCCGACTGGAGCGATGCGTGGTTTGTCCTAGCACGGAGGTCTATTTGCGGAAAGACTTTCCCCAAGGCCTGGGAGTGACCATTGTCGCGATCGGATTGACCGCCAGCACGGTTCCCTGGTATTACCACAACTGGTACGGCTGGTTCGCCATTCTGTTGGCCACCGCCATGGCCGACATGGTGCTCTATTTCGTCATGGGCGACATGCTCCAGTGTTATCGGTGCCACGCTCAGTACCGGGGCGTCGCGGAAATCGACCAACATGCCGCCTTCGACTTGGAAATTCACGAGCGGCACCGCCAACTGACCGCGCGTCTGCAGGAGCAGCAACTTCAGACGCAACTGGCGGCCGCGAATACGCCAGCGAATAGCAGTTCACCAGATTCCGCGGCGGAACCGCAATGACGAACAGGCAAAACAGCTTGTCGTTAAACTTATTTCCTTTTTAGAACGAGCCTCGAACGCGGCCGGCCCATGGATCAGGAACAAGAAAGGATCCAGGCTGATTTGCGAGGCGTGCTCGAGGGCGATGTCCGTTGCGACGCCCCGTTCCTGCAACTCTACGCCACCGATGCGAGCATCTATGAAGTGCGGCCGCTGGCCGTGGTGCGCCCGCAAGGCTTGGCCGATGTCGTGGCTTGCGTGCAATACGCCGCCGAATTCGATTTGCCCATTCACGCCCGGGGCGCGGGGTCGGGGCTGGCCGGGGAGTCGCTGGGTTCGGGGATCGTGATCGACTTTTCCCATTCCATGCGGCGGATCATCGAAACCAACCACGCCACCGTTCGCGTGCAGCCCGGCGTGGTGCATGAACAGTTGAACCGCCACTTGGCGAAGTCGGGAAGATTGTTCGGACCCACGCCCGCCACGAGCCGTTCGAGCACCATGGGCGGCGTGTTGGCGCTCGACGCCTCCGGCAGCCACTGGCCGGTTTACGGCTCCGCTCGCGATCATGTGAAGAGTATGAGAATCGTGCTGGCTGACGGAGCGATCATGGACGTTTCGCAGCACGATGTGGAAGAGTGCCGCGTCTCGAGTTCCTCCGAGAGCAATATTCATTTTCGGCGGAATGAACTCGTGCGGCGGTTGGCCGACGTCATTCAACGCAATAAGCAGGTTATTGCCGAGCATCGGCCCAAGAGTTTGGTGAATCGGTCGGGCTATCATTTGTTCGACGTGCTGCAAAACGGCCGCCTGGATCTGGCTCGCATGTTGGTGGGCTCCGAGGGAACGCTGGCCTTGATTGTCGAGGCCACGGTGGGCACGTCGCCCTTGCCGAAATATTACGGGGCCGGGCTCTTGTTTTACGAACGGTTGGAGTCGGCGGCGCTGGCGGCGCAAGAGGTGCGGCGGTTGGGCGCCAGTGTTTGCGATTTGGTCGACCGGCGGCTGTTGTCGATCGCGCGGGAATCCGACCATCGTTTCGAGCAGCTCTTGCCGCCAGAGGCGGAAGCCGTATTGCTGGTGGGACAACAAGGCGACGACCAAGAAGTGGTCCGCGAGCAGTTGTGTCGGATCGTCGATCGGTTGCGGCGCGGCAAGCGTCGTGCTTTCGCCGCCCGAATCGCGCTCGAGCAGGAAGACGTGGCTCTTTACCACAGTTTGGTCCGGCATTTAATTCCCACGCTCTATCGGCTCAAAGGCGTTTCCCGCGCGCTGCCCTTTGTGGAAGACATCGCCCTACCGCCGGAAAAGCTCCCGGAGTTTTTCGTCTTCCTGCAAGACCTGCTCAAGAAGCATCATCTCACTGCCTCGGTGTTCGCACACGCCGGCCACGGCCAACTGCACATTCGGCCCTTTGTGGAATTGGCCAATCCCGAACATGTGCGCAAGATGCAAGATCTGGCCCAGTCGCTGTACGAAGAAGTGATTCGTATCGAGGGAACGATCAGCGGCGAACACGGCGATGGCCTCAGCAGAACGTGGTGCGTCCGCCAAATGTACGGCCCGCTGTACGACGTGTTTCGCGAAGTGAAGAGAATTTTCGATGCGGCGGGCATCTTGAACCCCGGCAAGGTGGTGGCCGACGCTCCCCAGCCGCTGACCAAAAACCTGCGTCTGCTGGAGTTGCCGTTGCCCCGGGAAAACGCCGGAAATTCTGCTAGTCCGCCGGCCGCCGAACCGGCTTCGCCATTGGTGGAGTTGCAACTGAATTGGTCGAATGAAGAGCTGACGTTGGCCGCCCGCGCTTGCAACGGCTGCGCTCGTTGTCGAGCGACATCGCCCGACGAACGCATGTGTCCGATTTTTCGTTTCGCCCCCGCTGAGGAGGCTTCGCCTCGCGCCAAGGCGAATCTGATGCGCGCCGTAATGACGGGCCAGCTCGATGCCAACGATTTGCAAACCGACGCCCTGCACGACATCGCCGAGTTGTGTGTCAATTGCCACCAATGCCGTTTGGAGTGCCCGGCGGGCGTCGATATCCCCAAGCTCATGATGGAATGCAAGGCGCAGTACGTGGCCAACAATGGGCTCTCAATGTCGGACTGGTTCATGACCCGGCTCGATTTGATCGCGAAGTGGGGCGGGCATTTTCCCATCTTCGCCAACTGGGCGATTCGCAACCGGCAAGTTCGCTGGTTTTTGGAAAAAACAATGGGCTTGGCGCAAAGCCGCAAGCTGCCGAAATTCGCCTATCGTAGTTTTTCCCGTATCGCGCAGAGCCGCCGGCTGACGCGGCCCACGCGCCGCGCGGGAAGTAAGGTCGTGTACTTCACCGACCTCTACGCGAACTGGCATGATCCCCAGTTGGGCGAAGCGCTGGTGGCCGTTCTGGAACACAACGGCGTGGCGGTTTATGTTCCCACGAACCAACTCGAATCGGGCATGGCGCGCGTCTCGCAGGGCGCGGTGGAATCGGCTCGGCGCGTGGCGGCGCATAACGTCGCGATTCTGGCGGACGCCGTTCGGCAGGGGTATCATGTGATCACGACCGAACCCTCGGCGGCGCTCTGCCTAACGCACGAATACCCAATACTGCTAGACGATGACGACGTCCGACTCGTAGCCCAAAACACCAGTGAAGCGACGTCCTATCTCTGGAAAATGCACCAAGTTGGCAAACTAGAACTCGACATGAAACCCGTCAACGCCGTGATCGGTTACCATCGCCCTTGCCACCTGATCGCGCTCGGTGTGGGAAGCCCTGGAGAAAACCTGATGCGTTTGACGCCAGGACTGACGGTCCGCCATTTGGATCGCGGTTGCTCGGGCATGGCCGGTTCGTATGGCCTCAAACAGAAGAATTTCCGCAGCAGCCTGCGCGCCGGCTGGCCGCTGATTTCCGCCATGCGAGATCCTCTCATTCAGGTCGGCGCCACGGAGTGCAGCGCCTGCAAAATGCAAATGGAGCAAGGTGTTTCCAAACCCACGATTCACCCCATAAAGATACTCGCCCTGGCCTACGGCTTGATGCCCGAAGTTGCCGAATTATTAACCAGTCGCAGCGAAGATTTGGTGGTCTCATGATGATTAGCGTGAAATTGTTCGCCGCCGCTAGAGAAGCCGCCGGCGCCGAGCAAGTAGAGCTTGAATTTTCCGAAGCCCCAACCATTGCCGACGTGCGATGCTTGCTGGTGGCGCGATATCCCGCCTTGGAGGTGATCGTTCCGCACGCCATGTTCGCCGTGAACACCGACTACGCCAGCGACCAAACCCGCCTCAGCCAAGACGATGAAATAGCCTGCATCCCGCCGGTGAGCGGCGGTTAACTCCCTCTCGTTTATCCACCAAGGCGCCGCCTTTCGCTCAAGATAATTCGCCCGTTTTTTCTGCTCCAACACCACGCACCTTTCATGCCGCCTTCTCCCGAGGATTTAACTCTCGAAAAACTGCAACGCTGGGATCGCGCCCACGTGTGGCACGCCTTCACGCAAATGGCGGAGTACGAACCGTTCATCATCGAGCGGGCTCGCGGCTGCACGTTGGTCGACACCGAAGGCCGCGAGTATCTGGACGGCGTCAGCAGCTTGTGGTGCAATGTTCATGGACATCGCCATCCTCGGCTCGACGCCGCCTTGCGCGAACAACTCGACCGGGTGGCGCATGTCACATCGTTGGGTGCTTCGAATCCAACCACGATCCAACTCGCCAAACGGTTGGTCGACGTTTCGCCGGAAGGCTTGGAACACGTGTTTTTTTCCAGCGATGGCTCTTGCGCGGTGGAAGTCGCGATCAAGATGTCGCTCCAATACTGGCGGCAGAAGCCCTCGCCTCAAAACGACAAAACGCTGTTCCTGGCCCTCGGCGACGCCTACCATGGCGACACGCTGGGCAGTGTGAGCGTGGGCGGCGTGGCCCGATTTCACGCCATGTTCGAGCCGCTGCTGTTCGAGGTATTGCGGCTGCCAACGCCCAACGCCCAACGCCCTCCGGCCGGTTGTGAAGATGACGCCGGCTTGACTTACCATGTGGCGCAGTTGGAAGCCGTGCTGCAAGAGCACCACTCGCGTATTGCCGCCATGGTGATCGAGCCCATGGTGCAGTGCGCGGCGGGCATGGTGATGCATCCGCCCGGTTACTTGCGAGCAGTTCGCGCGTTGACGCGCAAGTATGACGTGCATTTGATCGCCGACGAAGTGGCGGTCGGCATGGGCCGCACCGGCCGCTTGTTTGCCTGTGAACATGAAGGCGTGTCGCCCGACTTCGTCTGTTTGGGCAAGGGCCTGACCGGCGGGTATTTGCCGATGTCGGCCACGCTGACGAGCACGGAGGCTTGGAACGCCTTTCTCGGCGAATACGCCGACTCAAAACAGTTCTTCCACGGCCACACGTTCGGCGGGAATCCTTTGTGCGCCGCAGTCGCGCTGGCCACGCTCGACGTTTTCGAGGAAGAACAAACCCTGGCGAAACTTCCCGCGAGAATCGCCCGCATCGCCGAACAGTTGGCGCCGTTGCGGGAGCATCGGCATGTGGGTAATGTGCGCCAGTGCGGCATGATCGCGGCGGTGGACTTGGTTCAATCAAGGACCACGAACGAACCGTTTCCCTGGGAGGAAAAACGCGGTTTGCAAGTCTGCCATGAAGCGTTAAAAGCGGGAGTTTGGCTGCGTCCGCTGGGGAATATCGTGGTTGTGATGCCGCCGCTGGCCGTCGCCGAAAACGAGATCGACCGCATTTGCCAGGCGGTTTGCCAGGGCGTTGCCGCCGCCACAGCGACCACCATCGCAAAGTAAGAAAGTGTGAGAAAACCGCAGTTTGGTTCAGAAGCCCGGCTTTTTCAAAAAGCCGGGCTTCTCAAACGCTCATTCGGGATGTAGTTTTTACCCGAGTTAAAAGCTCGGCATTTTCAAAATGCCGGGCTTTTTGGCGATCAAGAAAAATACAACTGAGTTTGCCATGCCGCAGGACCGCCTTCGTTATTTGTTGCTGCAAGCCCGAAACCCAGACGACCCCATGCGCACTCAGGAAATCGCTTGCTTTGCCTGGGTGCTGGGTTGCTACGCCGAGCAGATTCGCCCCCAAGATCTGATTTTGAATCCGCCTTCGGCGCACGACGTGGCTTCCGCCGATGTGGTGTTGCTGGGCGGCAGCGGCGACCACTCCGTCGCCGCGGGCGGCGATTGGCTTCCTCGCGCCCTCGACTGCATGCGAGATTTGCACCACGCCAACCAACCGACGTTCGCTTCTTGCTGGGGGTTTCAAGCGATGGCCCGCGCCATGGGTGGAGAAGTCGTGACCGACCCCCAACGCGCGGAATTAGGCACGCTCCAGGTTCGCCGTACGACCGCCGCCGCCGCCGACCCGGTGTTCAAGGAGCTGGGCTCCGTTTTCACGGCCCAAATGGGCCACCAGGATATTGTCGAGCGTTTGCCCGAGAACGCCGTGCTGCTGGCCTCGACCGACCGCGTACAAAACCAAGCGTTTACATTCGCCAACAAGGCAATCTATTGCACGCAGTTCCATCCTGAACTCAACCGGCGGGCGTTCCTGGAACGCGTTCGTGCGTACCCCAGCTATGTGGAAAGCATCGCCCGCATGTCGTACGCCGAATTCGAGCGCCGCTGTGCCGACACGCCCGAATCCTCGCAACTGCTGCGGCGTTTTATCGAGGTGGTTTTTGGGTGACCATTCACGGGTGTTGAACGGTCGGACAGATTGCTATCGTATTTTCCCGCGCCACGGCGAACGGTTACCAACAACCGCCGGAGGCAAACGTCAGTAGTGGCGATAAATGCCTCGCCGCCCGATTAACCGCCGGGGCGGGGCGCGGCGAACTTGATTTTTTCGACCAGTTTGACCACCTCGCCCGAATCGGTTCGGTAGCCGGATACGGCCGATACGGCGGCAATCACGTTTTCGTAACGCAGGTTGTAGTCGCAATCGAATTCAACTTCCGCCGACTCTTGAATTTGGGCGTCGTCGCCGATGAGGTTCATCATTTCCGTGTGCAGTTCGTCAAAACCGCCAAATAACGTTCGGCCGTTGAGTGCAACGCTGGCCAGTTGGCCGCCGCCGCCCGCCGTAATCCGGACTTTCATCGGCGGGACCAATTCTTCTTCCATCTCGCCGCTGCTCACTGACGCCAGCGGCATTTTGATGTTGAAATCGCCTTCGACGTCAACGATTTTGAACGTCATGATGAAGAAAATGAGCAACTGGAAGACGATGTCGATCATCGGCGTCATTTCCAGTTCAATTTTTTCAGACTGGTGTTGGTGGCGGATTTTCATGGCGTTTCTAGAACCCCTTCTTTTCTTTGGCGCGCAGAGCGAAGTTCTCGAATCCGTTGTCTTGGCAGACCTTGATCAAGGCCTGGACCTTGCCGGTTCTGGTCGCTTTATGGGCTCGAATGATGATCGTGGCGTCGCTCTGGGGAATGCCCTTGAGCTCCATTACGTTGGCTTCCCGCACCAGCAAGGGCCGCAAAGCGTCGATCTCGACCTCATCGGCGCTCAGAATCACCGAGCCTTCCTTGGTGAGGTGGAGGGTGATGGGGTAATCGAGCGGCCCTTCAGCCGGTTTGGCCAGCTCGCTTTGCGGTAGTTGGATTCTCTCGTTGGCTTCATTTTGCGAGAAGTTAATCAACACCATGAAGAAGGCGATCAACTGAAAAGTCATGTCGATCATGGGGGTGAGGTCGCCCTCTTGGATTTCGGAGCTTTTTTTGGCAAGACGCATCAGTTCAAATTCCGTTGCGAAACAAAGTGATCGAAACAAAGCGATCGAAACGAGCGAGAAAAAATGGCGGCTACTTCACAGTTACTTCACGGCGGGGGCTTGCCCTTCAAACCGGCTCATGAGATTTTCGCTATTGATGCCGACTTCCAACACCAAACGCGCGATGCGGTTTTTCAGAATATTGTAGGCGGCAATGGCGGGAATCGCGATCACCAACCCGACCAGCGTGGTGAATAGGGCCGTTGAAATACCTTCGGCGAGCAACGACGGCTTGGGGGCCGAAGCGCTGCTCGCGATCACCGAGAACGCCGCGATCATACCTTGCACCGTACCAAGCAGGCCCACCATCGGGCTGATGGTGCCGATCAAGGCCATGTAACTCAAACGGTGCTCCATTTTCATGTTTTCTTCCTCGCCAACTTCCTGCATGGCTTCGATGGCGTGCGAATAACCCTTCGAGATTTTCGAGAGGCCGGCCGCCAAAACCTGGCCCAGGAAGGAGGGGTCGCTCTTGGCCAATTCGAAAGCATCTTGGTAACGCTGCTCGTTGAGGTGTTCATCGAAACTTTCGATCAGCGCCACGGGGCACACATTGTCGCGACGCGCCATCAGAAGGTTCATCACGAACAACGCCACCAGCGTAAATGACAACCCCAAAAACACCGAAGAGTAGCTGAGGCCCAGCGCCTTGAACGCCCACGCCAAGTAGCTTGGCTGCTTGCCGGGAGCTCCCTCATCGGCGGTTTCCGCAGCCGGCGCCGGCGCTGCGGGCTCGGCGGCGGCGGGATCGGCGGCGGCGGGATCGGCAGCCTCTTCCTGAGCCAGCACCGATGCAGGACGCGACAACGCCGCCGTAAATACCGTCGCCGCGAAAACGAGTAGCGCCAACGAATAAACAAAGCCGAGAGGTAGTCCAAAGGTATGACGACGCATGGTGGTCTCCGAACAAATTTTTGAGAGGAAGAAGCGCCGCCTGCGCGACGCTCTTGTTGTGGGTTAAAAAATCCTGTTGTTGATCATGATGTGGGGTCGGGCTGTTTGAGTGAGGCCATTCGAGACTGGCTATTTTAGTCTGGGCGTCTGGCGATGGTAAAGAACCTGCTTAGGCGAGCGGCGGAAAATAACTTACCCGCATGCAGCGGGAGTCTTGGAGTTTTTTTGGGTTCCCGCCTATGCGGGAATGACCGTTTTCTGATTCACTCGCTTGCGCTTCGTGCTTGTATTCGGTAAGTTTTCATCCGCCGCTCGCCTGAGGACCATTCCGGCAATAACGGCGACGATAAGACAATTTTTTCTCGAACGCTCGTTATCCCTCTTTTTTGGCCCAGGCCGATCCTGAGTAACGGCTTCTGAGCAAACTACGCGCGCTGACGGCGCGGTCGGATTTTTTGAGTTCCCCCCAGAGCAGACTCAGACGATACAACGCCTCGGCGTGCGTTTCTCCGTCGGCGCTGAACAGCAGATCGGTGTGTAGGTAGGCCAGGAGGGCGTCTTTGGGTTTTCCCACCTTGCGTTGGCAATCGCCCAGCGCGTTGTAGCAGCGGGCGAAGAGTTGGGTGTCTTGGGGGTCGTTTTTGGCGATGATCTCTTCCACGATTTTGACGCCCTCGGCCGCTTTTCCTGTTTCCGCCAAACAGGCCGCGGCGCCAATGCGGGCAAACAATTTTTGACGATTGGCTTCGGGCGTATCGATTTTCGAGCCGGCCAACTTCTGGTAGCTTTGCAAGGCCTCGGCGAATTTCCCCTGGGATTGAAGCGTTCTCGCCACGAGAACGGCGCCCCGCATTTGCAAATCTGGCCAAGGCGCCTTGCCGAGTTGCTGGTAGTAGAGCGTGGCCTTTTCGTAGTTATCGAGGGCCACGGCCAAATCACCCATGACTTCCACGGCTTCGTAAAAGTGGTAACTATCGCGAGCGCTTTTGATGAAATCGAGCATCGCGGTGACGGCCGCCGCTTTGTCGCCGCCGCCGCTGAGTGAAATTTTCCCGTTGCAATAGGCGGTGTAATAGGCGATGTCTTGCTTCACGTAATCTCGCTCGATTTTGGCGGCGGTGAGTTTTTTGAGTTCTTCGGCCGCGTCTTCCAAACGCCCGGTCAAGACGTAATCGCGGGCGCGGCTCAGTTCCTTAGGCTCGCCCTTGAAAGTGACTTTCTTGACTTCGTTGACCTGATAGCTGCGCTCGATGCTGCGAGTTTTCAGCACGATTTCCGCTTTGGTCATGCGAATGATTTCACCACGCGCCGGCGCGCCCTTGCTGCCAAAGACTTGGTCCGACGTTTGAGCGCAAGCGACGGGTGTTTCAAACGCGGTGGAAAAAAAAGCGGCAGCCGAAAGCACGGCCGCGAGCGTCGTGAACCGGATAGGGAATCTTGTCATCGAATAACTCCTTGGCGTTCCGATGTATACCTACTGATATGTCGTGTGGTTTTTACTGTGCGGGCCGGAAGCGGAAACTCAGGCCGACTTTTTGGTTTGTTTTTTTCTCTTGGCGCCGAGCCCAACCGGCTTCTCTCCCAGTTCGGTTTGAATCTTTCGCAAGAGGGCGTCGTACTTGGCCCGCCAAACATCGCCGCCCATATCGGGAAAAAGCTTGTTGGTGAGCGTGATGTACTTCTTGGCTCGTTCAAAATCGTCTTTCTTCTTGGTCGTTTTGGCGTAAGCCAAGCGGGCCACCGACGAATTGTAACGAGATTCATGGAACTGATTCTGGTATTTCGGATACCGGGAAGCCGTGGTGGCCAGCCGCCGCCAGCCCCAGATCACGTTCTTCTTTCCCTTGCCGCCGTAGCCGCCAACCAAGGCGTCGAGGTAGTGTTTGGGATCTTCGCGGCCCCACTCCTGGTAGGTGTACGCCGCCTGGATTTGCACATTCAAGAGCGTGTTTTGTACACGAAGAATGGCGGCGAAATCGTCGAGCGCGCCTTGGTAGTCGCGTTTGCGACGTTTGATTTCCGCAGCCTTCAATTGGACGCGCGGTTTGTCGGCGGCCGGCAGCCAGGAAGGATCTTTTTGGCCTTTAGCGAGGATCAAATCAAAGGTCTTTAAGGCTTCGTTGTAATAGGAAGAGGCTTCGGGAGTCAGGCGGTTGGGGTTGGTGTCGAACCCTTTTCCGAGACCTAGGAAAGTTTCTCCGATCCAACTCAACACGGTGGAGTCGTTTGCTTCGGAGCGTACTTGCTGGAGGAAGGTATCGAAGCCCTTGGAAAGCGATTTCTTGACATCCTCGGGGGCCGACTCCAACGAACTTTCGATTTTGCGGGCCAGACTAACATACACCGAAACCAAGCGTTTCTTTCCGGCGGCGGTGTCGCCGACCTGCGTTTTGAGTTCCGCCATCACGCCCTTGGCCTTGCTCATGGCGTCGTCAGGATTGTCGGCCACGGCCAGCGAACCGATGTACGCTCGCAGCGCCGTTTTGAGTATTTCCTCGGGAATGCCGGAACTCTGCGTGGACGCGGCTTTCTTGCGCAACAACAGCAAGGCGCCGGTTCGCGGATCTTCCAGTTCCTTGAGCGCCTCAAGAGGACGATTCGTATCGACATAAAGTTGCGCAAGCGACAGCGCCGCAGTGACGACATCTCGCGTGACGGCGCCGCTTTTTTTCAGGCGAGCCATTCCAGCGGCCAACGTTTCCTCGGCCAGCGTGATGCGTTCGTTTAACGCTTTCTGTTCGGCTTGGGCGGCGGCGTCTGGCGTTTGTCCATCGAGCCGTTTGTTGAGTTCGCGCGTCCCGACGAGGTAGGAACCCCAGAGCGATTTGCCCACTTTCAGTTCGGCGTCGGCCCTCAAAGGCGACGTTTCGGGAATCTGGCGCATGTACTCGATGGCCTGATTGTAATCGCCCTGATTCAAAACGAACGGCACGAGCGTGCTGAGGGCTTGAGCGCCCTCGGTCGTGCCGGCCCACTTTCCAGCGATATAACGAGCCGTGTTCAAGAGCTGCCGCGTTTCGAATGCGCGGTCTTCCTTGCCCGCCGCCTGATAGAGTTGGAGATAACTCGCTAGGCTGATTTTAGCGCTCGGTTTGGCGCCGGTGCTATCGGGGTAGCGGCGCGCCACGAATTCGCCCATCACGGCCGACTCATAGTATTTTTGTTGTAGAAAATAGAGGTAGGAGAGGAAATAGCGAGCGATGTTGACGTCTTCGACGGAGGTTTCCGCGTCGACCAACCGCAACGCCAACTCATAAAATTTGCGCGAGCTGGACTGATTTTTGTGGAAGGCGGTGGTTGCTTCCCCGACTTGCTTTTGGAGGTTCGCTTTTTTGGCTGGGTCTTTCTCCGCTTGGAATTTGGCTTGCGCCACGGCCAGCATTTGTTGCGAAATTTGCATTTCGTCGAGTGCTTCCTTGCCGACTCGGATGGCTTCGGCAAAGTTTTTGGGATTGGGCTCCTCGCCGCTGGCGGTGCTCACCCGACCAAGCTGGCCCAGAAGCGATTGCGCCGGTTTCTGTGTTTGTCCGGGAAAGCGGATCACATAGCGGGCCAAAATCGAAGCTTCCTTGAGGCTGCGCCGTTTTTGGGGGTCTCCCTCTTTGAGACTTTCCGCATGCGCGATATACGCCCGCGCGAGCGCCAGCCGCAAGGTGAGCCATTCGGGGTCGCGCATTTCGTTGGGGCGGGCCTTGCTGATCCAGGCGGAGCCTTCTTCGATGGCCTTGGCGTAAAGATTTTGCGATTTGTCGAGCCAGCAATCCATCGCCAACAGGTAGACCTTGGTTTTCAGGTCGCGGAAGGCGTCGGGGCTATCAGGGTTGTCGAGCAATTCGACGTAATAGCTCAAGGCTTCCTTGAAGTCGCGCATTTTCTGGTAGCAACGGCCCTGATACATTCGCGAGTAGAGCCCCGCCATGCGGCGCCGGTATTTTTCATACACCGCGTTGTGAGCGGCGGCGGCTTCTTTCAAGATCGCGGTATGTTCCTTGGCGCCCACGGCGTAGGTGTCGGCCGACTCTTCAATGGCGGTGGCGCCAAGAATCAAAACCTGCAAATAGTCGGAGCGAAGCTGGTTTCGCTCGTCGGCCATGGCGGCTTGCTTTTTGTCGGTCATGTCGAGCACTTTGGGGAAGGCCTTAAGCCGCTCGGCGATATCTTCCTTGGAGGCTTCGAACACTTTGCGGGCGTCGCCGAATAATTTGCGGGCTTCCTTGAGCCGCGTTTCGCGCTCGCCTTCGTTCGCCTGTTCGACTTTCAGTTTGGCTCGAACCAATAACACGTTGCCCAGTTGGCTTCTGGCCGATGGAATCAACGCGTGTTTGGCGTGTTCCTTGGTGAATTTTTTCAGCGCGGCCTGGGCCAAATCGAGCTGTTTCTCCCGCAGTTCGTAGTCGCTCACGCGGTTGGCGCCCATCACCATCGTGACGCCCCGCTCGTAGTCGAGCGTCTGTTTGATATCGGGCGGCGCCAAGGGACTGGCGGCGAGCCGATCAAGGTAATCTAACGTGAGGTCGTAATAATGACGCTGACGCAACGCATCGATGAACTCGCGCGCGGGCTCGCCAGCCAAGCCAAAAACAGGACTCCAGCCCAGCACGCAAGCGATGAAGAGGGCACATTGCAACTTCGCGTTCTTCATGAGGTCAGGTATTCCTTTAGTGCTCGTCTGAGGCGGATCGGGGAAGCTTCGCAATCATTTAGGCGACCGCCTCGTTTTCTACAGGCAAGCGCAACGCGTTCAAGATGCAAGCCCGCACTACCAACCAAGACGCGCAAGACATGCCCAGCCCGATGCGGCTGATAAGTTGAACGTGAAACAGGCCCCGATGAGCAGCCGAATTATGATTCCATCTGAGACAAGGCCTCAAACGCCATTATAACCGCGAACGGCCCGAAATTGCGTTTTTTTATCGATAGTATCCTCTGCTCGCTACCACTATTGGCGAGCTTTTCCAACGGCTGGCATTGCCGCCGTTACTGTAGTGTACCCGATGTCAGGCAAAAATTGAAATTTCTCCAGCGAGTTTTACATCAGCATCCTGACCGATCGGGGGAGCATTGGGAGCGCCACGCGCCGGTTTCCGAGATGCCACCGGTAAGCAACTCGAAAATCGTCGCGGCAAAACGGAACATCTCGCACCCAGAAGAGGGGGCTGGCGTTCTATTGCTCGTCGTCATGATTCGCCGCGCGGCGGAACGCGGTCGGGGGTCTGTCGCTCCTTGTCTATGTGTTCCTGATTTCGTAACCGTTCATGATTTTCACCGGCCGTAAGAACGCAACCTTCCGGTTCTTGCTCGCGTTCACCCCGCGTGACACGAATGGAACAGGAGAGAACGGAGGAAACAGAGAAAAGTGCGGAATCATTCGGTGTTGCGCCAGGCAGGATCAATCTGGAAACGCCGCCCGTCAATTTCAAAACGTTAACGTTGATGATCAGCCCCAGCGGAATATCGAGGAGTTCCATCGTCAAGCACCATTTATATTAATGGACTCCAGTAAACCGGCCTTTTGTCCTTATGAACTTCGATCGCGAAACCAATCAGATCGTGCGCCATGCTGTTTGCGGAGGAAGACAAAGCGTGCATCGAAAGACCTTTCATGCCGAGGAAACAAGGAAACAAACAGGATCCTCCGTTCTCTCTGTTCCCTCCTGTAAAAACAAGCCAGCGTAACGATGAACGTTCTAATCAAACTCCGTCAACGGTTACTTAATTCCTTTCTCCGCCGTCTCGGTTTCCTCCGCGGTAAAAACAGGATAGTCTGAGGTGTTCGACCTTATCTGTTTTGGAGCGAAGCGGCCATGAAAAAACATCGCGATACGGTTTTGTGTGTGCTGGTTTCGCTGTTCGTCGCGATGGTGATCACGACGGCGATCACGAGCATGGCGGCGCCCACGGCAATTTGTCGTGCGGAAACGGCGCCCAGCCAGTTGCGGTCCGATGCCGCGCCGCAATGGATTTGGGGCGGCCAGGAACGTCGAAGCGGCCAGGCGTTTTTGTTCCGACGCCCATTCACCGTCGCCGGGTCGTTGCGACGCGCCCGAATTCGCGGCGCCATGGAGTATTGTCATGGCCGACTGATGGTCAATCAAGAATCGGTCGCGGGGCGGAGTCCTTATGGACCGCTTCTCGACATCGACCTCTCCGAACGCCTCCAGCAGGGCGAGAACACAATCGTCTTGCAAGTGAAGAGCGTCGAGGGTCCGGCGGCGGTGTTCGTTTGTTTGGAGTTGGAATACGCCGACGGCCGGCGGGTGGTTTTGGTGTCTGATTCAAACTGGCAAACGGTGGCGGACGACGCCCAGAATTGGCCCGCCGCGGCAACGGTTTTGCCGAACCGCCATTGGCGACCCGCCTCCCTTTTGGGAGCCGTCGCCGCCTACCCGTGGCGAGTCGACCCAGCCTCGATTTCGATCAACACCGCCGATGACTACACCCAATGGAAGCGCGCGCTCGACGGCAAGCGCCCGCCCGATGTGGCGCCTATTGAAACGCCGCCCGGCTTCAAAACCTCGCTGGTGTATTCGTCGCGCGAGGGAGAAGGTTCGTGGGTCAGTTTGGCCCCCGACGCCCAAGGACGTTGGATCATCGCCAAGGAAAAACGCGGTTTGCTGCGACTGACGCTCCCGGCCGAGGGTAACGCCGAAGTGGGCGTCGAAACCATCAACGACCAACTGGCGGAGTGTCGGGGGTTGTTGTTCGCCCACGGCGCGCTCTATGCGATGGCGAATGTTGATAAGTCGCTCTACCGGTTGCGCGACGCCAACCACGACGACGAATTCGAGGAAGTGACGAAACTGGCCCGGTTCGAGGGAGGCGACGGGCATGGCCGCAACCAAATAGCGCTCGGTCCCGATGGCCGCATTTATTGCATCATGGGCGATTCGATTGATAACCCTTACGCGGAGCGCGTCGTTCCAACGGCGTTGAAACAACCGAATCGTTTTGAGGCGGCGGCCAGCGGCATGGTCGTGCGGCTCGACGCCGACGGAGGTAATCCTGTCGTGGTGGTGCGAGGTTTGCGGAACCCTTTTGGCCTCGATTTCAACGCCCATGGCGATATGTTCACCTACGATGCCGATGCGGAATACGACACCGGCGCCTCTTGGTATCGGCCCACGCGAATCAACCACCTCGCGCCGGGCGCCGATTTTCTCTGGCGGCGGGTGACGCAGCAGTGGCCGCCTTATTTTCCCGACCGCCCCGATATGCCCCGGCCGCTGGTCGATATCGGCAAGGGCTCGCCGACGGCGGTGGTCTTCGGCGCCAAGAGCAACTTCCCGGCCCCGTACAAACGGGCCTTGTTCGCCCTCGATTGGACCTACGGCCGAATTTTGGCCGTCCATTTGGCGCCGCGCGGCGGCGGATATATGGGCGCGGCCGAAGTCTTTTTGCGCGGGCGGCCCTTGAATGTCACGGACGCAGATTTTGGCCCCGATGGCGCCATGTATTTCATCACCGGCGGACGCGGCACGCAGTCGTCGTTGTATCGGGTGGAGTACGTTGGCGAAAACGAAACGCCGCCGTCGAAATCGATCCAACAAGAATCAGCGGAGCGATTCGCGAACGCCTCTCGTGACAAACGGCGGCGGCTGGAGGCGAGGTTCGACCAACAAAGCGCTGCGGCATTGAACGCCGCCTGGCCGTTTTTGGCCGACGCCGACCCTGCCGTTCAGCTGGCGGCGCGCGTCGTGCTGGAAAAGCAGAACGTTTCCCAATGGCGGGCGCGAGCGCTCACCGCCCTGCCAAGCAAAGGCGGCATGGCGGCGTTATTGGCTCTGTTTCGCGCCGCCGATTCCACCGACCGGCCAGCAATTCTCGCTCGGTTGCAGCAGCTTGATTTATCAAAAATGGATGCCCAGCGGCAATGGACCGCCGTGTTTCTTTACCGACGCTGCTTGGAGTCGGACATTGCCTGGAGCAAGCAGCAACATCAAACCGCGACGGCGCGGTTAGATGCGATTTACCCCGCGCGTTCGTTCTTGCTCAATCGAGAACTCAGCTTGGCGCTGGCGCCGGCGGGCGGCGAATCGTTCGTCAAAAAAACGATGAGCCTGCTGGCCCAGGCACGGAACGCCACCCAGCGTTTTCACTATTTGTACGTGCTGCGAAATGAGGCGTCGGTCTGGGCGCCAGGACTTCGTCAACGATATTTTGCCGCACTCTCGAAAATGGACGACTTCATCGGCGGCGAGGGGATGCCCGCCTTCAAGGAGTTGATTCGCAACGAGGCGTTGGCGGCGGCGCCCGCCAATCGCAGGGCCCAATTCCAGCAACTCTTGACCACCCAACCACGGGAGTCGTGGCGCGATGAAATCGTGGAACCTCCGAAACGCTTGGTCAGGGAATGGACCGTCCAGGATCTTCGCGGCGCGCTGCCGGGGCTGTTCGAGAGCGGTCGCGATTTCAAACGCGGCAGGGTGGTGTTTTTGTCGGCGAAGTGCGTGGTTTGTCATCGCGTCGGAAGGGAAGGAGGCGTGAGCGGCCCCGATTTGACCGGCCTTGCCGGCCGCTACACGCCGCACGATTTATTGCAATCGATCCTGGAGCCGTCGCTCGTGATCTCGGAAAAATATCGGCACGAAATGTTCGCCTTGCACGATGGCCGCGTGATAACAGGACGAGCCGCCCCGGGCGATTATCGCTTGCCGGATATTCGCGTCGTTCCAGATCTGCTCGAACCGGGCAAGGTCGTTACGTTTTCCAAACAGGCCATCGAAACGCGAAAGGCTTCCCCGGTTTCGCCCATGCCCGCCGACTTGCTGAATCATTACTCGCGCGAAGATATTCTCGATCTTTTAGCGTATGTGTTGTCGGACGGCGGCATGAGCCAGCAGACGCTTCGGCGGTAAGGCGCGCGGCTATTGTTCGTCGAGCAGGTCTTCGGCGTAGCCGGGCGGAAAAGGGTTCAGCAGATCTTCGCCGACCTCGCGTTTATCAACGTCCCGTTCATCAACCGTGTTTTTGTCGGCTCGCTTTGGGTGTTGATCTTGGGCTTGAGCTTGGTTGTTTGGTTCGCTCGCCGGCGAAGCTGGCAAGACGTCGCGGTCCTCGCTAAAAGCTTTCAGCCAGAACTGCATTTCCTCGGAGGTTGGCGTTTCGGGTTTGTCGTGGTCGTGGTCGTGGTCGGGAGGGTTTGTCGCGCGCTGGCGCCGGCGGACAAGGTCGTCGTACCAGCGGTCGCTGTCGGCGGCGGTCGCCCGACGCCGCCGCGCCGCGCGCTGGATTTCATGGTCGCTGGAAACCACCACCAATTGGCGAGGCGCGGAGTCGGCCAAAATGAGCTCTTGCACCAGGGCGTCGGCATTTTCATAGCCCACCGAGAACAACACCAAGATTCCCCGAACGGTTTGTTCGCGAGGCAAGCCGGGGGGCGCGGACTGGGCGTCGAAAACAACCGTGGTGCGGTTGCGTTCTGAATCGTCGAGCGAGGCGGCGAGGAAGTTGAGCAACGCGCTTCTGCCGTGTTCCAGCGAACCAGGGCCAACATGCCTTCCCTGCATGCCGACCGCGAACAGCAAGTTGTAACCATCGATCAAGATCGTCATGACACTCGTTTGCAAGAATACCGAAGCCGTAGGATCGAAACGTCCGCCTATCCTACCCTTGCCGAGCGAGCAAGCCCAATGGGGGATTTGCCACACCGGGGGAGAACGTACAATAGCGGCCTGCCGTTAAGCGGCGAGCGGGAATTTACTAGCGTACGATGACCCGCCAAGGCCGTCGGTCTGTTCCCGGAACACCCTCTTTCGACGGCCTTGGCTGGCTATCGTACAAGTCGCGCCATCGTGCAAGTAAGTTCGGCGCGTCATTCCCGCCGCTTTATCATTATTCGCTCTCCGTTCGCCAGGACAACCTTTCATGAACCGACTCGAACATAAAATTGCCCTGATCACCGGCGCGAGCCGTGGCATAGGACGCGGAATTGCCGCCGCCTTCGCCGCCGAGGGATGTCGGTTGGTGTTGGCCTCGCGCGGCGCGGAGCAATTGGAAAACACGGCTCGCGAATTCCAAAGCCGAGGCTTCGAGGTTCTCGCCGTCCCGACCGATGTCGCCGACCCAACGCAGGTGGAGGCGTTGTTCAAGCAAGCGGTCGAGCGGTTTGGGCATATTGATTTGTTGGTCAATAACGCCGGTGCTTTCAACGGAGGGCCGCTGGAGCAACTCTCGCTCGAAGATTGGGATCACGTCATGAACGTGAATTTGCGAGGTCCTTTTTTATGCACCCGCGCGGCGCTGCGGATAATGAAGCCTCGCGGCGCGGGGCGCATCATCAATATCGGCTCGATATCCGGGGAGCGGGTGCGGCCGAACTCCGCGCCGTATTGCACGTCGAAGCATGGCGTTTGGGGTTTGACCCAGGCAACGGCCCTCGAAGGACGCGAATACGGCGTGACCTGCGGCTGTTTGAATCCTGGGAATATCTTGGTGGAGCGCCGCGTGGATACCGGCAGCCCCGACGACGACGAGCCGATGATTCGCGTCGAAGATATAGCCGAAGTGGCCGTTGTCATGGCCGCGCTGCCGCCCGACGTCGAAATGCTCCAAGCCACCGTGTTGCCCCGCAACCAACTCTATGTGGGGCGGGGCTAAGCACCGCTCGATAAATAACTGTCGCATTTGTGTAGCCATCGTCGCCAGACGGTGGGTGAGTGGTGAACCATCCCACGCTCTGGCGAGCATGGCTACGACACTAATTTTCCGCTCGGGGCTAAGCACCTGTCCAAGATCTATTCCGTGCAATGGCGTTATGGAATGCTCACCAAGCCGAAGGCTTGGCAGCCACCGGCTAATGGCTTTGGATGCCTTCGGGATCGATTTCCAGTTGAATCCGGCTCGTCACACTTGTTGAAATCCGCCGTTATCGCGGCCCGCGTTTTTTTCGCCCGCGAGGACGCTTCGCCTTGCTTTGCGGCGCGGCAGGCTGGGGCGGTTGGTCGGCCACGAGTTGAAAATCAAGTTGGCGCCGATCAACGTCGACGCGGCCGATTTCCACGCGCACCAAATCGCCTAAGCGGTAACTGTTGCCGGCCCGCCGACCGGTGAGCGTGTGCGTTTTCGCATCGTAATCGTAGTGGTCGTCGCGCAGCGAATTGATGTGGACCAGCCCTTCGGCGGGCAACTCGCTGCCTTGCACGAAAATACCGAATTCCTCCACTCCGGTGACGATGGCGTCGATCTCTTGGCCGATCTTCTTGCTGAGGAAGGTGAGCAATTTCGTTTTCACAAGCTCTCGCTCCGCCGCCGCGGCCCGCTGTTCGCGGTTGGAGCAATGTTCGCCGAGAATCGTGATCGCCTCCAGGTCCTGCACCGGTTTGCGGCCCTGCTCCAAGGCGGTCAGCATGCGGTGGATGGTGAGGTCGGGGTAGCGGCGAATCGGCGAAGTGAAATGGCAGTAGCAGTCACTCGCCAAGGCAAAATGTCCCGCTTCCTCGGGCGAGTAGACCGCCTTGGCCATGCTCCGCAAAATGGCGTAGTGAACCGCGTAACGCAGCGGGGAGTCGGCGGTTTCAGCCAGCACGCGAATAACCTCGAAGCGGTTGGCCACTTGGTCGCACTCCAGCCCCAGCTCTTTCAAAAAGGCGCTCAGGGCTTCCAGTTTGCGCGGGTCGGGGGCGTCGTGTACGCGGCGGAGGAAGAAAAGATGACGCTCTCGCAAATACTCGGCCACCGCTTCGTTGGCCGCCAGCATGAACTCTTCGATGATCTGGTGGCTTTCCGTGTTTTCAACCACATGCGCGCCGCTCACGCGGCCTTGCTCATCAAGATCGATCTTGACCTCCGGCAGCACCAATTCGATCGCCCCGCGAGCCAGCCGTTTCTTCCGCAAGGTCATGGCCAGTTCGTGCATTTCACCTAACAAGGCATGGACGTCGGGCGTGAGTTTTTCTCGCCAGGGTTCGGCGTCGTTGAGGTAATCGTCGACCTCTTCGTAGGTGAACCGGCGCCGGCTGCGAATCGCCGCCGTATGCACTTCGACCGAAACCCGCGTTCCCTCGGGCGTGAATTCGATAAACGCCGTTTTCGTATACCGCACGCGGTCGGGTTGCAGACTCGCCAAATGGTTGGAGATGGTTTCCGGCAACATGGGAATGACGCGGTCGGGCAGGTAGACGCTCGTGGAGCGGTTGCGGGCTTCGCGGTCGAGCGCTGATTTCAGCGGCGTGAAATGCGCGACATCGGCAATATGCACGCCCAGCCGCCAATTTCCCCGTTCGTTTTTTTTCAGCGAGATGGCGTCGTCGAAATCACGAGCGTCGACGGGGTCAATCGTGACGATCGTTTCGTGCGTCAAATCGAGGCGGTCGGCGCCGATCGATTCATCAAAAGCTTCGGCGCGACGGCGAGCGTCTTCGAGAACGTCTTCGGGAAATTCCTCGGGAAGCTCGAATTCGCGAATCACGGAAAGCGTGTCGACGCCCGGCTCGCCGCGAGCGCCCAACACTTCGGTCACCACGCCTTCGCCCTCATGGGCGTGCGAGGGAAAGCGGATCAGTTCGAGCACGACTTTATCGCCGGCCAGCGCGCCCTTGGCGGCGGCGTCGCCGACATAAATAGGATCGCTGAATATCTTGCCGTCAATGCGCACATAGCCGACGCCGTTGCGCTGGCTGTAAACGCCGACAAAGGTTTGTGTCTGACGTTCGACGATATCAACGATTTCGCCTTGAACGCGGCCGCCGCGTCCCGCCTTGCTGCTCAAACGCACTTCCACGATATCGCCGGAGGCGGCGTCGTGCGTTTTACGGCGAGAAATGTAAATGTCGTTTTCCCTGCCGCGCGAAGGCGCGCCGGTCGGACGCACAAAACCGAAGCCGCCCAGCGCTCTTTTGAACACTCCCGAGACAAGCGTGGTTTGCGAACCGGAGGCTTTTTCCGATTTGCCCTGGGGCCGCTCTTGCTTGGGCCGCTCTTGCTTGGGCCGCTCTTGCTTGGGCCGCTCTTGCTTGGGCCGCTCTTGCTTGGGCCGCTCTTGCTTGGGCCGCTCCTTCTTGGCGGGGCGGTTCGTGTTTTCCGCAGCAGCGTCTTTCGACTTTGTCTGCGGGGCGTCGGTGGCTGGAGTGGAAACCGGCAGCACCAAATGTTTATCGCCGTAGGCCAGCTTGCCGGCCTTGACCAACTTTCGGACGGCCTTGCG
>JAJRWU010000019.1 GCA_024276655.1 Planctomycetota bacterium
AATGCACCGCAATTGAATCAAAGTCCCTTGCTTTTGGCCTAAATGCGAAAAACGCAACCCAGAAATACTGCCTTTAGTCCGCTTTGTTACTCACGACTAGCGATTCACCAAAACTCAACGTCACGCTGAACCAGTACATGTACGACATTTAGGGAGTGTGGAAAAACGACTTCCAAATTCAGAAGCCCGGCTTTTTGAAAAAGCCGGGCTTCTTAGCCGCCAATTCGGGGTTTAATTTTTTCACACTCACTCAGGGAATGCCGGCTGCCTCTGGGTGGTCTCGGTGCATCGTGGCTAAAACCTTGGTGCTTCCGCCTTACAATCGCCACAACCGACGTCGCCGGGCCGATATTTTCCATCGTGGGCGAACCGGGCCGATTGCCCCGTTGCGAGTTTGCGCCGTCGAAATTACGATGGGTGTTATGCCTCAAGCAGCTGAAAAGGTGACATCCGCATTTAGAAATGCGTGGAACAATGAGTTCCTGAAACGGCGTTTGAGAAGCCCGGCTTTTTGAAAAGGCCGGGCTTCTGAAGCGAGACGGCGTCAGACCTATTGCGGCGCGAGGCACTGCGGGAGCGCAGCCGGTTTTATCTCGGCCGACGTTTCTGCTCTGAGGGCATGGAGGTAGGCAACGGTGCAGATTCTACTCACCAACGACGACGGCATATACGCTCCCGGCTTGGCGGCGCTCGAATGCGAACTCCGGCAGCTTGGCGAGGTGACCGTCGTGGCGCCCGCCACCGAACAGAGCGGCGTGGGACATTCCATTACGTTTCTCAGTCCTCTGATTTGCAATGAAATTTTTGACGGCGACCGCCGCCGTGGTTGGGCGGTGGAAGGCAGCCCGGCCGATTGCGTGAAAATCGGCGTGTTTGAATTTTGCCCGCAGCGACCCGACTTGGTCGTGAGCGGCATCAACGGCGGCTTGAATGCGGGTATTAACATTTTGTATTCCGGCACGGTGGCGGCTGCGATTGAAGGCGCCTTTTTTGGCATCAGCAGCATTGCGGTGTCGTTGGAAGCCGACGACCACGCTCCGTATCCACGCGCGGCCCGCGCCGCTCGTGAAATCATCGAACAGATTCTGGAGCAAAAAGACGAACAGCCACAACTTTATAACCTAAACATGCCGACCGCCGCCTTTCGCGACGCCCCGGCGGAAGTGCGCGTCGTGCCGATGGGCGTGGCCCGCTACGGCGAACATTTTGTCAAACGCCAAGACCCCAAGGGCCGCGACTATTACTGGGCCACCAGCGACCCAGCGCCGCTGCCCAGCGAACAGCCGACCGACTTAACCGAACTTTCCGCAGGACATATCACCCTCACGCCGTTACAATTCAACATGACGAAAATCCCCGTGCTCGACGCCATGCAACACTGGCGGCTGCACGCCTCCGACACCGGCCAGGCGAATCCCGCAAGGGCCCGTTAGCAAATTTTCCACAGGAAGCAGCGTTATGTTTTCTTCAAAAGGGATCAGCGGAATGTTTGTTCTCGTTGCGTTGTTTGTGGGCGCCGCTGGGTTTATCGCAACGGTTGGGTGTGGCGATGGCGGCTACGCCACGCCGGCGGCCGATAACTCCGAACCGTCGTCTGCCGAAGAAACCGCAACGGCGGCAAATAAAACCGAACAAACACCCGCTGAAGAAACAGGCGAAGAAACAACCGCCGCGGCAACTCCCAGTGAAGCAGCGCCGGCCGCTTCGCCGGCTACGGCCGAAGAAAGCAAGGAACACCCCGAAAGCAAGGAACGCCCCGAAAGCAAGGAACGCGTTGTCGCCGAAACAGGCGTCGGCGTGAAAGGACGAACGCTCGATCCTGGCGGCATCATGACCAGCTCGGCCAGAGCGCTGTGCCGAACGAAAGAGCGATTGATCTTTATTCAAGTCGAACACGCCTTGAATCTGTTCCGGGCGACCGACGGAAATTTTCCCAAATCGCACGAACAATTCATGACGCAAATCATCAAAGCCAACAACATCAAACTACCGGAACTTCCGGCTGGGGCCAAATATGTATACGACCCAGCCAAGGGCGAACTCATGGTCGAGCGACCCCGGCGTTAAAACCGCCACGGCGGGCGGTTTGAAAATTGTTTTTTCAAACGCCCGCTAACACAGGATGGATTTCATCCAAACGACGCGCAGGGTGAGAAACTCGCAACGTTTGGTATTCCAATCTCCTGATGTGGTCTCCTCTTATGAAATTGCGCATCCTCCTCTGGGGCGTGTTCGTTGTCGCACTCGCGCCGCGCGCCTATGCCATCGATTGGCTGCACGCTCCCTCCAAGTACACGCACGATCCGCAAACCGGGCAGCGCGTCGCTCAGTTCAAACCGGTCGAACCGGTCTATGTGGAAGTGCGGCCCGATTATCTAAAAAGCGGCTTTCGCTATAATCGCAGCACGTTGCGAGGCGCCAACGGAAGCGCGAATTATTACCACACCGTCGAACAATGGGGCCGCCCTGTCCGACCCTACGGCGAATGGAAGTATCCCTACCGGCCTTACTCCGTTCCCTATTCCGCTTGGGGCCCTCCCTACGGCGGACTTGGCGGCGCCTACGGATACGGTTACGCCACGCCCTACGGCGGCGCCGGCGGATACGGCGCCCAGCCCGGTATCGGTTTTGGATTCGGCGGCGGCGCGCTCGGAAATGGCGGCTTCGGCGGCGGTTTTGGCGGCGGCGCTCCCGGCAATGGCGGAGTGGGAAACACCGGCGTTGGAGGTGGAAACCACGGAGCCGGAAATCATGGAGCGGGCGCTCACCGACGCAACGCGCACGACGACTTCTGGATCCGAAATCCTCGCACCAACGAGAATTTGAATCCCCGGCTATTGCCGCATCATCGCCACCCACGCGCCGCGCCGAGAATAGACGCCGGCGCCGCCGTGGGCGGAACGTAAGGCCGAGAGCTCGTCTGTAAATAAATTACCGGTTGGCGATTAAAGCAGCCCGGCATTTAGAAAATGCCGGGCTGCTTGGGTATTTATTCAGTGTTCAGTAGGCCCATATTCGGAAACGGTCCTTAAAATCGCGGGAGAACCAAAACGCGAAAACGTGTATGCTGTTTGCAAGATCTTCAGCCCAAGCAGCGCGCCAGTTCGGAAGGCCTCGCGCACAACTCATAGTGGTTGCTCCCATGCGTAACGGTAACAGGAATTCCATGTCGGGAATGCGAGTTCTTCTGATCAGCGGGCTGCTGGTATTGGGATTCGCGCAGCCGGCGGCGGCTGAAATCGACGCCCAAGCGGTGCGGCGTTCGATCCAACGCGCGATTGCCTATTTGCGCTCGGAGCAGAGCAAGGTGAACGGCGGCTGGTCGGAGCGCACCAGTTTTCCGGGAGGCGTGACGGCGCTTTGCACGCTGGCGTTGTTGAACGCGGGCGTCTCGAAAGACGACCCTGCGGTGCAGGCGGCGCTCAATAATTTGAGGTCTTTGGGAAAGCCCGATAAAACGTATGTGGTGGCGTTGCAGACGTTGGTCTTCTGTGCGGCGGAGCCGGAAAAAAGTCGGCTGCTGATCAACCGCAATGTGCGTTGGCTGGAAACGGCGCAAATCTCGGGGGCGCGGAACAAGGGGGCTTGGGCGTATTCCATCAGCCAGGGAGGGGGCGACAAATCCAACTCGCAATTCGCCTTGTTGGCGCTGCATGAAGCCGAGCGCGTTGGCGTGAAGGTCAGCGCGCAAACTTGGCGGTTGGCCCGTGCGTATTGGCTGAACGAACAGCAGGAAGACGGCTCCTGGTCTTACTTCCCGGGGTCGGGCAGCACCGGCAGCATGGTCTGCGCCGGTGTTACGGCGCTCGTGATTTCCTCGGGGCGCATCTCGGCTGGCGACGCCCGCATCGTCGGCGGGCGCGTTCAGTGCTGTGGCGAGCAAGAAGATAACGACGCCATCGAGCGCGCCTTGCAATGGCTGGGAAAGCGGTTTACCGTCAGCTCGAACCCCGGCGCCAATATCGGCAAGGACTGGCTCTATTATTTGTACGGCGTGGAGCGCGTGGGCCGCCTCACCGGCCGGCGGTTTATTGGCGGCGGCGATTGGTACCGCCAAGGCGCCGAACTGCTTGTTGCCCGGCAAGATACGCTCTCCGGCTATTGGAAAGGCGTCGGCCGAGAAAGCCCGCCCGCGATTGCCACGTCGTTCGCCTTGCTGTTTCTCGCCAAGGGCCGCCGACCCGTCTTGTGGGCCAAGCTCAAACACGGAAACAATAACGATTGGGACCGCCACCGAAGCTCCGTCCATCACCTGACCCGGCATGTGGAAAAGCTCTGGAAAAACGAGTTGACTTGGCAAGTCGTCGATGGCCAGGCCGCCACCGTGGAGGAACTGCTGCAAACGCCGGTGCTGTTTCTCAGCGGCCGGGAAGCGTTGCGGTTTACGCCCCAAGAGGAAGACAACCTGAAAACCTATCTGGAGCAGGGTGGTTTTCTCTTCGCCGAAGCCTGCT
>JAJRWU010000258.1 GCA_024276655.1 Planctomycetota bacterium
ACGTTCGGCGACTTCCGCGAGGCGATCGAAAAGACTCTGAATAACCTTAACACCACCGATCAAAACGAAATCCATTCCCTCATCACCCGCAACTTCCAACTCTTCGACGATCAGACATTCCTAGCCGCGTGAAGTATACAGTATGTAAAATTCGTCGTCACGCAACCACGAGTGGTAGATTGACCATTTCAGTTCAGCGTCAATTCCTTCCGTCTGAAATCCGATCCCGTCGTTGCGGAACTCAAGGCGATATTCAGATTTGAGCTTTGGCTGAGAACGGTAGATCATGAACGGCAAGAGCAGAAACGCGTAAATGACAAGTGCGAGCAAAAAGCCACCCGCAACGATCAAGAGCCATGACAGTACAGAGCTATACGTGGATTGCAGAAGGTAGACGCCAGCAACGACTGCGACTATGCCGCCAACAATATCGCGTTTGATTTGCAGTTTCGTTTTGTAGTGCCTCCGTAATGCACGGACGTACTCATCGCGCGTGATTGTAAACGTAACTTCGATGAATTCGGACAAGATGCTGTGGAGCCCTTCTTTGACGAACTAATGGTTGAACAAAAACGCTGGGTTGTTGATCAACGCCCAGGCCAAGTCTTGGAGGCCCATCAGACGCCGATTTTTCAACGCCGCGGCGCTGCGTTTTTCCTCCGCCAGCAAACGGTTCAGTTCCTTATCTTGCGCTCGGTGGGCGTCTGACAAAAGTTTCCGTTGCGCCGCATCGCGTTCCGCCAGGGGCGTGTTCAAGGCTGCTGCAAACACCGCCGGAACCGATTTCATTTTCAGCGGACGAGGCGAACTAGTGACCGAAAGACGGAACGCGCCCAGCGAGTGAGCGCCGTCAGGATGTTGCTGGCTGAGTTGGAACGACAACTTCGCGCCGCCGGCAAAACTGATCGCCTCTTGCGTTTCAAAAATGGCGGTGTGCGTTTTGTCAAACGAGGGAGAAACGGCCCAGCCCGATCCTTCGTTGCCATCAATAGCATTGGCCGCCGTAAAACCGTCTTGCTCGAAATCGGCGGAGCCGTTTTGCAGTTTGACAGCACTGCCTCCAGAGGAACCTTTCATCGCGGAGGCGTTCAGGCGAAGTTCGCTCAACACGAAATTGCCGTTTTGCGCGCGGCCCGGTCCGCCGGCGGGCAAGGCTTCGTTGGCGAGCGCCTCCAAACGAATGCCGGTGATGCCCTGAACGTCGGTCTGGGCGACTATCGTGTAGACGTCCTTGCCATTCTTACCTGAAACCAGAACGGAATGGTCGGCCTGTTTTTCCAGAACGGCGCCCGCCTCCGAACGCAGCTCCAGCGGTTCGAGCACCGTCCAGACGGTTTCCTGTTTGAGGCCGGTTTCCCAAGCCGCCTGTTTGGCGGGCAACGTTTTTTCGTAAGCTTGTAACGCCGCCACATGTTGAGGATGCTCTTGCCCCGGCGCCTGAAGCGCCTTCAAGCTGAGTTTGATTTCCGCTTCGGTGGGACGCCGCGCGAGGAAACGCAGGAATAGTTCCTCCAACATTTTTTTGTCGTCTGGCTGGGAAGCTTCGAGTTTCGCCAGGGCGTTGCCGGGAGCGACCAACGCATTGGCGACCGTGGGCCCGTTGACCAATTTCATGATCGGGCCGAGCACCATTCCCGAACTACGTTCGCATTCGCAGGAGCTTTCTCGCGCCGGGCGGCCGAAGTCGTCTAGGAACGACACCGTGATGCCCGCATCGGGCAGTTGGGCCGCGCGAAAACCAACCGGCGCCCCGGCAATTTTGAACGGCGCCCCGGCGGCAACATGAATGGCGTCGAACAAAACCTCAGCCGGCAGGCGGCGCGGTATGTTGTGCGAATAATTGATTTGATCGTCTTCATTCCAGCGGTTCGCGACCACCGAATGTTGGTACACGCGAGATTTACAAATCAGGCGCAGCATGTGCTGTGCATCGAAGCCGCTGGCGATAAAATCGGCCGTGAGCGCGTCGAGCAGTTCGGGGTTGGTGGGTGGATTGCCGGCGCGAATATCGTCGATCGGGTCGATGATTCCGCGTCCTAGCAGATACCCCCATTGCCGGTTGACGTAGCTACGGGCGAAGTAAATATTTTTTGGCGACGTAACCCAAGTGGCGAGTTTTTGCCGCCGGCTGGCCGACGTCGGCGCTGTGTCGGCGTGGTGGTAGGGGAATTTCGGCGGCGAGATTTCGCCCGTGCGGTCGTGCTTGATTTCACCAGAGCCGGTGTCATAAATAATTTCCACCAGCGGCTTGGCGCCCTCCACGGCGGAGCCGCCGATGCGCTGTCCGGCGAAGGCTTTGTCTTCCTTGCGGCCGATCTGGGTGAAATAGGCCGCCAGATTATAGTATTGGTCTTGGGTCCAACGTTCGAAGGGGTGGTCGTGGCATTTGTTGCAACTAAAACGCACGGCCAGGAACAACTGCGTGGAGTTTTCCATGGCCGCGGCGGGATCTCGCAAGACTTTATAATACGCGGCCGGAGGGTTCTCCAAGTTCGATCCGTCGGCGGTGAGAATTTCATGCACGAATTGGTCGTACGGTTTGTTTTCGGCGATCGATTGCTTGATCCAATTGCGCAGCGTGATGGCCCCTTCCTCGCCGAGAAACTTCCGATTGACCTGCAACATATCGGCCCATTTGTTGGTCCAAAATTCGATATATTCCGGGCCGCCGACCAAAACATCAACCAGTCGATCTCGGTTTTCTCGTGAGGGAAGCGCGCCGCCGATGAACGCTCGAACTTGCGCCACGGTGGGCGGGAGGCCGGTCAGGTCGAGATACACCCGCCGCACGAATTCCTCGTCGGAACAAATTTCGCTGGGCAATACCTTCACGCGGCGAAGTTTGTTGTAAACCAGTTCGTCAATGTAGTTGTGCAGCGGCGGGGTGCGCCATTGGAAGCCGGTGCGGTCGCCCATGATCGTGATCGTGGTGGCGGCGTACGAGCCTTCGTAGCGAACCAGCGCCGGCGCCTCTCCCCGACGCAGCGTGGTGAGCAGGCCGGTTTGATCGGCCTCCAAAATTTCAATATCGCCGCTTTCGATAAACGCTTCGGCCGTGACGTCGCGCTGGGAGCCGTCGGAGTAGGTCGCGAGAACGGCCAACTGCTGTGTCATGCCGGCCAGCGGAACGGTGGGGTTTTGCGGAAAAACCTTGATCGACGTCACGCGAGGACTTTCCAAATCGAGCCTGGCGCCGTTGGCCACCCATTCCCGCAACAACTGGTACGCCGGTTCGTCGGGCGTGGTGCGGACGCCGCCCACATGCGGAATGGCGCCGCTGGCCTTGCGCAACATCAGGCTTTGATCGGGCGCGACACGATTAAACCGCCGGGCGCCGATATCGTCGGTCAGAGCGCGGTGATCGAGCAGAGGATCGTAACCTCGGAGCGAAAGTTTGAATTCGGCCTTGCCGTCCTTGGCGCCGTGGCAAGTTCCCTGATTGCAGCCCAAACGCGAGATCAGCGGCTGGACATCGGCCACGAAACTGATGCGGCGCGGTTTGGCGATATCTCGCACCTTGGCGACCACGCTCGTGGTGCGTCCCTGATACTCAAAGACCAGCGTCTGTTCGCCGTTGCTTACCGGTCGGACGAGCCCATGCTCGGAAACAGAAACACCGCTGGCGGGCGTTTGCAGCGAAACAGCGCGCGTGAGGTCGACCGTCTCGCCAGTTTTCAATCGACCTAGAATCAACAGTTGCCGGTAGTCGAACCGATGCGTCAGTTCGAGTGTTGCGGGAACCGCCTCCATGGAAACGACCTCCAACCCTTCGGGGAGCGTTTCCCGATGGCTCTCTTCCGCCCGCGCCGCCGGAGCAAGAACGCCGATCAAGAACGCGGCCAACAAAAACGCGACGCCGCTCCTCTGGGAAAATAAGGGCGAAAGGTGCATGGATCATTCCATTTTCTGGGGGGCTTCAAATTTCGTAATACATTCGACCATGTGAAGCGATACTCCCAAGGGGTATCGGCGGCGTGGATAAACTACGTCCCGGTTCAGAAGCCCGGCTTTTTGAAAAAGCCGGGCTTCTCAAACGCCAACGCGGGATTTAGTTGCTCCACGTTTTCTCAATCATTCGCCCGCTGCCGCTACTTTTTTTGATTCGATCGCGACGGGAACAAACCGTTTCAGCACCTTGCCGTCGGCTGTCGAAATCAGCACGACCTCTCCGGAATAACCGCCCGCGGCGAGCGTTTTTCCATCGGGGCTGAAAGCGACCGCATAAACGCCGCCCTGTTCGATTTTAACGCCAAAAGTTTTTTTGCCGTCCGCCGCCTGATACACGCGCACTTCGCCCGTTCCGTTGAAGCTGCCGCCCGCCGCGATTTGTTTTCCCTGGGGACCAAAAGCAACATCAAAAATACGGCCGGGCAACGGCGCGAAGGCGCGAATCAGGTTGAAGTCGTCGCCAATTTTGCGGGCCTTCTCGCGAAACATGCGGTAAATTTTCGGCGCGCCGTCGGCCCCGCCGATCAGCAGTTCATCGTTGGTGGGGTTGCGGTCGACGGCGTTCAAACCGCCCTTCAAAGCGCCCGGCGTAATGCTCGTGATGTTGTCGACAAACCGTTCGGTGGCCACTTCGATCAGCTTCATGCTGCGGTCGCGGCTGACGGAAATCAGATGCGTCCCCTTCACCGAGAACACCGTATCGAGCACCCAACCCGCATGAGCGCCGCTGAAAAGAACCTGTTTGCCGGTCGAGGCTTCAATGGCGCGGAGCGTGTTGTCGGGGCAGCCGAAGCCGATCAGTTTGCCGTCCGGCGACCAACTACAGCCGTAACAGGTATCGAAGCCGACCGGAACCGAAAACGCCAGTTCATGCGTTTCGACGTTCCATACCTGCACTTCGCCCAAACGTCCTGGAGAACCGCCGGCCATCGCCAGCCATTTTCCGTCGGGCGAGAAAACGGCCGATTCAATGCGCTCCGACTGTCCCACCAAACGCGCCGCCAGTCCTGAGCCATCGGCCCGATGCAACAACACTTCGTGGTAGCCGGAAACAGCCAGCCATTTTCCGTCGGGCGAATAATCGAGCGATGTGATGACCGGCGCGGCGGGATAAACCGGCGGATGCTGGGCGTCGTACATGAGCTGGTCCGACATGGGGGTGTCGTCGGCGGCGCCTTGTTGAATCCAACGTTCGATCAGGGAGATGTCTGTGGGAGCGAGAAGCGGTTTGTCTTGCGGCATCGCAGCTTCGCCGTTTTCCGGCGTGATCTGAGCCAATAAAAAGCTGGCCTCCGGTTTTCCAGCCACGATAGCCGCTTCTCCGCTTTCGCCGCCTTCCAGCAGGCTGGCGAACGAGGTCATTTCGTAATCGCCGCCGCGCTTCGCCGGCTGATGGCAGCCCTGGCAATGGGCCTGAAAAATGGGGCGGATCTGGCGGTTGAAGCTGACTTTCGGCCCGCTTGGCTCCGGCGCGCCGGCGCTCGCCATGGGACCCGCGACAAACACGGCCAGCACGAGAAAAGTCGTCAGACAGCAATGCGCCGCCGTGCGACCATATGCCCTGCCGGCAATACCGCCGGGCTGCGAACGGAGCGCATTCAGACGCAAGCGGGAGCGATCAATACAACGACGCGAAAAAACCAACAACATCTGGGGGACCTTGTTCGGTGTGACGTTCGGCAGGCGTATTCAGGCTTGTTGCCTATTGGCGGCGGCCGATTTTCATCGCACGCCAGCGCTTCGGGCAATCACCTCACTATACCCACCGCTCCGGCCAACCACAAGAAACCGGCCCTCCGCCGAGATATTTTACCTCAAGCGTCTTGAAATGCGACATTTGCACTGAACATGATGCCATTGTGTCAAGCGTTAACACCGCTCGATAAACAACGGTCGCATTTGCGTAGCCATCGTCGCCAGACGGTGGGTGAGCGGTGAAGCATCCCACGCTCTGGCGAGCATGGCTACGACACTAATTTTCCGCTCGATGCTTAGCCTTAGGACCTGTCCAAATACTATTCCGTGTTTTTCAGATGCCGGCAAAACCGAAGGCGTATTTGATTTCATATTCTGAAGGATTCAAACCGTTAGCCGGTGGTCGAGCGCGGCGAACACCACCGGAGGATCTGATTCACTCGCTTGCGCATCGTGCTTGTATTAGGTAAATATTTATCCGCCGCTCACCTAATGGCTACGCCAGAAACTGGGCATGAAGAGCACCAGTATGACAAAAATCTCGACGCGGCCGACCATCATCAACCAGGTGAATAGGAGTTTGCTGAGCGGACTGAAATGGCCGTAATTCTGCGTGGCGCCCACGGTTCCCAAGCCGGGGCCGATGTTGTTCAAAGTGGCCGCGACACTGCTTGCGCTATCGACCAGCTTGTGTTCGATGCTGCGGGCGCCCCAGGTGCTATCTGGCTCGAAGGTGACCACGAACAGCCAACTGAACACGAAAATAACTAAAATCAGGCAGAAATAAACCATGATATTCCGGCGTAGGTCGGGGTCGTCGACCGGCGTGCCGGCCAATCGCAACGGCCGCACCACCAGCGGACGAAACGAGCGCTCCACTTCCAAACGCATGATCGAGAGAAAGAGAATGTGTCGGATCACTTTCAATCCGCCGCCGGTGCTGCCGGCGCAACCGCCGACAAACATCAAGAGGAACAGAATGCCCCGCCCCACGCTGCTCCAACTATCGAAATCGTGGGTGCCGTATCCGGTGGTGGTGATGATCGCCACGACTTGAAACAGCCCGTAGCGCACGCCGCTTTCGATTTTTTGGAACAACGAGGCGCCGGGGAAATCGTTATGGGCGATGCCGAACATCAAAATGATGACCGTGATCCCCAGAATGAGCGCCATGTAGACCCGCCATTCGGTGTCTTTCCAGAGCACGCCCGGCTGCCGGCGAACGAGAATATAATACAGCAACGTGAAGTTGGTGCCGGCCAACAGCATGAACACAACCACCGTGTATTCAATCAGCCGGCTGTCGAAGTGGCCCAACGATTTGTTCCAGGTGCTGAAGCCGCCAGTGGCCATCGTGCCGAAGGCGTGGCAAAGGGCGTCGAAAATGCTCAAGCCTTCCGCCCACAACAGGAGCGTGAGCACCAGATTGAGCGCGCAGTAAATGGCGGTGAAAATCCAGGCGGTGTGCTGCATGCGAGCCGTCGAACCTTCCTTGCTGGGGCCCGGCATTTCGGCCCGCATCAAGGCTTTTCCGGCCGACCCCTGCCCCAACACGGCCACGAACAAAACGATAATGCCCAAGCCGCCGAGAAAGTGCGTGCTGCTGCGCCAAAAGAGCAAACAGTGGGGAACCAAGTGTGGGTCTTCGAGATCGGAAATGACGGTGGCGCCGGTAGTGCTAAAGCCCGACTGCGATTCAAACAACGAATCGAAGATGCTCATCCGCACCCAGCGAATACGATAATGACCTTTGCGGTCGGGCGGCGCGAGCGGCCGGCGAGGATCGTTTGGCGAGAAAATGACATCGCTCCACGGTTGCCGAGTGGCCAAACTGTGTAATTCGGCCACGGCGCGAGGGTCGTTTGTGGCGGCGATCAAGCCATCTTCCGACAGCCCACGCGCGTTCTGCTCCGCGAGAGCAAGTAACAACCGATATTGCGTTGGAGTGACGGGGGGAACTTCGCTCCATTGGGTTTGGCGGAACCCCCAGAGCCGGTCTGAATGCTGAATCGAGGGCGGTTCGCCGGGCTCCAAGAGCCGTAGCGAGGGGCCCTGATAAACGCCGGCCAGGGAAAACGGCAAAGCGCCGAGTACGGTGGCCAGCATCCAACTGAGGCCCACAATGGCCATCGCCTCCTTGTGAAGTAATCGCCCCTCGGCCCGACGCCCCATCCACCACAGCCAGCCGCCCACCGCAAAGCAGACGCCAATCGAGCAGAGCAGCGCGAGGAAACCCCGCGTTTCAAAACCCTTGGAGAGAACGGCGTCTGGGTGTAAACGCATGCCGAGACCGGGATAGGCCCAGGGCAGGCTGAAAAACATCGTCGCGCCGATGAGAAAAGCGATGATTCCCAACAGTTTGGAAAGGAGCCGCAGATTCATAATTGCCGAGCAGAAGGGGAAGAGTGGTTAGCCGAAAACGAAGGCGCCGCGAAAGAGTGCGCTACGGGGTTGTATCACGGAAAAGCCCGGCATATTCAAAATGCCGGGTTTTTTGGCTCCGTCATGGGTGTAACCGGCATCCCGCCGGTTCATTGAGAAGACTTGAACCTCATTTATCAATAGTTATTTGTCATTCGTCATTTGTTATTCGACGGCAAACGGCGAATAATTCGTCGATGATTCTATTGTCTTTGCCTAACGAACAAGGCCTGCTTTTCTTTCGGCGCACCGGCTTGGCGCGTAATTCGGCGGCGGCGGTGCGACGGAACGCAGCAGGCGGCATCGCTCCCTCCAATGACAAATGACGATTGACAAATAACTATTGACAATTTTCCGAGCAAACCGCCTCTATTTCCTTGCGGTTCGCCGGTTACCCCCCTTTTAGGCGAGCGGCAGATTTTCCGATCATTTTCCGTCGGCTTGATTTCCGATGCAATAGAGATGTTTCTCGGCTCTGACGAAGAGTTGGCCCTGCGCAATGGCCGGCGAAGCGTAACAATTCTCCCCCAACGCGTGCTCAGCCACGACCTCCAACGTGGGGCCGGGTTTGACAATGGTCGTGCGGCCATCGTCCGCCAAAAAATAAACGAGCCCGCCGGCCGACACCAGCGAAGCCGAAAAGTGTTTTCCCAGCCGATGTTGCCAAAGCCGTTTGCCGCTGGCGGCGTCGAAACAGTTGGCGGTGCCGCGGTCGTCGGCCACGAGCAGATAATTTCCCACAACCACTGGGGAAGGAACATAACAGCGAATATTCGTTTGATGCCAGGCCACGTGGCTTTCGCTGACATCGCCTTTTCCGTCGGGCTTGATTCCCATCACATGATACGTGGGAAACCCAGCGGCCATGAAAAACAGCTTGCCATCGTAAACCATCGAGGCGACAAACTGTTCGGTCGGCCCTTCAATGCTCCAATGCCGTGAGCCGTCCAAAGGATTGAAACTCGAAATACACATGCTGCCGGAAAGCACCATTTGGGTCCGGCCGCCAATTTCACGAATGATCGGGGTGGCATAGCTGCGTGTTTTATGGCGGCGCGGCGTTTTCCAAACCGTTTTTCCCGTTCTTTTGTCGAGCGCGATCAAGTACGAATTGCCGTCGTGGTCGCCGTTCACGATCAGCAAGTTTTGATAAATCAGCGGACTGCTGCAAAAACCGTGCGCACTGATGAATTCGCCCGGTTTGACCATCCACTTGCGGTTGCCGTCGAAATCGTAGGCGGCCACGACCATGCGGCCGGGCGTTATCGGTCGTTTTCTGCCCACGTTGGGCGCCGGAACCGTGTGGCCATCGACTTCGAGAAACGTCGCGAACACGGTTTCGCCATCGGTGGCGGGCGTACTGGAGGCAAAACTATTGAGGGCGTGTTTCGATTCCAAAGGCCCTTGGAACAGTGTCTTTTGCCAACGTTGTTTGCCGCTGCGGCGGTCGAGCGCAAGCAGCACGCGCTGCTTGCTCTGGGAAATACATGAAATAAGAAACACATGCTCTTCCCAGACGATGGGCGAAGCGTGCCCTTCGCCGGGGATTTCCACGCGCCAGACGATATTTTTACCGGTGGCGCCGTCCCAGGCGAGCGGGGCGTTTTTCGCCGCGCTTTGGCCATCGCCGGTGGGCCCGCGCCAACCGGGCCAATTCTCACCGCGAACGTCTTGCGGCGAAGTCAACAAAGTGCAACTGCAAATCAGCAGGCCCAGCGTACAGGCGAATCGTGGCATGGCGTGCATCCAAACACGGAGTAATAAGGGGAACAACAGACAACAACCGTCTAGAATTATACCGCACGCAATTGCCCATGGCGAGAATCGGTTGAAGTGGGCTACACGCGGGGAAGCCCGGCTTTACGCGGCGGCGCCATTACAGCGTGGCGGCTCAATGTGTTGCCCCGGTGTCGTCAGCGGGTGGAAGAAAGGGCTTCGTTGGCGGCGACCCGACAGACGGCGTCTTGTGGAAATCGGCCGCCGGAAAACGTAGTATAAAACGACTGCCGGCGCCGACTTCACTCTCCACGAGAATATCGCCGCCGTGCTCCCGAAGAATTTTCTGGCTCACGGTCAGCCCCAAGCCCGTGCCGCGGGCGCCCTTGCCCGATTCAAACAGCGTAAACACTTTCTTAATTTCGGCGGCTGGAATACCGGGGCCGTTATCGGTGATGGCAACATCCACCTGGCCTTCGCCATAAGACGCCCGCACTTCAACACGGGCGTTCTCCGTGTTTTCACAGGCGTCGATGGCGTTGGTCACGATATTCAAAATCGCGCGGTGCATGGCGTCGGGGTCGAACGACAACAGCGGCGCATTGGGCGTGGAACGCCACTGCAAATCGACTCCCGATTCCGCCGCCCGCACCGCCAAAAGCTCCACGACATCGCTCATTACGGCTTCCAGACTGGCCTCGACAAATTCCGGTTCTCGCTCCTTGCTGAAGGTGAGCATGTCGAGCACGAGCGCGGAAATGCGTTCTTGGTTTTTATCGACAATACCCCAACCCTTGCGAACGATTTCGGCTTCTTCCCGCCCTTCCAATCCTCGCAGGCCTTCTTCGATCAGGTAACTGCCGCCGCGAATGCCCTGCAAAATATTCTTGATATGGTGCGACAACATGGCGATCGTCTGGCCAACCGCCGCCAGTCGCTCCGATTGCACCATGGCCGAATAATAAGAGGTGTCTTCAACCGCTAGCGCCGCCTGATGGCCAATCGCGACCATCAGCTTGAGGTGCTCTTCGGAGAATTTCGCCGCGTTCCTTTGCACCATCCGGCCGGGCGGGGTGTAGGTGTCGATATAGACCACGCCCACAATGCCATAGCGGCCTTGCATCGGCACGCAAATGGCCTCGCGCACGCCGAGTTTTACAATGCTCGCGGCTTGGTCCCAGCGGTCGTCTTGGCGGGCGTCGCTGGTCAGAACGCCTTCCTTGTTTTCCAGCACGTAGTCCAGAATGGTGCGGCTGATGACAATCTTTTCGTCGGGATTCAGGCCCTGCCGCATGCGACGCGCCGCAGGGTGCAGTTCGCCGTTCTCCTGGTCGAGCAACATGATGCAGCCCCGGTCGGATTCCACCCATTCGAAAATCAAATCCAGAATACGTTGCAGCAGTTCGTCAATATCGAGCGTATGGCTCACCGCCAAGGCCGTTCGATACATGACTTGCAAATTGCTGCGGGCGCGGGCCAGCCAGGGGCTGTCGGCATGGGCGCCGCCATGGAACGGAGCGGAGTTTTCTTCAGCGCCGATCGATTTCACGATTTGCGAGCCACCCTCGCGCGCCACGAATTCGATCACATCGGAAAGGTCGTCGTCGGCCGCGTTTCCGGTCGCGGTGAACAGCAACATGGTGCGGCCGAGTTGAATGCGGTCGCCGCTGCGCAGGGTGAAATGGTCGACCTGCTTGCCATTGACGTAGGTGCCGTTGGAACTGGCCAGGTCGATCACGGCGTAACCATCGCCTTCACGCACGATTTCGGCATGCTGGCGGGAAACTTCCGTATCATGCACCTGGATGTTGTTGTCGGTTTCGCGTCCCAGTTGGCAGACGTCGTCCGGCAACTCGAAACGTTTTCCCTGGTCGCGTCCTTGAATCACGAACAGCGAAGCAGACATCGGCGCCCTCAACGATAGGAACGGAGCGAAATTATGAACGGAGTGGCCGCCGTATCGACTGGAAAACAGCGCCTACAACCATTCGATTGTACAAATCGGCGGTCCGCAAGGGTAGCCAAGGACAACCGGCCGCGTGTGTGCTTTACGGTTCAGGAATAATTCCTGAAAGAAGTATGCGGCCGTAGTTCAGAGCCGTGGTTCAGAGCCGTAGTTCAGAAAAGCCCGGCATTATCCAAATGCCGAGCTTTTAATTCGGCATGTAAATTCGGGACGCCATTCTTAGTCGGTGATTCCCGCCAACTCACACAAATTCGCCGAAAGCACTGGCTGCGGGCAACTCCAAACCAGAAAAAAGAGTGCTTCGCGGCACCAACGTCCAGCCGGGTGCCCCACGATGTAGCCGGCGCCCTTGGCCGCGGCCAGCGCGGCCTGCGACGAACGCAACACCAAACTATTGGCGCGGCGGCGTAAATCTTCCGTGGTGCAGGCGTCAGGGTCTTCGGCGGTGGCCCCTTCGGCGGTGGTGATGAGGTCGGCGCGCAGGGCGTCGCATTCGTCGGCCAACGCGGCGGCCGCCGGGGCCAATTGGGAGCGTTGCTCCGATTCACCCGTGAGAAATGAAATGGCGGCGGTCGAAAGCCCGACCGCCAGCGTCGAGGTTTGCAGTCCGCCGCTCATCGCGCCGACGCCCTGTTGCATGACGTTTTCCGCCGGACCTCCCAACACAAGCTCCGCCGGAATTTCCGCGCTGTCGAACTGCATGGGTCCGGTGAGGCTGGCGTCGACACCGAGCAAATGAGCCGGTTCGCCGGAGGAAACGCCGGGCAAGTCGGTCGGCGCCGCGACCAGCACTTGGCGGCCGTCGTCGAGCGTGGCGCCAACCACCACCATATCGGCCTTCACCGCGCCGGTAACCCAAGGACTGTAGCCATCGAGCCGAAAACCGTTGGACGTCTGCTCCGCCCGGAGCACCGGCTGGGCCAAATACCGGCGGCTGGTGGTCAGGTGTGAGATGCCCACCGTGGCGAATTGCCGCCCTTCCAGGAGGGCTGGAATCCAACGTTGGCGAGGTTCTGGGTTTTCGGCGGCGCACAAACGCCGGCAGGCGCCGGTCAGTTGTGTGATGATAAAGGTTGTGGTCAGGCAGGCGGAAGAGAGTTGCAGATAACCACGCACAATATCGGCGTCGCTCCAGCCCTGCCCGCCGTGTTCGCGGGGGATGAACCACTCCAACACGCCATGTTCGGCGCAGGCCAACAATTGTGCTTCAGGCCAGGCGCCGGGGCCTTCGAGCGCATTTGCCTGCTCTCGCAAGCTTTCCAGCAAGCCGGCGAAGGCGGCGGAGTCGGGAGTGGTGATTTTCATCGTCGTTCACTCATTTTCAAGTGTTGCGGAGCGTCAATCTTCAAATCATCCATTGCTGGGCGGCTCAGCCCGAAACACAGCCACGACATCGTCGGCCGGCACCACGAATAATTGGTTGTTGGGGTCGAAGTCGACTGGAATCGCATTTTTGGGATGGAACAGAATTTTGTCGTACTGCCGCAACGGCAGATCTTCATCGTGGCGAATCTGCTCCGAGATCGCAACAATGCGGCCGGTGATGGTGGGAATTTCGGCTTGGTCGGGCAGTGCGATTCCCCCTTTGGTTTCTCGTTTGGGGTCGTCTTTTCGAACCAGGACGCGGAGTCCTATTGGTTCCACGAAATCGAGGGGGCTGGAACGCGCTTTAGCCATTTGCGGGCGTCCTGTGGGGTGTGGCGAGGCGGAAAAATCGTTCTTTTTGGGAGGGGAGACAAATCCTGCCGCGCCGCCTATTTCTCGCTCCGGCGGACAAGCATTGAATTTTCGCTACTTCCATCGTCTGGATACGCGCGACGTTTCCTCGCACGCACTGTAAACAGTAGTCGGCCAGCCGATTCTCGGCAAGTAACGCAAGTCTGTTTCCAGGCGCCGCTGGCGGAAGTCCTGACTTTGCTCGGCGGTTTCAGGAAGGGCATTTCGACGCGGAGAGCGCGGAGGCGAGGAGGGCTGCGGAGGAAAACTTCACGTCATCCCGGCCCATGTCGACGATGGCCCATGTCGACGATGGCCCATGTCGACGATGGCCCATGTCGACAGCTCGATTCTCCGCTGGTGTTCGCTGCGCTCGACCGCCGGCTAAGGATCTGTCCGCAAATAACTTACCGAAAAAAAAGCTCGGCATTTTCAAAAAGCCGGGCTTTTTTGTGCAAACACCGCGTGCATCACGCGAATAATTCCGGGCGAACACTCACCGCTTGCCGCCCCGACGTGAAAAACGCCGCCCAGAAAAACCGCCAGAAAAACCGCCAGAGCCGCCGTCCATCCGCCGGCGGCGGTCAATTTCGAAACGCACGTTGTACGTTTGCTCCACCGGCTTGCACCAGGCGTCGTCGTCGCTGCACGCAAAATATCGAACCGTCAACTCAAACGGCGCCGACGTATCGAGCCCGCAGAAAAAAACGAGAAATTCACGCGGGTCGCTATCGGCTTCAGCTTTCACGCGCACCGCCTTGCCAGACCCCGAGCGCATGTCGCCCTCGCCCAGCAAATGGATTTCATATTCCAACGGCGCCGCCAGATTATTCCAATGCACGTGATGGATCGGGTCTAACTGGAAAGACAGTTTCAACGCGCCAGCCCCGGTTTCCAACAAAGAAGGCTCCGCCGACGCATGCAGTTTGGCGTAGAAAGGGTTTCGGCCAGGGCGGGCCGTCGTCTTCAATGTGCGCAGGTTCTCGGGCGCTTCGAGCGAAGGCATGACGCCGCGAGCAAACTTGGCCCGCGAGCGGTCTTGCGGAAGATTCAAATCTTCGACGCGGGTCGGCTTCGCCACGGCGCCGACAAGTTCCGCCAAGTCGTTTCGCAACTGCTTGGGGTTGCTCCAGTCGCGCATGATGATGATCTTGCCTTGCGGGTCGATCACGAACTCCGAATTCGGCGACCCGCCCAACGACTTTTTCAAATCGTTGGCCATGTTGTCACAGATCCAGGGAATACTTATGCCATAGGTGCGGCGAAACTCCTCAATGTGCAGCAGACGCTCCTCCAGCGTTACCGGATCGATGTACCCGCTCTTTCCCGGATGCGCCAGCTCCTTGTAGATAAAAAAGAACTGCACGCCCCGAGCCTGATAATCGCGATACAGAGCCTCCAAACTGGAGGTATTGCGGAGGAACGGCGGTCAGGTGAGGCAGCCGAACACGAGCACCGCATGCTGGCCTCGCAAACTCCGCAACGCGAACTTTTCGCCTTGCGCGTTGTAGACGGTGACGTCGGGAAGCTCCATGCCCACTTCGAGCCCGGCGCGTTCCAACCGCGTTGCACCAAGACCGCCCGGGCGTTGGGCGACTGCGGGTAAAGAGGCGGCGAGCGCCAACAAGGCGACAAATCCGGTTTGTCTGAGCATGATCACTCCGCTTTCCTTTTGATACGGGTTGGTAGGGTTGCTCGCCATCAACAATAATCGCACGGCTGCTCGCCTGAAACCTCAGTTCGCGGCCGCTTGGGACTTGGCTTCCGTGGCGTCAACACTTTCCACGGTGCTCGTTCCAGATTCGGCTTCGATACTCTTTTCGGCTTTGATGCTGCTTTCCACTTCAACGACTGCTTCCACTTCAACGACCGCTTCGCTTTCACTGCTCGCTTCAGCATCTTTCTTCACTTCCTTCGCAGCCTTCACCTCCTTCGCATCCTTTACTTCTTTTGCCTCTTTCTTCCGCCCTCGCGCGGGGCGATGCCCTCGATGCGGCCGGCCGTGAGGCGTCTTGCCGTGGGGTGATTGACTGTCGGTCGAATGCCCATGCCCCGAATGCCCATGCCCCGAATGCCCATGCCCTGCATGACCGTGAGCCGATTCACCGCGTGGCCCACCATGAGATTTGATGATTTGCCGGGCCATTTTCTCAAGTTCCTTGCCATCAAGTTTTCCATCCTTATCGGCGTCGAACGTCATTGCTCGTTTAACGAAAGCTTCCGGACTCGGCGGTCCGCCGCGCGAGCCATGGCCTTCGCGAGATGGGCCATGACCTTTGTGAGCGGGTCCGTGCGCGCCGTGGCCCCTTTGACCGTGGCCCTTTTGACCGTGGCTGTATCCCTTGTGGCGGGAGTCGTGTGCGCCGGGTCCCTTTTGGTCGTGGCCCATGCGACCGCGCCAGTGATGATCGGGTCTGTGTCCTTGGCGACCATGTTCTTGGCGACTGTGGCCGCGTCCCCCGTGAGCGAAGCCATGCGGTCCTCGGCTATTATGACCGTATCCGCCGCCTCGGTGATAACCGCGATGATGAGGGCCTCGGTGATAGCCGCTGTGAGGTCCGTGATGATAGCAATGCCCTCGGTGATAACCTGGGTGAGGTCCGCGATGATAGCCATGTCCTCGGTGATAGCTGCTGTGAGGTCCGTGATGATACCCGCAGTGAGAACCGCCTCGGCGCCCGTGGCCTTCGCGGCTATACCCGTGGCCTTCGCGGCGCCGGCCTTCTGGTCGGTGAGCGGATTTACCTTCGGAACGACCTTCTCTAGCAGTTCGAAAGTATTGGGCGACTTTTTCCAGTTCGGTTTTGTCGACAAATCCATCTTTGTTGGCGTCGGCCCGCATGAGTCGTTGCATGCGCTCGGGCAATTCACTCTTGCTCAGTTTGCCATCTTTGTTTTTGTCGAGCTTCATCAGAAACGCGAGGAAATTTCCTCGCCGCGGCGGACCGCCAGAACGGTGTCCGTCAGCATGGTGTCCGTCAGCATGGTGTTCCCGGTTTGCGCCAGGTTTGCCGTGCGATTTGGAACCGTGATGGCGGCCGGAGAAACCGGATGGCCGAAGTTCGTCACGCGTGAGTTTGCCATCGCTGTTTTTGTCAAGACTCTTGAGAGACTTAGCTGCTGCGGCGATTTCCTCCGCCGAGATGACTTGATCATTATCGGCATCGAGCGCGGCCAGAAGCGGAATGTGCGGCGGGCGAAAGCCGCCTCCGCCAGGATGGCCTTTGGGCGGTTGGGCGAACGACGAAGCCGCAAAGAGCATCACCAAAAAAGTTGCTGCAACGAGTGGGGTTCGTTTCATGGGAGTCCTTTTTCCGCCTGCGGAAGTATGAATGGTGCATTGAGGGAGAGAGCGATGTTTTCAGTTTCAGACACGCATAGCCAAGCTGCGCGGTCTGCGAAACGCGATCTGGCTCACGGGGCATTGAACACCGGGAGGGCGGGAAGGTTTCCCGAGAAACCGGAATATCTGGAATATTTTTCCGGTTGAGGATCTGCCTGAAAGGCGCTCGTGAGGAGCGTTCGAGAAATAGTTGTCTTATAGTCGCGTGTCCTGCAACGACTCCGTGTTTATCGGCTGCCGGCCAAGGCCGAAGGGATCAGGCGTCTTTGGCGCCTTAGCATCGAGCGGAAAAATAATGTCGTAGCCATGCTCGCCAGAGCGTGGGATGGTTCACCGCGCACCCACCGTCTGGCGACGATGGCTACACAAATGCGACAGTTATTTATCGAGCGGTGCTTATCCTATAAGGATATTAGCCATGAGCCGGCGATCGAACGCCGGATCAAATAAAATCTGTCAGCCCGGGCGACGCCAGCGGCGGTTCGTCGATTTTGGTGTTCCAGTCTAGATGATCGGGAACAAGTTTCTGTTGCGAGCCGAGCGCCTGCTCCCAACGGATTTCCCGGCCGGTGTAAGCGGCCATGCGGCCCATGAGCGTCATGAGCGTGGTGTGCGCCATGCGGGTTCCATCGTTAATGGGCCGGCCGGAGCGGATCGAGGCGAACAGTTCATTGTGTTCGACCTGATATTTCGATTCTTGTTTTTGGTTGCGCGGCCGACGATAACGCCAATTGTTTTCTCCTTCGATGAAGGGCGTCCGACCTCGGCCAATGGTGCAAATGCCCTTGGCGCCGGTGATGTAGTCGGCGTTTTCGTTGTAACAGCCCGATTGCGACCGGCAGCCCAGAAAACCGCGAATCCCACTGGCGTATTCGTACACAACAAAGCCGTTGTCGAACGTGTTGTGCCCCTCAAGAGGATTCCCCCGACCGCCCAAGGCCACGGCCTTGATCGGCATTTCATCGTTCATCCACCACGACATTTTGTCCACGCTGTGGCCGCCGGAGAGCAGCATCGTGACATCGCCGCTGAGCCAGAGATGGCCGTACCAATCGCGAAGCTGCCATTCCAGATCCGACATCTGCGGCGTTCGTTTGCCGTGGTATTTGTGGTCCAGATTGCCTCGGTAGTAAGTTGCATGGAGCGAGCGAACCGGACCGATCGTTCCAGAGCGGATCTGTTCCGACACGGCCCGCAAAGCGGGATCGTAGCGCCAACAGAACCCCGAGACGATCGTCAGATTTTTCTTTCGAGCCAACTCCGACGACTCCAACACGCTGCGCACTCCCGGCGCATCGACCGCCGCCGTGATTTCAATAAACGAGTGCCGGCCCGCTTGCACCGCCGCTTTAAGGTGTTGAGGACGAAACGCCGGCGGCGTGGTCAGTAGTACGACGTCGACATCGCTGTCGACCACTTTTTGGAAGGCGTCGAATCCGATAAATCGCCGGGCCGGTGGAACGTTTATCTTTTTCGGCTGCTCTTTTTGCAGCAGCGCCAGGCTTTTTTGCAGTTGGTCGTCGAACAGGTCGCCCATGGCCGTGAGTTCAACGTTCTCGTCGGCTCGCAAGGCGTTCACCGCCGCGCCGGTTCCGCGTCCGCCGCAGCCGATCAGGCCGATTTTCAACGTCGCATTCTTGCTTGCTCCCGAAGCGGCGGTGGAGAATCCGGCTTGGGCGGCGAGCGTTCCGCCAACCGCCGCGGCGGCGGAAGAATGTAGGAACCCTCGGCGCGAGGCATTCGAGTTTTCAGCCTGATTCACGGCGTTACTCCTTCGATTCGGAAAGGCGTGGATGCGCCCGTTGGTGGTTCGTCTCGGCGAGGAACGCGTTGTAAAGTTGCAGCGGTTGGGAGAAGTCGTTGTCGAGTTCGGTGACGGCCAATCGGATCTTAACGGTTCGCTCATCGTGCGGCAATAAATTGTCTCCAAACAGCGAAAGATCGAAAGCGCTGTAATTGGTTAAACGGTCGACTGGGTTCTCGGCGTGATAGCGCGTGCTGATCGCGTAACAGTCTTGAGGCCGCGACATCAGCACCACGCCCAAACGCTTTTGGGAATGGTCGGCGGGATTCTCGGCGGGAAGAACCATAACGGCCATGCAGTACGCGTAATGCCGCACGGGGCACATCTGAACGGTGGGCGCTCCCCGTTCGTTGCGATCCCAGCGGCCATCGACACAACGCCGGGCGGTGTGCGCATCTCGCGGAAACACCAGCACCGCGCCACGGAAAACATCGTTGACCGTGGGCGCGGCCAAGTCGCGCTTTTTCCGGCCGCGCGTCCACAAATATACGTGAGGCTCGAACGCCTTGTCGAAATAGCTGGAGAGAAACAACTCGTATCCTCGATACGCTCCCTGGGAGCGCACCGTGACGGTCAAATCAATGGCGTTGGGCTGCTTCACTTCATAGCGCGCCGTCAAACCGGCTTTGTGCGATTCGCTCGCCGCCCACTTCGCTTCGACCCAATCCGACGCCACGGCGGTGGTGCGCTGCATGGTTCGCGGCTGGTCGAGGAACTGATTAACCGACATCAGCTTAAAGAGGTTCAAGGCGGAGTATCGGGGATCGATCACCTGCCTGCCGGCTCGCTTGTCGATCAGCCGCGTGACTCCGTGGTATTTTCCTTGGAGTTGTATCGTGCCCTTGATCTGTTCCGTCTCGAAATCGAAACTGTCTGGCGCGGCGCCGGGCGTCAGTTGCGTTGCGGGAGGGCCGCCTTGGGAATGTGCATGGGGCGCGAGGCTGGGTTCGGCGAGCGCCGGCGCGGTGAAGGCCATCGAGAGAACGAGAAACGACGCGATCAAAATCCGGGCATTTTGAAGCCGCCGAGAATTTCCGCGTGGCGGGCGAAGACGTATTCCGGCGAATCGGGTTGATGATCGCGAACGCCAGAATATCGCCATGACAAGTGCTCCTTACGTCGAAGACGTTAGCTGGCGTCGGAGGCTCTGTCCTGCCGGACGACTTTCGTCAGGGGCGCCAACAATTCAATCAGCCCGCCGCGAGAACTAACCCCCAGTTTTTTCATCAGGCTTGAGCGTCTGAATTGAATCGTGCGTAATCCCGCGCCGAGAGCGACGGCAATTTCCTTGTTGGTTTTCCCCGAGACCAAATGCTCGGCGACCACGCGCTCGTCGTCGGTAAGCTCGGCCAGACGGCGCTGCGTATCTTGGAGATTTTGCATTCGGTTTCGATGCTTGGCGTCTTGCTCGATGCACTCCAAAACAACGCCGCTGAGTTGCGCGAACGGAAACGGTTTCTCCAACACATCGACCGCGCCCTGCTTCATGACGTTGACCACATCGCGGAGCGCGGTATTGAACGCCATGAAGATGACCGGCAACGTGATGTTCAACGCCTTGAGTCGTGCCTGGAGCGCGCCGGCGTGCATGTCGGGCAGCACCATGTCGGCAACGAGGCAGCCCGCGCGGGAAGGATCGACGGCTTCGAAAAAACTCTCGCCGGTGGGGAAGTGCTCCACCGAAAAATCGTGAGCTTCTCCCAAACGGCCGAGTAAATCTTTATGCTGCGCGGCAGATTCAATCAGGAAAACCGTGGGGGTTCTAGTCATTGATGTCGGCGTCTGGTTTCGACGGGAGCCGTGTTGTGTTAAGTCGTCGGGCAACGACATCTCGACATCCGCCAAGGGTGCTCCTGGAACTGTTTCCGAAAGAAACGTTGCTTTCGAAAAAACGGGCTCCGCAGGTGAGGGGAACATGGTGTGTGTCACGTAAGTCGGTCCTTGCTAATCGTCGTGAAAAGACACGCGTCGCACGGCATGGATGTCGAGAACTTCATGCAGAGCGGAATTAGTAGAATCGTCTTATGCACAACAGCCTATCCACCTTAGCCGCGAAGTAAAGCAGTTATGACGGTAATTCAGAAAATAACTCCGAGCCGCGATTTTTCACAAAACAGAAAGCAGTAAATGCAAAAAAACCGCGTGTTAAGAACGTGTGAATAATACGCCATGCCGGTCCAGATAGCTGTATTGTTAGGAGCGAATCGGGTTGGGCTGCCGCCATGGCGGTGGAGCAACAACATCGAGATCGGCCAGTTGCTGCTGCGAAACCGCGACCTCTGTCGCGGCGATCGCGTCTTCGATTTGCGTCATGTTTTTCACGCCCACAACGAGAGAACATATTGCGGTTTGCCGAAGAGTCCACGCAAGCGCAAAACGCGCAGCAGGAACTTGCGCGGAAGCCGCAATAGCTTCAAATGCTTCCAACCGATCAAACAACGCGCTGCCGAGTTCCCACATCCATTCGGGTTTTTCAGCCAGCCGAGAATTGCTGGGTGGTTGTCCGGCGCGTTTGTATTTACCGGTCAGTAGTCCGCCTTGGAGCGGTTGGTAAGGCGTGACGCCAATCGAATGACGGCTACAGAATTCAAGATCCGGCTCAAATTCCCGCCGCAACAGACTGAAGGGAATCTGTGACGAAACCACGCGAGGACCGCCGGTTCTTTCCGCGATCCAGAGCATTTCGCAAAGTTGCGCCGCGTTATGGTTCGACGCGCCGATATAGCGAACCTTGCCCGAGCGCACCACTTGGTCAAGCGCGGTCATGGTGGTTTCCAGCGGCGTGTGCTTATCCGGCCAGTGGATCACATAAAGGTCAAGATAGTCGGTTTGCAGTCGCTTCAGGCTGCGGTCCAACTCCCGCAAAATATGACTAGCCGAGAGCCCCCTATCTTGAGGGCCCGGCCCGACCGGCGCACAGACTTTGGTGGCCAGCACGATTTGATCGCGGCGTCCGCGCAACGCCTTTCCAACAATTTCCTCCGCCACGCCGCCAGCACTTCCCAAATACCGGTCGTAACCTTCGTAAACGTTGGCCGTGTCGATGAAATTGACGCCGCGCTCCATCGCTCCGTGAACCAACTTGATCGCCGCCGCTTCACCGACCGGGGCGCCAAACGTCATCGTGCCCAAACAGATGGGCGAAACCAGCAGTCCGCTGGAACCCAACTCTCGATATTCCATTTGTTTTTTTCCATAGGTGATAGGGCGAGCCGCAAAATCTGGTCCAAGGGGTTCCGAAACGGCTGGAAGCCTATCCCGGCGCGGCAGTACGTTTTTTGTACGATGCGTCTGCACTATTGGTTGCATCAGTTAGTATACTTGCTCCAAGCGGGGCGTGGCGGCGCGTTCATTTCGCTCGTGCGTTTTCACGTTTTCAGGGATCATCCGTAAATACACTTCATACTTCACACAGGTAGCATTGGCTCGTTTAACGGCAAGCCGAAGGCGACTGCGTTTTTCCGGCTTGCCTGAACGCGTGGGCTCAAAACGCAGTCGCCTTCGGCTTGCCGTTAAACGAAAAGTGCCATTTTCAACCGTTAGCGGTATACATTACCGGCTGCCGCCGAGAAAAGCTTGGCATTTTGAAAATGCCGGGATTTTAATTCACCACGTAAATTATCGGACAAGCCCCCCAGAGATTCACCCAGTACTCTTGCGATGGCGCCTTGGGCCAGACTAGCATTAGAGGGTGTCGCGATCGGCGGCTGAGTCGGTCCCGCCCATTTTTTCGGCTTCCAGCCTCCCGCCTCCCGCTCGTTTTTTTCCCGCGGAGCTATTATGAATGTTAATTCACTGTTATCGATAAACTATTTTCGCCCGCGTCTGACGAGCTTATGCGGCGTCTGGGTTTTATTCTTTCTTTTCGTTATCGGAATCGATACCGGCGCCGTTGCTGCGGAAAATGTTTCCGGCCCGAAATCTCCGCTGGCGCCCGCCGAAGCGATGAAGTTATTTCGACTTCCTCCAGGTTTGAAAATCGAACTGGTGGCCAGTGAGCCCGACGTGGTCGACCCGGTCGCGATTCGATTCGACGAAGCCAATCGGATGTGGGTCGTGGAAATGCGCGACTACCCGCACGGCCCAGGCGAAAACGAAAAGCCGAAGTCCAGAATTCGAATTCTCGAAGATCGTGACGGCGACGGCCGCTTTGAAACGGCAAACACTTTTGCCGAGAATCTGCTCTTCGTGACCGGCCTTCAGCCCTGGCGCGGCGGCGTTATCGTGACACTCGCCGGTCGCGTGGCGTATATGAAAGACACCAACGGCGACGGCCGCGCCGATATCGACGAAACCTGGTACACCGGCTTCGCTGAAAAAAATACGCAACTGCGAGCCAATCATCCTCGCTTCGGTTACGACAACCACATTTACGTTGCTAACGGCTTGCGAGGCGGCGCCGTTCGCGACGCCCGCCGCTCCGACTCTCCGGTGGTTTCGATCAGCGGGCTTGATTTTCGTTTTCATCCGACCACCGGCGCCTACAACGCGATTTCGGGCAACGGTCAATTCGGACTCACCTTCGACGAATTCGGCAATCGTTATGTATGCACCAATCGCAACCCGCTGAAGCAGATTGTGCTGGAGGACAAATACATTCGCCGAAATCCCCGCGTAAGGATTCCAACCGTGCTGCACGATGTGGCGGCGGCGGGCGCGGAGTCTCGCGTGTTTCCGATTAGTCGGGCCTGGACGACATCGAACCTTCACGCCGGCCAATTCACGGCGGCTTGCGGCGTGAAAATTTATCTGGGCGACGCGCTGGGCAAATCGTATTATGGAAACAGTTTTACCTGCGACCCCACCGGTAATTTTGTCCACCGAGAAATCATAGCGCCCGCCGGCGCTACGTTTGCCGCGCACCCGGCTCGGAAAGGCGTCGAATTTCTCGCCTCGACCGACGAATGGTTTCGGCCCGTGAATTTGCAGGTCGGTCCTGATGGCGCCCTGTACGTGGTCGACATGCACCGCGCCGTGATTGAGCACCCCCAATTCATGCCGAACGAATTGAAGGAGCGTCCCGACTTGCTGTTGGGGACCGACCGCGGCCGAATTTATCGCATTGTTCGAGAAGACGCGCCCGCCCCGCAAAAAACATTGCCGCTCGCTGCTCGATCGGCGCTCGCCCGATTCGTGGTTGCGTTGGAAAGTCCGAACGAATGGACGCGAGAGACGGCGCGGCGCCTGTTGTACGAAAAGCAAGACAAGAGCATAGCGCCGCAGCTTGTTGTCATGGCGAAATCGGGAAATACCGCCGCGGCGCGTATCGCCGCGTTATGGCTCTTGGATGGGCTCGATTCCCTGGAAGCCACCACGGTTGCGGCGTCGCTTGCCGACCCGCATCCTGCGGTTCGTCGGCATGCCTTGCAATTGGCGGAAACGCGTTGGGAAGATTCGGCCGAGTTGCGCAAAGCCGCCTCGCGACTGGCCCAAGATGAAAATCCTCAAGTGCGTTTTCAGTTGGCGCTGTCTTTGACCGCCTTTGACGCGCCACGGAAAACGGCGCTTCTGGAGCAAATTTTATTGGCCGACGCGGGCGACGTCTGGACGCGTCGGGCTGTCGCCCTGGCTGCCGGTGATGCCGCCGCCGACTTGGCTATTTCGCTGCTAAAAGGCGGGGCGAAAACGGGGCCTGGCGCTGAAGCGTCCTTCGCCGACGCAGTGCGGGAGTTTTGCGAATTGGCCGGCGCTACGGGAAACGCCGACCAGCAAGTCGGGCTGCTGAGCGCGATTGCCGATCTTTCAAACAACACCGCCCACGTTTCGCTGCAACAAGTGGCGTTGCAAGCTTTTTTGAGTAAATCGGGCGGACAGCCCGCAGCACTCAAACGCCTTTTCGAGAAAAGTGCCTCGAAACAGATGCAACAAAAGATCGAAAACGTTTTCCAACAAGCGGAACAAACAGCAGCCAACGCCAGCGTTGAAACGTCGGTGCGGATTCAGGCCTTGAACCTCTTGCCGTTGAGCCCGCTGGCAGGCGATGTGTTGCGGCGTTTGGCCCTCAAAGAAGCCGATAACAGCGTTCGCAACGCGGCTATTCGGGGAGTCTCTCGGCAGTCGGACTTGGAAACATGGCGGCAGTTGCTGGGTGGCTTCGCTGGAGAGTCGCCGATGGTTCGCGGCGCCATTCTCGACGGCGCGTTGGCCAGAACCGCGCGCACGAAACTGCTGCTCGATGCTGTCGAAAACGGCGGCCTCAAGATGGCCGAAATCGACGCCACCCGGCTCAATCGGTTGCTGCGTTCTCGCGATGCGGGCATTCAACAGCGGGCCAAAAAACTGGCCGCCGATTCCGCTCCCGCCGACCGCAAAAAAGCGCTCGCCGATTACCAGGGGTGCCTTGAACTTTCCAGCAACCCCGCGTTGGGGCGGGAGATTTTTCGCAAGAACTGCGCCACTTGCCATCGCGTGGGTGAAATAGGCGTGAATGTCGCGCCGGATATTTCCGACTCGCGAACCAAAACCGCTCTGCAAATTCTGACCGATGTTCTGCAACCCAATCGTGCGATTGACGCCAACTACATCAGCTACTCCGCCGTCACGAACGATGGCCGTATTCTCACCGGCGTACTGACATCGGAAACGGCAACCTCGATCACGATCAAACAACCCGAAAACAAAACGGTCACGCTGCTGCGCGATGAAATCGAGGAACTCCGCTCCAATGGAATTTCGCTCATGCCGGACGGTCTGGAGAAAAACATTCCCCTGCAAGACATGGCCCATTTGATCGCCTACATCAAGCAGTGGCGTTATCTCGACGGGCGAACCCCCTTGGGCGGACCAGCAAAGTAGCGATAGCATGCAACGACATTTACTGGGCGCTATTGCGGCATGCACGCTGATCGCCGGCGCTGTGCTGGTTTTAACAGGCAGCGATCCTGAAAGCGTTCTTGGGGCGGCGGCGGGAAGTTTCGTTCGCATTGGTCTGGTGCTGGGCGCCATTTGGTTGGCGTTGCCGCAACTGCAGCGCATTCCACTCTGGTTTGGGCAACTGCTGTTGGTGGGCGCGATTGCCATCGCGGCGAGGCCGAAATTGGCGGTGGTGGTTGCTCCCTTGATTCTGGCCATTTGGTTTTTGCGACCGCGCACGAAATCCAGTTCAAAAAAAACTTCTTAGGTCGACAACGCCAAACATAAAAGCCCGGCATTTTGGAAATGCCGGGCTTTTTTGAGCTGCCATCGGGGACTTATTTCGGGACCGTTCCTAACTCTGGAAGTACAGCATAATTCCCAGCATGAGCAGCGCGCCGACCACCATCGAAATCGGCACGGCAATCGCCAATGCAATAGCCAGCGCCACGCCCACGCTCGTCTGCCGAACGGGAGGCGCCGGGGGCGGAAGCACGGGCGGGAACGAGCCTTGAACCTGGCGTGTTTCGTGAATGCTCGCGTTGACAGGATCGGTGCTCTGCGAGGTTTGGCTCGCCCCGCTGTCGTCGCTCGAACCGTGCTCGATGCCGTCAACGCTGGTTTCATCCTGCTCTTGGTCGGCGCCAGTGGGCAGCGGCGGAGACATCCAAGGCGATGGCGTCATCTGCTGCGAAGGCAGCGGCGCCGCCTCCCGCGCCCAGGGCTCCAACCTCGCGATTACTTCCGTGGCGGTGGCGATGCGGTTTTCAGGATCCTTGGCCATCATGTCGGCGATCAATTCGACAAACTCCTCGTTGATATCAGGATCGAACCGCCGTGGGTGCCAAGGCGTTTCCTCGCAATGGCGTCGCGCTTTTTCGGCGGGCGAGCCGCCGGGAAAGGGCACTTTCCCAGTCACCGCGTAATACAGCGTGCAGCCCAGGGAATAAATGTCGCTGGCGGGAGTGACCTGGTGCGGCGTTTTGATCTGTTCGGGCGAGAGGTAATCGGGAGTGCCGACAATCTTTCCGGAGCGAGGATCGCTTTCGCCTTCGTCGATAAAGCCGGCTAAACCCAGATCGGAAACCTTGGCCACGCCCTCCGGCGTGACGAGAATATTGCCCGGTTTGACATCGCGGTGAATCAAGCCGCGTTGATGCGCGTGTTCCAGCGCCATTGCCGTATCAAGGCCGACTTTCGCCGCTTGCTGCACGCTCAGCTTGCCTTCGGAGCGGACCAATCGCCGCAAGTCGGCGCCGGGCACATACTCCGTGACCAAGTAATAGACATTGCCATCGTGCCCGGCATCGAACGCACGCACCAAATTGGGGTGGTCGAGTTGAGATTGCGTGCGAATCTCGCGGTTGAATTTGGCGATCGAATCAGGATTCGATCGATCGAGCGGCAAAACCTTGAGCGCCACTTCGCGGCCCATGATTCGATGAACGGCCTTAAAAACCTGCCCCATGCCGCCCTGACCGATCCAGTCCGTGACCACGTAAGGACCGAGCGTCAGCTTGGTTCGGCCGCTCCGGAGTTGATCCACCTGGTATTCGGTGAGCACGCCCTGTCGGACGAAGTGCGCCGCCAGCATTTCGTCAGTAACTTCGAGATCGGTCGCGGTGGGACCGTTCGGCGGATTCTTAATTTGCGAAACCGCTTCGTCGAGCTGCGCGTCGGTGAGCAACTCGGCAGCCACCGCCGAATTGCGAAATGTCGTCTTGTTGTGATGATGCGCCATGGTGGGTGTTGGTCCAGCCTGGAACCCAAAAGGGAAAGGGCCACGCACTTCAATTCCGGCGGACTTCTCACGAAGTTTGCCGCCGCATTAGCCTTTAAGGTAACGTGAACTTTTGCCCTGCGCCAAGCGCCAAAAGCTTCGCGCGGAAATAAGTTGCCCGATTGCGAAAGGACGAGTGATCCTGAAATACCAGTCGATGGAAATTCTCGCCGGGGAAAAACCGGATCGAGCAACGTTAAGCGCCGCTCGAGAAATAATTGTCTGATTTGCACGGAAAGAAGAAATTTATCAATAGTTATCTTTCATTACTCATTTGTCATTGGAGAAAGAGAAACAAAGATGCGAGCAAACAAATGGCCAATGACAAATGGCCATTAACCACCGAAG
>JAJRWU010000259.1 GCA_024276655.1 Planctomycetota bacterium
AGCGCATGCGCCGGTCGACTGGCACCCGCCGCGTGATTTTGTAAACATGGGTGTCGTAATACTTCTCGGCGGCGGCTTTCGCCGTGGTGACGATCAAGGCGTCGTGTCGGATAATCCAGTCGAGTTTTTGCGGTGACAGGATTTTACTCAGGGCGCTTTTCAGTGGAACGCCAGAGAGTTGCAACGTGATGAGCACCTTGTCTAACTTCACGCCGGATTTTTGCAGCGCACGCTGGTTGGCCATGATCGGCGCGCCGCAGGCGCGGGAGAGAAACTGAATGACGTCGTCGAGTGGCGTTTCCTGGAACTCGAATTCCACCGGCTTCGCCAACGCCGCTTCAAGAGAACCGCTCTCGGCCGCACGACTCGCATGCAAGCCGGAGAGGCAGCATATTCCCACTACCGCCGCGACGATTTGACAAGGTAAGCGTTTGAACATTTTTCCTAGGAGCCGCGCCGGCCCGGAGTTCTAGCCGCGTTCTTAACGGGCGCCTCTTGCAGTTGGAACTCGCCATTGTTGCCCGACGCCGAGCGATACCGGCCCGCCAGCGTTTTGCCTTGCACCTTGCCGCTCCAGCGGTAGGTGTCGCCGTCTACGGACGACGTGCCTTGCAGAAGCGTCTGGCCGTTTTTTTTGTTCGTGCTGATCGTGACTTCGTATTTGAACGGCTTGCCGATTCCTGTTCCGGAAAAAACCGCCTGCCACGTTTTGTCGTCTTTAACGGCGGCGGTGCATATCAAGGGGCCTTTTGTTCCAAACTTGCGATTGTTCCACGTTCCCCGCCACACCATCACGCCGCTTGGTCCGGTCGGCGAGGCAGCGCCCGAAGATGGCGTGTTCCGCGATGCAGCGCTCTTCTCGCGTTTTTTACGGTCGGCCAGAATCTTGCGAAAAAAAGCCTGATCGGTTTTGCTCAATTTCGCTGACGACACCACGAGCATTTTGCCATTGTCTTTTCGTTTGAGATGAACCTTCCCTTTTTCGAATTTTTCAAACCGGGCTTCGATTTTGAACTTACCGGTGGAATCGGTCCAGGTTCTGAACGCATCCGATTCGTGGGCCAGCGCCGCCAGGGAGAAGAGCCAACATACCGTGAGGGCCGCGGTTAGGGTAACTGGCGCGACGAACCGCAAGTGGCTATTCATGTTTCGTGCTCCGGGATCATCAGTTTTCTGGCGAGGCGGTTTGCAACCACGCCTCAAGGTATACCGCACACGGTTGAAAATGTCGCATTTTTCGTTTAACGGCAAGCCGAAGGCGACTGCGTTTTTCTGTCTTGCCAAAACGGTTTGGCTCAAAACACAGTCGCCTTCGGCTTGCCGTTAAACGAGCCATTGCCAGCCCCGTGAAGTATCACGACGCCTCAAGGTAACGACGCTTCAAGATACAGAACGCCAGCAACGAGCGTTGCGGTCGGTCGACGCATTCGTGTTGACGCCCTGCGCGCGGCAAGGTAATCGGCATACCGATTATTGTCTTGATCGGGGGCTGGATGTCAACAAAAAAAGTCGACCGACGCCCTGAATGAATTCAGCGTGGCTGCATCGCGGAGCGGTATTAGTTCTCCTTGAGTTTCTTGATATCGGCGGGAAGTTTGTCATCCACCAAACCGAGAGCGCCGCGGCCTTCTTCGAGCCGGTTTTGAATATCGCCCACCACCATTTCGACCTTGGCCTCCCAGTACTTGGCCATTTCCTTGGGCGAGACGGTTTGCAAGGGGCGAATAATGCGGAAGCCCACGCCGCGAGAAGGGTCGGACGTAAACCACCAGGGGCTCAAGGGCAGGTTGGGGTCTTCCGATTTCCAGTCGATATCGTGGGAGCCCAACTTCGCCGCCGACCGGCACTCGGGCGCGTCGTCGTCCCAGGAGCCGCCGCGAACGGTCAGAGGATACGGTTTGGTGGGCCAGGCGATGGTGTTTTCCGCGGCGACCGTCTTGCCGGCGAACTTGGCGTAGCCGTCTTCGCGGTATTCGTCCAACACCCATTCCCAAACATTGCCGTGCATGTCGAAGAGCCCCCAGGGATTGGGTTTTTTCTGGCCGACCTTTCGAGATGTTTCATCGGAGTTTTCATAATACCAGGCGTAATCGCCCAACTTGGCCGGGTCATCGCCGAAGGAGTAGGCGGTGGTCGTTCCAGCCCGGCAAGCATATTCCCATTCCGCTTCCGACGGCAAACGGTATTGCCGCCCGGTAATAGCGCTCAACCACTTGGTGTATTGCTTGGTCGCGTATTGCGTGACCGTAACCGCCGGCTGGCGAGGGTCTTCGCCGTTTTCAAAGGTAAAACTGGGGTCGTAGAGTTCGGTGGGCGCAGTGATGGCGTCGGCTAGGTTGTCTTTGGTCACGATCCGTAGTTTTCGCGCCTCAAAGTCTTTGAAGATCGAGTACAGACGCATATATTCCTTGTATTCCGCCCAGGTGATTTCATACTTGCCGATCCAAAAGGGCTTGACCACCACCTCAAACTGAGGACCCTCGACGCTCTCGCGCCCGGCTTCGGAAGGCGGGCTGCCCATTTTGAATTTTCCGCCTGGAATCGGCATCATTTCGTAGGTAATATCCGTGCCGGGTATTTTGGCGGTGTAGGGAACCATGAACCCTTGGTCGGTTTTCACAAAACGACCGCTAGCGGGCCGCGTTTTGGTTAGTCCCGCCGTTTCCTTGGCGAAGGCGTCGGTGAGCATCGCGGACTGCGCGAGAAAAATTGCGACTGCCAGAAAGATGGCCTGTTTTTTTGCAGACATAAATGGATGGTCCCTCGAAAAAATCAAAAACGGCGCCAACAAGCCCGGCATTTTGAAAATGTCGCGCTTTTAACTCTGTAAAACCTCACCCGCCCCATAAATCTATCTTATGGAATGTAACAGCGCCGCGGCCGGCGCCAGAGTGGAAATGAGGAGTTTTAGGTAAAGTAGGTTTATTTTTGCTCCCGCGAAAGCGTGAAACGGGTAACGCTTGGTTTCCGCGGAAGATAGGGCGGAATGTGGTTCGGTTAAAGCGCCGCTTTCCTGGTTCAGAAGCCCGGCTTTTTCAAAAAGCCGGGCTTCTCAAACGAATGGCTCCACGCTTTTTTATGAGACGATATCGGGGGAATCTTTGTTTTGTTCAACTAGGGGCGGCTTGCGCGCCGATCTATTTGCCTATCGAATTCTTCTCCGGAAGGTATATACCTCAAGCGGTTGAAAATGTGACATTTGCACTAGTGCTTTGTCACAGCTTTATTTTAGGATCAGCCGCAGGGCGCTCGCCCACGGTTCTGAGCAGGAAAACCGTGGGCTAGCGCCCTGCGGCTGATATCTTGCAGCCCTAATTCCTGGCTGTGACAAAACAATTCGATATGATGCAATTGTGTCAATCCTTTCCGTGCGGAGTATACTTAGGCAAGAGAAAACACGTTCCGATCTTCATTCCGGCTGAGGGACCAAAATTTGCGTTGGCCGAAGTCGCTTAAAGGCTTGTGCAGTGCACGCCTGACTTTCGCCAGTCTCGCAGCGACTCCACTCGTCGCTTAGGATCGGAAACGTGGATATTGGGGTCGCGAGTACGCTTTTGGGCGGGCTGGCGGCCCTTTTTTCTTTTCTTGGAAAACGCGTTTTTTTGCCGTCGTGTTTGCAAAACGTGTGCTAGACTTCCAGTGCCCCACGCGGCGCGAAAAACGAGGTTCGTCACATTGTTGTAGGAACCCAAATTCAAACCGCCGAGGTAAAACGCTCCAATTCTTATCTGCTCCTCTTCTCATCAAGCGAGACACGCTATGAAGAGCGTCGTACGAAACGCCGCGATCTTCACGGTCTTTTCCGGTTCGTTCTGGATAGGAGACATGGCCGTCGACCACCTCTTGCGAAGGCCCGCCGTCGCCCCGCCATGGGAAAGCCCGTCGGCGCGGAGCATATCGGCCCAAGGTTTAATGGTCTCGGCCCCCGCCGCCGGTAGTAAAACAACGCCAGCTTCCGCCGATAACGCGTTAGCCGCCGACCTGAGCAATCAATAGCACGCTATCGGACAGAACGCGTAGGCGTGTGGAGCGGCTCGGGTTCGCGCGGGAGCGGGGGAAGGCGGAGAGCTGCGTAACGACAACGTCCACCGGGTTGCGGCGAACGACGTTGGTTTCCCAGGACGTTGATTTCCCAGATAGATGAGCGCGCTCCTTGCCGTTCATAGAGACATGAACAACAGCACCGTGATTTGTGTCAGTGGGAGGTGAGACTTTTCGGGTCAGTTACAAGTGAACTTCAGCGGTTCGCTTAGCACTGCTCGATAAATAACGGTCGCATTTGTGTAGCCATCGTCGCCAGACGGTAGGTGAGCGGTGAACCATCCCACGCTCTGGCGAGCATGGCTACGACACTAATTTTCCGCTCGATGCTTAGCCGAGGCTGGCGTTCTTGGCGCCGCTGATCAACTTGATAAATTCCTCGTTCGACTTGAAACGGCCAAGCTGCTTGGTGAGTTGCTCCATGGCGTCGACATGATGCATGGATGTTAACGTTCGCCGCAGCATGGTCACGGCATGCAGCTTATCAGGGTCGAGCAAAAGCTCCTCGCGCCGCGTGCCCGATTGCGTAATGTCGATCGCGGGCCAAACGCGCCGGTCGGCCAGTTTCTGGTCGAGCACAAGCTCCATGTTGCCGGTGCCCTTGAACTCCTGAAAGATCAGTTCGTCCATGCGGCTTCCGGTATCGATCAGCGCGGTGCCGACAATCGTCAGGGAGCCGCCTTCTTCAAAAGCACGCGCCGTGGCGAACAGCTTTTTGGGGATATCCATGGCTTTGATGTCGACGCCGCCCGACATCGTTCTGCCGGTGTTTCCGACCCACTTATTGAAGGCGCGAGCCAGTCGGGTGATGGAATCCATGAGGAGGAAAACATCTTGACCCATTTCGGCTAGGCGGCGACAGCGTTAAATCGTCAGTTGGGAGAGCCGCACATGACTTTCGACGTCCATATCGAGGCTGCTGGCAATCACTTCGCCACTCACGTTGCGGCGCATGTCGGTCACTTCTTCTGGTCGTTCATCAATCAGCAAGACCATTAACTTGATATCAGGATGGTTGGTGCTGATTCCGTTCGCGATATGCTGGAGCATGATCGTTTTGCCAGACCGCGGCGGGGCCACAATCAGGGCGCGTTGCCCCTTGCCCAGCGGAGTGAGCAGGTCCATCACGCGGGTGGTTAATGGTTCGGGGCCGGTTTCCAGCTTCAACCACTGTTCGGGATTGATCGGCGTGAGGTTTTCAAATCTTTTGACATTGATGTATTCGTCTGGCTTCACGCCGTCGATGTCGATGATTTCACGCAACCGCGGCCCCTGCTGTTTTCGCGCCTGCTGCACCTGCCCGCGAATCATCACGCCTTGGCGCAAACCGTACTTCTCGATCATGGTGCCGGGAACGAAGGGGTCGGTGCGCTCCCGTGAATAGGTGTTCACCGGACTGCGCAAGAAGCCATAGCCGTTGGGATGCAATTCAAGCAAACCGACGCCTTCTTCCAGCACGGCGTCCGCCAATTCGACCGGCTCCGCGTCGCCGCCTCCGCCCTGCCGGCGGCCGTAGTCGCCGGAGCGTTTTCGTCGGCGCGAACGCCCATTCGGCCCCGGCCCGCGATTCCGGCCTTGACCGCCGCCCTGACCGCCGCCGCCCTGACCGCCGCCACCCTGACCGCCGCCGCCTTGACCGCCACCTTGACCGCCACCTTGACCGCCACCTTGACCGCCACCTTGACCACCGCCGCGAGGGCCCGAACGATACTTCCGTTTCTTCGCCATATATCACCTAAAAAAACAACAAGGGCTCGACTAGGAATTTGTGAGGCCGCAGTCGAGCAAATTTTTTTCGAGCCAAATCTGCTAAGGAGCGTTCGAACAAGGAGTGTCGTCTTTCGCTGCGAAAGGCGACGAGTAAGACCATTATTCCTCGAACGCTCCCAAGCCAGTTCTGACAGCGCATATGAAAAGGCAAAGAGCCCTAGATAACGCGCATTAAAACATCAATAGTCGGCGACTAACGTTTCCGCATGAAACCGTGAGAAATCGATCCTCGGAAAGACCAAGAACCCATCGCCTATTCAGTGATTTTCCACCAGAGGATGTTGTTACATCAGGGCCTTAGGTTCGCAGTCAATCTTGTCAAAGACTACAAGATTTCCAGGAGGGCGAAACAAACCCTATTCACGATTCAAAAGCAGCCGCCAGATGGAGGCGCCCATGAAAAAGACCACGCCCGTTTAATCATAAAACGGGCAAAGTTTCAGACGCGGCAAAGTTTCAGACGCGTTTGACACCAGATTGAGCGCTTGCCGCCTGCACTGAGAATTTGCTCTGCGAAAGAGCAATCAAGGCCTCAAGACACCCGTTGGCGCAACACGCCCGCGTCGCTTCAAACTCCCAGTCTTCACTGGGTGCTGGCATAAGCCACGCTTCCGTTCATCCAGAACTTCTTAACGACCGGATTCTTACCAAAAACATCGGCGATGTCAAGCTGAGACCGCAAACAACTATTCCACGCCGGAGAAATCGGCCGAATCCTGGCGATCAGAAACCTCCTGTTTTACCGGCATGGCCTGGTTTTTCGTATCCCCGGTCTTTCATTGCATGCCCGCCGGCATAGCGTTCTTTACCGAATTATACAACTTTCCGGCGAAAAGCCAAATTTTCTTCGTTCACCAAAGCGCCCGCCGCTTCACCTTTATACCTAAAAACCAGGGCGCGGGCGGAATCCGCCGTCTTGCCGGAATCTTCGCGCATTTTGGTAAAATCGCTGCATTCGGCAACTTTTACCAAACTTCGTTACTCGCACAGGCCGATAGGGGAATGACAAAGCCTTCTGGCCACGCGCTGGGTGTTAAGCACGCCAGAATATCATTTCGAGCCCTTAAATCCGAAGCGAGAGACGCATGCGAGCGATCAGAATGATTGCCCTGACGGCCTGGATGGCACTCCTGGCGGCCCCTCTGCAGGCGGAAGACCTGATCCCCTGGGTGCGTGACCTCCAAACCGCTCAAGAAATCGCCTCACGGGAAAATCGGTTGGTGCTCCTCCATTTTTACGCCGACGATTGCCCGCCTTGCCAACGTTTGGAACAAAACGTGTTTCCGCGCCCCGATGTCGCTCGGGCCATTTCCAAAAATTACATCCCGGTCAAGGTGCATGGCCAGCGAAGAACCGACATCGCCCGGCGGTACGGAGTCGACCGCTGGCCGACCGATGTGATCATCACTCCGGCCGGCCACAAACTCTCCAGCAGCGTATCGCCGCAAGATCCTAACAAATACATCGCGCTGGTAAATCAAATTGCCGACTCATCGCGGAGTCGAGCTTTAGTTCCAGGCGTGGCGGTGCGTGACGGCGGGCGGGGTTCCGCAGCGCGAAACAGCCAGACGCCGCCCACAGGATACGAGCAACAAGCCTCTTACGGCGGCTCGAACTTTGGTCCTCTTGGCCCTCAGGCCAACGCCAGCGGCCCGCCAAACTCACAAAGCCGCTACGCACCGGCTGGCAATCAGCCGGCTTCCATTCCAGCGGCGCAAGGTTCTCGCTATGGCGCAGCGCCGGCAACCGCGCCGACCGGCCCGCAACCGAACCCCTATGCAACTGACGCCAACGGAATACCGACTTCGCCCTTGAATAATCCGCAGCAGCCCCAAGGCCCGATTTCGCGTTACGGCGCCATTCCGCCGGCGGCTCAGCCGGCGAACGCCAGCCGCTACGGCAACGGGAGCATTGCGAATCAGCCCAGCATGGTGAGTAATCCGGCTGCGGGTCGGGCTCCCCGTGGTCCGCAAAATCCTGCGTACGGAGCGCCTGAATCCCGATACGGGCAGTCGAGCGCTCCCAACCCGCCCATCGCCGGGAACTACGGTCAAAACGCATCGCGTTATGGCCAAGCCAATGCACCGGCCGGACTGAACGGCGGGGCGCAGCAACCCGGCAGCTACCAACCCACTGAATACGGCCAACCCGCTGAATACGGCCAATCGCCAAACAGCCATTCAAACCCGGCCTACAACACACCCGTGCAGGCGCCCTCGCAACCTGTTCAAAACCAGTTTGTCGGCCCCGCACCTCCACAGTCGCCGCCACAAGTTCAGTCGCCGCCACAACAACAGCTGTCTGGGCAGCCTCAAGCCCAACCGGCGCAGCCTCAAGCCCAGCCGGCGCAGCCTCAAGTACAGCCGCCGGCAGCGGCCCCGCAGCATCCTCCGATTGCCATGGACGGTTTCTGCCCGGTCACGTTGTCGGAAAAACAGAAGTGGGCGAAAGGCGATCCGAAATGGGGCGCTATTCATCAGGGCCGCACGTATCTTTTCACGGGTGCAGAAGAACAGAAACGCTTTCTCGCCCAACCCGACGTCTACAGCCCCGCACTCTCGGGATACGACGCCGTTCGCTTCACCGAAACGGGGCAGTTGGTTGAAGGTGTTCGCAATCACGGCGTGTTCTACAAGAGCCAAATCTTTCTGTTTGCCGACGAAGGCGCTTTGGAGCGATTCTGGCGGCAGCCGACGGCCTATGTCAACCGCGTGGAGCAGGCGCGTCGTCAGGCCGAAGCAGGCGGCCAATACCGATAGCCGCCGCGAAGAACACGTTACCGATCCTTGGGTGACAAGCCCCAGCCAAAAAGCCCGGCATTTTGAAAATGCCGGGCTTTTATTTTGGAATAATGAAACGGCCAAAGCGTTGCAGCGGCCCGGCCGACCATCTAATATTTAGGTCAGCTATGGGTGTTCCCCTACAACTCAAATTCCCGCCAGACCAAAAGGCGAAGGGCCAGCCGATGACCGAAGTAAACGCCAAGCCAGCACTCCATCAGATCATACCCAGCGCTGTTTTGGCGTTGCTGGCGGCGGCGGTCTTATTAACAGCGGCGGCGCCCGAAGCTTCGGCGCAGTCGAAACGGAAAATGAAAAAAGGAGACGACATTCAGGTTCGTTTCCTCAACAAATGGTGGGACGGACAGGTCGTCGATACAAACGCGCGCGGCGATGTGTTGGCCGAATTTCAATTTGCGGGAAGAGCAAAACAGCAGGCTTTCAAGCGGAGGGAAGTGCGGTTTCTTTACGAAGTCGACGCCCTGGCGCCAGGGCGAACGTGGTCCGATGAATCGGGAAGTTTCAAGATTCTCGCCGCGCTGCTGGCCATCAATTCCAAAACCGTCACGCTGCGCAAGGAAGACATGTCGGAAATCAAGGTGCCGATCGCTCGACTGAGCACATCGGACCAAGCCTTTATCAAACGCAAGGAAAAAGAGTTTGGGCCGTCGGCGGCATCGGCCCCTGAGCCGCCTCCCACGGAAAAATTCCAAGTGACTGAGGGTATTTTCTCCGACGCATTCTCCGGCGGCGCCAATCGCACGGCGCTCGCGCCCGACCCGCTGCCCAGTTTCTTCAAACTCGAAGAGGGCGGCGTCGCTTTTGGAATGCGCCACGCCCACGATAGGATGGGCGCCGTCATCCCGCTGGGAGGCGCCGACTCTTGGTTGCTCGTCGCGGTTGAAAATCATAGCCCGACAAAAAGGTTGCCCACGCAATTGCTCTGGGCTTCGCTGTCGAAGAAAAAAATCGAGGTGACGCAGTTGCTGCCCGCCGGCGAAATCGTGCTGGACTACCACCAACGAAGCCATCGGTTGTTGACGTATGCGGTGAGCGCGGATGACGCCTTTAGCAAAAAGCCGATGCTCACGCTGTGGGAGTCGTTGCCGAACAAAAAGGAAGTCGTGCCAATCGTTCGCTGGGAGAGCGCCTCTGGGGAACGCGCGCCGAACGAACCGTGGGCGAGGCTGGTCACTGGCAATATCGTGCTGCATCGCTGGTCGGGAAATGAAATCGTCGCCTGGGATGTTGAGGCCAAGGCGATGCGCTATCGCGTTAAGCAGGAAGCGTTCTTCTCGCGCGCGTCCACGCTCAGCGGAGGCCGCCGGTACCTGTTCCTCCCCGAAGATAAAAGAGTCCGAATTCTGGAAGCCGCCACGGGGCGTCTGGCCTGTACGCTGCCGGCAAAAGACGGCGCCGCGGCGGTGGCGGTAACCGATGATGGCCGCCGGTTGGCCGTACTCAACCGCAGCGCGCTCACCGTTTGGGATTTGACCAATGCACAAGCCGACCCGCTACAGTACCAGGCCGAAGCGATCGGCTCCTCGTTCGGAACCACCATCGCCTGGGTGGGCGACCAACGCATCATGGCTGATTCAGGGCCTCGCGGCCAAGTGTTATTCAGCCTGAAACACCGCGTCGCAATCTGGAATTATCAATTCGATTTTTCCGCCATCGATGACTACCTTGGCGGGCGGCGGCTCCGCGAAATCATCAACAGCCATCTGGTCTATGCTGCTTCGGTGAGGTCGGGCTCTGACCGGGGGCTGGCCGTTGGCGCGGTGCAACTTCCCGGCCCCAAGGTCGACGAAGCAACGGCCTCGCTGGACCTGGACTCCCTCATGATTCTCAAACGCGGCTCCAGCGTGCGGCTCGAAATAAAAGCCGGCCAGTATGCGTCGCGCGTGGAAAAAGCTTTGCGCAAGGAAATTGAAGCCAACGGCTGGACCGTAAACCCCAACGCCGCTGTCACGCTGGTGGCGGAAATGAAACGCGGCAAGCAACAGACGGTCAGGTATCGGATGACCGATGGCACGGAACAAAGCGCTGCGGTCACGCCGTACATTTCGTGGTTACAACTGCGCGTGGGCAAACAGCTCGCCTGGGCGACGGCTGGCGGCAGCGGCGCGCCGTTCTTTGTTGAAGTGCGCAAAGGCGAAACGGTTCAGTCGATCGTCGATAAAAACCAACGCCCTAATCCTGAGTTATTTGAACGAACCGACATTCCCGAACGCATCTCCGACCCAGCCAAGCGTTTAGGCCTCGGGGTGACCAAGGTCACCAGTCGCGGCTTGGTCGTGGAAGAGTAAGGACCGGCAAAAGAAAATCATTCCGGCGGGCAAAAATGCCGGGTGATTAACAACGCCACGCCGACGGCCAGCAGGCTGAGCACCACGTTCGCCGCGATATTCAACATCGCCCAACCCGGTTTTCCGCTGTCGAAGTACGAGATCGTATCCAGGCCGAACGTGGAAAAAGTGGTCAATCCGCCGAGGAATCCGACCATGATCGCCCCTCGAATGATGGGCGGCGTCGAGGCCATGGCGCCGCCGGCAATCACGCCTATCGCCAAGCAACCTGCCGTATTCACCAGCAGGGTTCCCAACGGAAACTCCAGCCCGTACAGGCGTTGCGCCGAAGCCGAGATTCCATATCGGCACATGGCGCCGAGCGCGCCTCCCAGTCCGATCAACAGAACAGCCTTCATCAGTTTCCCTCAAATGGACCCATTTCGGTGAAACCAGGAAACGCGATAAAACGATATCCCGGTTCAGAACCACCGGCTTCTCAGAATAACCGGTTCAGAAGCCCGGCTCTTTCAAAAAGCCGGGCTTCTCCGAACTAATTCAGATTTTAATCGTTCCACACGATCCAAATGCGAACCCGTGGTTGAAAGTTCTTGTCCACACACCTATAGTTGTAGACCCGTTTAATAGTTGTAAAGTTAGTCGCTGGAACTTGTTACGCAAAGAGGAGAGTATACCGTGGCTGCCCCTGCGAAGGCCACTGGCGAGGAAGTCTTGTCGGGCGCCGACATTCTCGTCAAGTCGTTGGTTGAACAAGACGTGGATGTCATTTTCGCCTATCCTGGCGGCGCCAGCATGCCGCTGCACCAGGCATTGACCCGTTTTGGCGATCAGATCCGCACGATTTTGCCGCGCCATGAGCAAGGCGGCGGTTTTGCCGCGCAAGGCTACGCCCGCGTATCGGGGCGGCCTGGCGTTTGCATGGCCACCAGCGGGCCCGGCGCCACGAATTTAGTCACCTGTATTGCCGACGCCAAGCTCGACAGCATCCCGCTCGTCGCGATCACGGGCCAGGTTCCCACGCCGGTGATCGGCTCCGACGCCTTTCAGGAAGTGCCGATCGTCGAGATCTGTCGTTCGATCACCAAACACCATTATCTCGTGACCGATATCAAGGACATTCCGCGCATTGTGCGCGAAGCGTTTCATGTCGCCACGACGGGCCGTCCTGGTCCGGTGTTGATCGACATGCCCAAAAATATTCAGCTCGAATCGACGGCCATCGATTGGAATGCGCCAATGGATCTGCCCGGCTATCGGCTGGAGGATCGGCAAGCGCCGCCGGAACAAATCCGGCAGGTGGCCGCCGCCATTAAACTGGCCAAACGTCCGCTGATCTATTGCGGCGGGGGCGTGGTTTTATCAGGCGCCTCCGACGAACTCCGCCGGTTCGCCGCCAAAACGGGAATTCCCGTCACGATGACGCTCATGGGTTTGGGCGCCATTCCCAGCGACGACCCGCTCTCGCTCGACATGCTCGGCATGCATGGGTCGGCCTATGCGAATTGGGCTGTCCGAGATTGTGATTTGCTGCTCGCGATTGGCGTTCGTTTCGACGACCGCGTGACCGGCAAACTCGCCGAATTCGCCAAGCATGCCAAAATCATTCACATCGATATCGACGCTTCGGAATTGAACAAAAACAAAGTCGCGCACATTCCGGTTCTCAGCGACGCCAAATACGCGCTGCGCGAACTGAATCGCGTGGCCGAACCGCCGGAAGACATTTCCGAGTGGGTCGGTTTGTGTCAAAAACGCAAACAGCAGCAGCCGTTGCAATACGACAAAACGTTCGATGGCATCTTGCAACAGCACGCCATTGCCGAACTTTCGCGGCTGACCCAAAAGCGAAAAACGATTGTGGCCGTCGGCGTGGGGCAACATCAAATGTGGGGCGCGCAATTCTACAAGCACCACCAGGCTCGCGCCTGGCTCTCCAGTTCAGGACTCGGCACCATGGGCTTTGGCCTACCGGCGGCGATGGGCGCGCAAATCGCCTCGCCCGATGCGCTGGTTATCGATATCGACGGCGATGGCAGTTTCCAAATGAACATTCAGGAACTCGCCACCTGCCATTGCGAGAACATTCCCGTCAAGGTGCTGCTGCTGAACAACCAGCACTTGGGCATGGTGGTGCAGTGGGAAGACCGCTTCATGAAAGGCAACCGGGCGCATACGTATTTGGGGCCGATCCATCACGCCGAAGCGAAGGGCAAGGGCGCCGGCCGCTTCGCCACCGAACGCTACCCCGATTTCGTGGCGATTGCCAAGGGCTACGGCTGCGGCGCGGCGTCGGTTTCCAAGAAGGCCGATCTCACCGCGGCGCTGCAAAAAATGATCGATTTCGACGGCCCCTACGTGCTCGATGTGGAAGTGCCCTACCAGGAACACGTCCTCCCCATGATTCCCACGAATCATACCGCCGACGACATGATTCTGGAGTGAGGGTTTCGCTTAGGCGAGCGGCAGATGGAAATTCACCTAAATACAAGCACGAAGCGCAAGCGAGTGAATCAGCAAACGGTCATTCTCGCGTAGGCGGGAACCCAAAAAAACTCACGGACGCCCGCTACGTGCGGGTAAGTACCGCTCGATAAATAACTGTCACATTTGTGTAGCCATCGTCGCCAGACGGTGGGTGAGCGGTGAACGATCCCACGCTCTGGCGAGCATGGCTACGACACTAATTTTCCGCTCGATGCTAAGTTATTTTCCGCCGCTCGCCTTACTGCTCGAACACCGAAGGAAACAGTCGAAAGGCTGAGCGCGAACCGCATGGAATCATCACACAAGACGCTGCGGAAATTTGGGCGGGGGTTTCTCCTTTTGGCGGTGCTCGCGCCATTGGCCGGTTTGGCGGGTACGGTTGTGGGAATGATGAATGCCTTTGACCAAATCGCGACTTCGGAGAACGTCGAACCCGCCGAACTCGCAAATGGAATTTCGCATTCGCTGCTCGCGACGATGAGTGGGCTGGCCTTCGCCGCCGTGTTTGCGGTGCTCGGAATAGGGCTGCTTATCAAGGCGGCCGCCGCTGAAAAACGGCATGCGAGAGCCCAAAATTGAGCAGTGCGGAACACAGCCCGGCGGCTGGTTTGAAAAAACAACCCGTGGAGCGCCTTTGAAGCATGGCCGCTGAAAAAACCACGCGTTCGCGCGCGCGGGGTGGTCCAAAAAAAAAACCCGGAATTTTCAAAATGCCGGGCTTTTTTGGTTGGTCAACCATCGCGACGCTTCGCACTCTCAGCCGGCCTGTTGTTTCAAACGCGGGTCTTCGACGGGCGCTTCCACGCGAACGGCCTTCGAGCCTTTCAACGCGCCAGGATGCACGGTGAATTTCGGCAGACCGCCCACCGATAACTCCAGAGGAGCGTTGACATCGGTTTCCGTGGTGATGATATCGCCCACGCGAAGCCCTAGTAGGTCGGAGGTGCGAATTTTGGTTTCGGCCAACGTGGCCACCACTTCCACCAACGCCTGATCGAGTTGCTGGCTGATTTGGGCCACGGTTTGGTCGTTGGTTTCGGAACGTCCATAGGCCACCCAACTGTTGTTCTGGAGTTTGCCGCCAATGCGTTCGATCGAGTTGAAGGGAATGCAGAGGTTCAGCATGCCGCGCAAATCGCCGATCGTGAGTTCGAAGCTGACCAACACCACGACTTCGTTCGGCGGCACGATTTGCACCAATTGAGGATTGCTCTCCACGCGTTCGACCGACAAATCAAGTTCGAGCACATTCTCCCAGGCGCGTTTCAGTTCATCGAGAAAAAGGCTGGTGATTCGCGAGGTGAGCCCGAGTTCTATTTCCGTCAAGGGGCGGCGCGCCGGCGCGCCGGTTTCCTTGCCGCCTCCCAAGAGCCGATCAATAATCGGGAAGAGGATCGAGGGGTTGATGTCAAGAATCAGGTTGCCTTCCAGCGGCTCCGCCTTGAGCAGATTGAAGCAGGTCGGGTTTTCCAGGCTGAAAACAAATTCGCTGTATGTGAGTTGGTCGACGCTGGTCAGTTTGACCTCGACAATACTCCGCAAGAGCGCGGAAAGCGCCGCGCCGAAATTTCGGCCGAACCCTTCGTGTAACGACTGCAAGCCGCGCATCTGCTCCTTGCCGACGCGTTCCGGTCGCTTGAAATCGTAGGGGGTGATTTTCTCACGATGGCGCGCGCCGCCACCGCCTTGGCCATCGCCGCCACCGGTAACCGTATTGGCGGCGCCGGTATCCATTGCGCTGAGCAGGCTTTCCACTTCCGCCTGACTAAGAACTTCGTCTCCCATGCGTCCCTCCGTGGCTGGTGTTTACAAACGGCTGGTGTTTGCAAACGCTGGGGTTTACGAACGAATGTGCCCCTCTCCATAGACCACATACTTGTAACTGGTTAATTCGCGAATGCCGCAAGGCCCGCGTGCGTGAAATTTATCGGTGCTGATGCCGATTTCGGCGCCCAGGCCAAATTCTCCGCCATCGTTGAACCGCGTGCTGGCATTCACGATAACCGCCGCGCTATCGACTCCCGCCACGAATCGCCGCGCCGCCGAGAGATTTTGCGAAACGATGGCGTCGGTGTGGTGCGAGCCGTATTGGTTGATATGCGCCACCGCTTCTTCAACCGACGCCACCACCTTGGCCGAAAGGCGCGGCCCCAAATACTCGGCGTAATAGTCGTCTTCGGTGGCGGGCGCGGCGGCGGCAACCAACTCGCAAACGCGCTCGTCGCCCCGCAACTCCACTTCGTTTTTGCTCAAGGCGCGGGCAATTTTCGGCAGAAATTCAGCCGCGATATCGGCATGCACCAGCAACGATTCGCAGGCGTTGCAAACACCCATCCGTTGGCATTTCGAGTTGATCAGAATACGTTCGGCGTCGTCTTGGTCGGCCAGGGCGTCGACATACACATGGCAATTGCCGGCGTAATGTTTGATCACCGGCATGCGGGCTTCCCGGGCCACGCGCCGAATCAGCCCTTCGCCGCCGCGCGGAATCGCTAGATCAATGTATTCGTTGAAGGCCAGAAATTTTCCCACCGCGGCGCGGTCGGTCGTCGAGACCAATTGCACCGCTCCGGCGGGCAAACCACATTCGGCCAGCTCCGCCTGCAACAGGTCGACAATCGCCCGGCTGGAATGGAAGGCTTCCTTACCGCCCCGCAAGATAACCGCGTTGCCGCTCTTCAAGCAAATGGCCGCTGCGTCGGCCGTCACATTAGGACGCGACTCATAAATGAAAAACACGACGCCCAGCGGCACGCGAACTTTCGAGACCTCCAACCCGTTGGGCCTTCGCGACGACTCCACCACTTCGCCAATCGGGTCGGGGAAGGAGGCGATTTCCTCCAACGCCAAGGCGATGCCTTCAATGCGCTCGGGCGTCAGCCGCAGGCGGTCGGTTTCGGCGTCGGTTAGTCCAAAATCGGGGGCGGCGGCTAGGTCTTTTTGATTCGCCGTTTCGAGCAGCGGCTGGTTTTCCCGTAACCGCCGCGCGGAATTTCGCAACCACCGATTTTTCACCGCTCCCGAAGCTTGGGCCAACTGAAGCGTGGCCGCTTTCGCCCGGGTGGCGACGTCCAGGCAGTATTGATCAAGATCTTGATTTTCGGCAACCGACATCGGCTTCTATCGCTCTCTTGGATAACCCGCCTTCGGGGCGGTCTGGAAGAACACAAAATACACTCGACGCAAACCGCCCATTTTAATACGCGGTTATTTGAATTATCGGCAAAATGCGGTAATGGGTCAATGTCGGTCGGAAAAGGTGAAACCGTGGCGTACACCCTGCAATGGGCGTGGCGTTTGAGGGAGGGAGGAAGTGGAGAGAATCTGGTCGGGCGGGCTGGAGCCGGGTTGATAAAATGACGGCGCCGGCGAGGGCGTCATCGCTACGATCCGAGCAGTTGAGGAAGCAGCAAACTCTGCGGAAGAATGAAGCCGCCAACAGATCGAACAAGACCACTGGCCGCTGCATCATACGAGTCTTTACGACGGTGCTCCCGCGATGCAGAATAAGCGTGTGGTGAGAATCTTTTTGAAACGGATTACTTCTTCGAGGATCTTTCCCAGCAGGTCATCACGGACGATGTGCTGGCCCGACTCTTGACGTTTCCGAACGTCGTCGTGACAGGCCATCAGGCGTTCTTCACGCAGGAGGCGCTACAAACCATCGCCGAAACGACGCTGAGAAATGTCCGGGACATCGAGGAGACTGGACGGTCGGAGAACGAGGTCACGAGCCGACTGCTCAAAGGAAAATCGTAACCGTTCACGGCGTCGCGGGAATTTTGCGACAGCAATCTATCCCACGGCGAATAACCGAGATACGGTTTCGAAGACGGGAAACGCTGAGGCCGCAAAGGGGCAGAGGGCCGCAGAGAAGAACGAAATGACGAAAGG
>JAJRWU010000020.1 GCA_024276655.1 Planctomycetota bacterium
CTCAAGCCAGCAAATCGCACCGTAAGACAAGACGCAAACGTTTCGCGGAACTGGGCATTGACGCCGACAAAATCAAATCTGTACCGCCAAAAACACCGATATGATAAACTCAAACCACCAAACCTGGCGCTGTCCAGTTAGGTGAGCGGAGGGCACAGAGATTTTTTTGTGTCTTTATCTCTGTGCTCCCCGTTCCTCTGTGGTGATTCTTCTTTTTCATTGGGCAGCCTCTTGAGGAAGGTTGCGTGTTTTCATTTGTTGGGTGCGAAGGACTTCAGTCCAGAGTTCACGATTTTCCCGAACCCACCGCCTTCAGGCGGTGGTGGTTCCGTTTCCCGCCGCTCGCCTAAAAAAAGCTATTCCGCTTGTTCTTTCCGTGCAACAATGTTTCCATCGGCGGAGGTATGGTCGTGAATGATGACCCACTGGCCGTCGAGCTGGCGGAAGACGAGCGAAAACGCGCCGCCCGCCGGTTCCGCCTTTCGGGTCAGACTCCAACGCCCCAGCACCAGCGCACTGTCGGAGCCTAATAGCGAAATTTCCAAGTTTGCAAACGCGAGTCGTCCCATTTTTTCGGGCGTGTTGTAGCGACGTTCGTAATTAGCCTTGGTGGCCGACCAACCCCGCGTGACTTTACCGCCGGAACTGAAGGTCAGGTCGTCCGACTTCCAGTAGTGTTGCATGAAGCGTTCGAGGTCGCCGGCGTTCCAGGCGGCCGCTTGTTGGGCCAAGACTTCTTTGATCTGCTCCGTGGCGGCGTTGTTTTTTGTCAACCGCTGGAGAAAAAAGGTTTGCAGGCCGGCGAGGTCGTCGGTGTTGATGTGGTCGACGCTCTGTTCGGCGAGTTCCTTCCAGAGGGACGAGTTTTCTGGCGTGGCCCAAAACCGAACCCGCCTGCCGGCGTGGTGTGCGCGAGCCACGATCGATTGCAACTTTTCGCGCTCCGCCGCCGATATTTCGCCGTCGCCCCGCCAGCGGAAGTGCGAGGTCCAGCGGTCGCTAATCAAGGGCAGCAGATGCGCCGGCGCCGAGGATTCGAGGTCGGCAAGTCGGCCATCAATACCGGCGTAACGAATTTTTTCCCGGGCGATGTCCTCCCACGGCCGATTTCCCGAAATCACTACGTCCACCGCGCGGTCGATCCTGCGACCATTCTCCACACTGGAAAGGATCTCTTTGTAATTCGCCAACGCCTCGCGCAGAACCTGGTAGGTTTTCGAGCCATTCGTTTTGATATCGATCAAGAGCGTGATTCGCGGACCCCCGGAAAAGACACGCCCGCCGTTTTCTTGGACCCGCCGCCGAAGCGGCGCCAAATAGAGTTTTTCCAGCGTGCGGCGGGGCGTGAGTTCGATCGGATGGTGGCCGATGAGCAGTTCGCCGTTGACCAAAAAGATATCGGCCTCCACGCTGCAAAACCCGTGGTCGAGGGCGTCGAGCAACGGCCGTGCATGCCGGTAATCGTTGTGGGCATGGGCCTGCACGAGCGGAACAACTGCTGGGCCGCGAACTTTTTCCGCCCCCAAAGCCGCCGATGCGGGAAAGATCTCGCATGAAAATATGGCGACGAGAAAGATGTTACCGCAAAGATGCATGTTTTTTCCTCGAAAAGAATGTCTTACCGGGCGGTGGCGAGATGTTTTCATAATACACATTGCCCAAGGCTCTCGCTCGATTCCGCCCCGGGAAACTCAATATTCGCCCGGAAAGGCCGGCCACTCCTCCGGGCGGCTTGACCAAATTCGGCTGGAGGCGTAAACCATGACCATTCGGCCCTCTTTCCCAAATCCGTTCCACCCCTCGCAAGTCCAGCAGCCATGCAAGCCACTCCCGCCCAACCCGACGCCGCCCAAACATCAAACGCCGGCGAGCCAACCGCCATCAAACGGGCGCTGATCAGTGTCAGCGACAAAACCGGCCTGGCGGCCTTCGCGCAACGCCTTGCCGCGATGGGCGTCGAGATTTTTAGCACCGGCGGCACGCGCCGCGCGCTGCTTGAAGCCGGTGTTGAAGCCCACGATGTCTCGACCTACACCGGCTTCCCGGAAATGATGGATGGACGCCTCAAAACGCTCCATCCGAAAATTTTCGGCGGCATCCTCTTTCGTCGCGACAATCCCCAAGACCGGAACGCTCTCGAAGAACACGGAATTTCGGCGTTCGACTTGATCGTCGTCAACCTCTATCCGTTCGAGCAAACGATCGCTTCGCCCGATACCACGATCGCCGAAGCGATTGAACAGATCGATATCGGCGGCCCGAGTTTGGTCCGAGCGGCGGCCAAGAATCATGCCTTCGTGGCGATAGCCACCGCGCCGGAGCAATACGACGCCATCGTGGCCGATATCACGTCGGCTGGCGGGGTATCGAACGCATTGCGAGCGCGTTTGGCGGCGGAAGCGTTCGCCTGCACGGCGGCCTACGATCAGTGCATTGCGGCTTATCTGGCCCAGCAAACCAGTTCCCAGCAAGAGGGCGAGCAGAGTACGTACGCCGAAAATCTTACGTTGCGTTGGAAAAAACGCGTCGATCTTCGCTACGGCGAAAACCCGCATCAAGCCGCCGCCTTGTATGAAGACGCGGCGCCCGCCGCCGGCGCCTTGGTCGCGGCCAAGCAGCGCAATGGCAAGGAGCTCTCGTACAACAACTACCTCGACCTCAACGGCGCCTGGACGATTGCACGGGCGTTGCCCCGCGCTGCGGCGGTGGTGGTCAAACACAGCAACCCTTGCGGCGCGGCGGCGGCGGCTTCGTTGGCCGAAGCAACAAAACACGCCCTGGCCGGAGATCCGCTCAGCGCCTTTGGTTCGGTGCTGGGGTTCAATCAAAAGGTTGACGCCGCCACGGCGGAGTTACTGTGCGAACCGGGGTTGTTTATCGAAGCCATCGTCGCCCCAGGGTTCGATGCCGCGGCGCTCGAAATGCTCACGACGCGCCCCAAATGGAAATCGAATGTGCGTTTGATGGACCTTGGCCCCCACGCCGGTCGCGGCGCAACGTGCGAGATACGCCAAATCGATGGCGGCCTGTTGGTGCAAAGTGCAGATACCGGCGCCGACGCTCCCACCGAATGGAAAGTAGTGACCGAAAAGAAACCCGGCGACGCCGAACTGGCGGAGTTGGCGTTCGCCTGGGAAATTGTGCGGCATATCAAGTCGAACGCGATTGCCGTCTGCCGCGACAGCGCGCTGGCCGGCGCGGGCGCCGGGCAAATGAGCCGGGTCGATTCAGTCGATATCGCGTTGGCGAAGGCCGGCAAGAAGTCGCGGGGCGCTGTGCTTTCTTCAGACGCTTTCTTCCCCTTCCCCGATTCGATCCACAAGGCGGCCGCAGCGGGCATTTCGGCCATCATTCAGCCCGGCGGCTCAAAAAAAGACCAAGAAGTGATCGACGCCTGCAACGAGCGCGGCCTGATCATGGTGTTTACCGGTCGCCGCCATTTCAAGCACTAGCTGCCTCATGCGTTAGCATGTCGTTTCGCGCCGTTGGAGTTCATGCTTTAGCATGTTGTTCTTTAAAGACGCAGCCTAAAGGTTGAATTCCAACAGCGGCCGCGGCAACGCCGATCAGCCCAACAAAAATAGTTGACGGCTCCATTTCAAATTCCCTATACTCTGTGTAATTGGAGTACGTTCGGCTGGCGGTTCCGTATCTTTTCCAAAGGATGGATTCAATGCCTCGACTCATTCCCTTCGTGGCGGTTTGTGGAGCAGCGGCTCTGGCGGCCGCCGCTAATGCCGTGGCGGCTTTTGCCGCTGAGTTTGAACCACCGGTGCGGCTCAAGGGGGGCGACGCCGTGGTTCGTGTGGAGAGCCCCGGTTACGCCGCGCCCTGCTGGAGCGATGTCGATGGCGATGGCCTGAAAGACTTGTTGGTCGGGCAATTCAACCAAGGGAAAATTCGCGTTTTCAAGAACCTGGGCGAGGGCAAACTGGCTGCCGGTAAGTGGCTAAAAGCCGAAGGCGCCACCGCTCAAGTGCCCGGCGTGTGGTGATGCACCAGTTCCACTCCACAGTTGGTGGACCTTAACGGCGACGGCCACAATGACATCCTCTCCGGTTCGTACTCGCGCATGGAAAAATCCATGGCGGGTCTGTTTCAAGTTCTTTGGGGACAACCCGATGGCGGCTTCAAAAAGGCGGCGGTTCTCAACGGGACCGACGACAAACCGCTGATCATTCCCATTGGCGACGATAGCAAATATCAGGTCGAGAATATTTGCACGCGGCCCACGGCCGTCGACTGGGACAGCGACGGCGACCTGGACCTCGTGGTGGGTAATTTCGCCGGCAGTTTTTATGTCTTCTCGGGCCAGCCCAATGGCAAGTTTGATCCGCAGCCACAACTGCTGCAATCGAACAACCAGCCGTTGAAAATCGTTGGCATGCACAGCGATCCGTTCGTCATCGATTGGGACCACGACGGCGATCTCGACCTGCTCAGCGGCTCCAGCAATGGGGGCGTGCAGTGGGCCGAAAATCATGCCGGCGAGGGCCAAAAGCGGCCCGTTCTGAAAGCCTTCCAAACGCTTATCGCACCAGGGAAATCGGTCGAATATGGCGCTCGTTTGAGCGAGAAAGCTCTCACCGGTCCGACAACATCGACGCGCATCTGGGTGGATGACGTGAACAACGACGGCAAGCTCGACATTCTCGTCGGCGACAGCCTCACACTTCTGGAGCCAGCCACCGGCCTCAGCGAAGCGGAGTACAAGGAGCGCCAAGTAAAATGGCAAAAGAATTTGCAAGCGACGTCCGCCGCGATGAACGATCCCGATGCGACCGCCGAGGAAAGGCAAGCCGCGAATTTGCGTTTCAGCGATCTGTACCGCAAACGCAGTGAGTTTGTCAACGAAGACCGCACGGGATTTGTCTGGCTTTACTTGCAGAAGTAAGCCGAAGGTTGCAAACAACGACTACGAGCCATCAACCGGCGGAATAGCGCTTACCCTGCCAGGTGTCGCGGCGTTCGAGTTCATTGCCGATCGCGCGGCGCACGGCGGGTTTGTCGTGGCACCAAGCCGGGCCGACGAAATAGTCGGGCGGGGCGTCGCCGCTGATCCGCTCCACAACGGTGGTCGGCGGC
>JAJRWU010000260.1 GCA_024276655.1 Planctomycetota bacterium
CTTCGGTGGTTAATGGCCATTTGTCATTGGCCATTTGTTTGCTCGCATCTTTGTTTCTCTTTCTCCAATGACAAATGAGTAATGAAAGATAACTATTGATAAATTTCTTCTTTCCGTGCAAATCAGACAATTATTTCTCGAACGGTTCTAAGTGGCGAGAAGCCGGGCGGCGTTTTTCTTCAAAATCGCGTTTCGCTGCACGCCGCCTAATTCGGATTCCTTGAGTTTCAGCACGGCTGATTCCAAGTAAAAGAAGGGAGAATACGAGCCAAACAAAACATGTTCCACGCCCAAGTGGGCAATCAGTTTTTCCACGCCTCCCACGCCTTCCAACGTGGCGATTTCGAAAGCGACCCGCTCGCCTAGCGAAGCCAGTTGCTCGACCACCGGCGCCCGCCAATTTCGCAGGCCGTTGAGGATCACGACGCGCAAACCCGCGCGCGCCTCCAGCAATTTCGGCAGCGGCGCAAGCGACGTCGGCGGCATGCGCAACAGCGGGTGCTGCGTGCGTGCGTCTTCCATTTTGACGGCAATCTGCACGATGAGTTTGTGCTGGTGCGCCATGTCGAGCAGTTCGGCGAACTGCGGCGCGTCCAATTCGTAGCCATGATAATTAGGATGCAAGCGAATGCCCGGCATGCCGTAGTCTTCCTGGCACCGTCGGACATCTTCCCGCCAATCGGGCAGATTGGGGTTGATCGCGCCAAAGGGCTGAAACATCCCCTCGCCAAACTCCTTGCACTCCGCCGCCAGCCGCGCATTGACGCCGCCGATATCTCGCTGCAAAACAGCTTCAAAACTTCCCGCCCAGGCCTGCGTAACACCTTGCCCGCGCAGCTTGGCGGCCAGTTTCGCGGCGCCGTCATACGGAAGCCGACGGAAAGGCCACTGCCCCAGATACACGTTCACGTCGATCATTAGAGCGGCAGCCCTTTGTCTTGGAGAATAGGCGTGAGCAGCCGCCGCAAATTCTCACCAAAGATCAAACGTTTTTCGGCCGGCGATAGATCCGCTACCGAGACTTTCGCGATCTGCGAGGCGAAGCTGCGTCCGCCGATGTCGCTGCCGTACAACACACGTCGGGGGCCAAGTTCGCGAACCGCCATTTCCATCATGCCGGCGGTGGGGTCTGACCCGCCGGTTCCAATCACGACGTTGGCCCGCGACCGAATAGCACGAATGCCGCGCTCCCAATCGCCGCCGGTGTGTCCGCAGATGAGCGTTGTTTGGGGGTGCCTGGCTGCTAGTTTGGCGAGATCAAGGGGCGTCGATTCTCCTTCGCCATTGCCGCCCGCCTTCCACCAGGTGTGCTGATAAATGAGCGCCTTGAGTTCCGCCGCACGGCGGATGATGGGGTCGATTTGCTCGTCGGCGCAGCGTTCGGCGACCCAAAGTTTCACGCCCACCATCGGCCCCTTCGCCACGCATCGTTCGAGTTCCGCCAAACTTGCCTCCACATGCTTGGGGCTCAAGTAGACGAAGCCCAGAGCGCGGCCTTGCCAATGTTCCAAGGCTTGGAGCACCTGATCGTTCTGGCGGCGGAGGTCGTCGGGCGCGGGGTCTTTCGACCAGGGAAACCCCATGAAAAACACCAACCGCTCGACGCCCATCCGATCGGCGTAGCGCATCAGTTTCGCGATCCGCTCGTGAGGCGTGTCGCCGGTAACGCCCGAAAGGTGGCAGTGAAGATCCCAAATCATGCCCAAAGTATAGCCGCCCCCAGCGGCGGTTGCGAACGGCGCGCGTTGGAGTTTACGGAGTTGTGGGGCGATTATTCTTCATCGCGAGCGGCGCGAGGCAGCGGCGCCAGCGGAGGCGTTTCCAACATGCGGGGCGGTGTTGCGGGAGCAGCGGGCGTGAAGGGAGCAGTGGGCGTGAAAGGAGCACCTGGAACAGCGGGCGCGGCGGGAACGAAAGGAACAATCGCACGCCGGGCGGGAGCGGGGAGTTGCCCGGAGGGAGGCCGCGCCGGCGCGGCTGTTTTTTTCAAAGGCAATGTTCCGTGACGCGGCGGCGTGAAGCCGGCGGGCATGGCGCGGCGGTGCGTGTAACTCGTTTCGGCGAACATTTGCCGGCTATGTTCGCGCAAGATGCGTTGCACTTCCAGAATCGCGCGAGGATGGCTGTGAACAGCGCTGTGCAGCGACGGCACCCTGATTTCCGAAACCGCGTTGTCCAGATGGGCGCTTTCGATCGTGACCACGCCATCGCCGCCCTTGGTGAAACGCCCCAAAAAACCTTCGTCGGGCGCTTCGCCGATGATGTTGTGGTAGGTCACCCAGGACGCATGCGGCGCCTCGAGCATCGCCGGCAAAATGGGAGAATCGGGCGCCAGCGAGTCGATACTCGTGGTGATGGTCAGGAGGTCGGTGTTGGTGAAAAAGCCGGGGTTGTCGCGGATGACTTTTCGCGAAGTCTCTTTGATGATTTTGGGCAGCTTGATCAGCGAGCGCCCCACGTAACGGGTGGCGGAATTCGCAAAGTAACTGCCGCGGTGCGGCGTTGCGATCGTGACGACGCGCCGCACCGATTGCGAAGGATGGAAAAACAACGTTTGGCCCAGCGTGGTTATTGTTTCTTCGTCGCCGGTGAGTTCCTCAAACGGATTATTGCTGACCAAATTCCAGAAATCAGTCCTGCTTTCCAGCGTTTGGAAGGTCGACACCAGCCCGCCCATGCTATGCCCGATCAGCACCATTTGCCGCAGCGGAATGGAGGTCCCTTGGGGATCGATTTTCTGGCGCATCTTGGCCAAATCGTTTCGCATTTGCGTGGCGCTGATCCAAAACGGCTGCCCGGTGGGGTACAGATAAAACCAAAATTGGTAGCGGTTGCGTATGTCGGGCGCGGCGCGGAGGTCGTTGAACATTTCCATCCACGTCACCGGGCTCGACCAAAGGCCATGCACCATCATGACGGGGATTTTGTTCGGGTCGTACGGCTCGAGCATGTACACGCCGCGGTACGCTTGCCCGGCTTGGGCGTCGAGCAGACCGAACGTGGCCAGGAATTCCGTGCGCAGCAAGGGTTGATTCAAAAATACCGCCAAGGGCGTGCTGAGATTGGTTTCCAGCGGCGCCAGGCGGTTGTTTACCAGAATGTTTGTGTCGGTAAGCGGGTCGTAGAGTTCGAGTTTGCAATGGCCATCGTGGCCATCGGCGAATTCCTCCACGCGAAGAAAAGCCGTAACGGCGAAGGTCAGCCCTTCAGGATAATAACTATCGGCCGGATCTTCGTTCTTGCGAGATTTTCGCACCGCGATCATCGGCACGCCCAAGCCATACGTTTGATATTGGTTGGTCAGACCGGTCACTTCGTAGTCGGACACAAATTCGAAATGGTCGATTTCGTCGTCTTGCCAGGGACCCTTCAAGGTCACGACGACATCAAACGCATGACTCCCCGATTTTATCCCATGCTGCATGCCAGGCTTCAGCAAGCCTCGCCGATTAGCAATGCGCAGCACGCCTTCCAACGATTCATTGTAAAGATCGCTGGCGCGGCGGAATTGAGGATCGTAAGGGTTGCGGTATTGGTCGTATTGAGGATCGAACAGATAGGCGTATGCGCTGACCACCGAAGCTCCGAACATATCGAAGGCCAGTTCGTCATTCTTATTCTCTTGCGCCTTGACGCCAAAAATATAGGCCAATTCAGCGTAGGCGTAGATATTCTCCGGAGACGGGTTGGCGCTGATGATCTGCTGGAGTTCGATGAGCACGTCGCGGGGATCCGAATCTGATTTCGACGACAAATCGTACTTGCGCAACAGTTGTTTGGTGCGGTCGGTCGGCTGGGGACCCTTGCGCGACAGCAACTTAAGGGTTTGCGTGAGCGGATTGGTTGGCGTATGCCGCACGGAGGCAATGTCAGGCGTGGCGTAGTCGATCACCGAGAGCCAGTTCACGCTCGCGCAGCCGGCGGTCGTGACGAACAGAATCGCCAGCAAGAGTGCCTGCGGCAGCGCGCGAAACCGCAATGGCGGCGGTGGCCGAAATACGCGCCCGTCC
>JAJRWU010000261.1 GCA_024276655.1 Planctomycetota bacterium
CGAGTCGTGCGGCCGAGAGCGGTTCTCTTGAAGCGGCGTTGGCGAAGCCGGTGGAATTCGAGTTCCAGGAAACGCCACTCGACGACGTCATTCAGTTTCTCTCCCGCGCCTGCGGCGCGCCGATCATGGCCGACCAGCGTGCGCTGCAAAAATCCGGCGTGAAGTTAGACAAGGTGCTCATCACGTTGCAACTCTCTGGCGTTCCACTGAAAAGCGCCCTGAGTAAAATCCTGTCACCGCGAAAACTCGACTGGATTATCCGACACGACGCCTTGATCGTCACCACGGCGAAAGCCGCCGCCGAGAAGTATTACGACACCCATGTTTACAAAATCACGCGGCGGGTGCCAGTCGACCGGCGCATGCGCTCGATCATGCACAACATCGATCCTGAATCGTGGGCGACCGCCGGCGGAACCGGAGACGCCGCGCCGTTGCCGCCAAAACTCCTCTTGGTGTATCAATCTCCGCGGAGGCATCGGCAAATAGAAAAAAAATTCGCCCGGTCTGTGGCTCGCGTGCGAAATCGTGGGCCGCAGGTTTTTCCGCGAGGTTCGATCGAGGAAACGCTTGAGGCGCCGGCCGTGCTCCACTTTGCCGAAGTTCTGTTTGTTGACGCACTAAAACAGCTTGGCGAACAACATGACGTCAAAATTGTGGTCGATCGTCCAACGCTCAACGCGGCGGGCATTCGGTTCGAGCACGTTAAGGTCGTGCTGCAAGTTGGCGAAATGCGCCATTTGGCTTCCGGCTTGTCGTTATTACTAGAGACCGTGCATCCTGATTTGGCTTGGACCGCCGCCGCTGGCCGGGTGATCACGATCATGACGTCTGCATCGGCGGCGAAGAAAATGATTCCTCAGGATTACGACATTAGGGACATCGCCCCAGACGACGATTCAAAACTGCTGATCGAAGCCATCGAATACACGGTCGCGCCTTCGAGTTGGGAGTTCGCCGGCGGCGATGGAACGATTGAAGCCGGAAAGGCCGCCGCGACGCTGCAAGTCTTGCAGAGCCGTCCCGTGCATCGGCAGTTGCGGCGGTTGTTCGCCGATTTGCGGGCAGGCCGCGAAGAAGAAAGGAAATGACGGGCAACGGGGCTGTTGTGATCTTCGCGCTCCAAGATGCCGCACCCTCCACGGCGGTCTGGTTGTAGCGACTAGGCGAGTGTCGCGGATCGCAACGCCGCGCGCATGCTGGCGGCTGGGAAACGGCGCGAATCGGGCTGAGGCGATGCGTCAAAACGGCCGATGTCAAGCTATACCGGTCAAGGAAGTCCGGCGGCTGAGGCTGACTGATCGGCCCAGGTTGTCCACGGCGGGTTCTGCGTCAATCCCCACGTGGTCCTCCCGCCGTGTCAAATAAACTTCCGACGCATCTCAGAGTTGTTCGGGCGGAAGCCGCCTCTTCAACCTCGCCTGCCAATACCTCGGACGCATCGTCGTTCACGGCGTTGGACGCCTTCATGCGATCGTTCCGCGAGCTTACCGGTTGGTCGCTCGAAATGGCGCAGCACGACGAAATCGATTTTTCGGCGGCCCACTCGGCGCCCGTGCCGGGCAGCGAACAGCGCCTTGTGTTGCGAGCGCCGAACGAGAACAGCTCGCCCCCTGCGGGCGACGCAAAAGCCGCCCAAGAGCTGACCTCAGCGCTGGCCGAACTTTTGGGCCAACAGCAAAAACATCATGCCGTGGGATCTAGCGCCGCCAATCCGGCGCCAACCGCGCCGCCAGCGCGAGTGCGATCGGAACAACAGCTCGACAAAGTGCTCACGGCGGTGTTGCGTTCGGGCGCCGTGACGTTAAAGTGTGCGGCCGCCGCTATCTACCTGTTGGACGAAGAAACGACTGAACTCTCGCTGCGGCTGGAGTGGGGTTTGAAGCCGCAAGGAGAACGCGGCGCGCGGCCCTTGGCCACGTCGTTGGCCGACCTCGAAGCGTTGGCGGGCCACGCCGTGGCGCTGGAAGACGCTTCCTTGCTGCCGCATTGGCGAATACCAGAATCGTATCCGGCGGGAATCTGCGTGCCCATTTCCAGTGCGAGCGAGATCCTCGGCACGCTCTGGATCTTCTCCGACGACGTGCGGGATTTTAATGACCGCCAAACCGGTTTTGCGGAGATCATCGCGGGCCGCATCGCGGCTGAGTTGGAGCGCGAGGCGGCAGTCGCGGCAAGCGATCATCGGTCGTCGGACCGCGCCCACAAGGAAGTCACGGCATGGCTCCGCGACCAACTTCCCAACGTACCGCCCACGCTCGACGGCTGGCGTTTGTCGGCGTCGGTCCATCAAAAAAACATCTCCCCCGGAACCTTTTATGATTGGTTTCTGCCTTCCACCGGCGCCAAGGCGGGCGCCTTGGCCCTGGGCGTGGGGAACATGCACGGCAGCGGCGTGTCGGTCGGCTTGTCGACGATTGCCGCGCGAGCCGCCTTACGCGCCCACGGCGAAAGTTTGGAAGAACCGTGGCGTGTGATGGAAGCCGTCAATGAAACACTCTGGTCGACCTCGAACCAAACGCCCCGGGGCTCATTGGCGTACGCCTTGCTCGATTCTCAAACAGGGCGTCTCTCGTTGAGCGCCGCCGGCAACGCGGCGGCCATCATCGCCGACGACGCCGGCGCAGAAGTCGTGGCGTGTCGTCAAGCGCCGTTGGGCGGCGAACCCGACGCCGTATTTCCCCGCGAGCGGAGAATCCTGCAGCGCGGGCAATCACTGATTCTGTTCGCAGACCTAGCCGACTCGCTCCTGGACGACCCTCGCTGGCTAAAAAAACTGCGCGGACTCTCACCCTTCCCCGCCGACCAACTCGCGCAAATTCTTGCCGAGCAGATACGGGAAATCACCCCGCCGACTGGCCACGAAGCAAAAATCATTGTTTTGCAGCGGCGATAAATCGGCTGTGGCGTTGGCGATATCGCCGCCCGATCCTCTGGTAAACGAGGCCCTTGTTTTGTAACTTGGACCGCAGCAACCGCCCGTCGTTTCCGCCCTCTGGCGGAAGACGCTCGCCAACCGCGACCCACTGGCATCAGAGACAAAACCCATGCGACTTCGCCTTTTCTTTTTCGCCTCGGCGATAACCTGCTTCGCCGGCTGCCCCTCGGCATCGAACACGTTACCAGCGCCAACACCTTCGGCGGACACTCCCGCGGCCGAAGCAGTTACTCCGAAAGACGACCCCGCCGCTGTCGCGTTTTTTACTGAAATCGACGCCGTCATTAAGAAGAATGACGCCGGATCGGTCGTTGAACTCGATCTCAAGGGAACGCGATATTCGTCCGACGACCTATCGCGTTTGGAGGGCTTGCCGCTGCTCTCGCGGTTGAACATTCCAGGACCGGAAATTTCCGACGCCACGCTCGATTTCGTCCTTCCGCTCAAACACCTCCGCGTGCTGGGGCTGGAAGATTCCGGCCTCTCGGACGCCGGACTAGAAAAACTCCAGAATGTGAAATCGTTGGAAGAGCTGCGCATGCGTAGGACAGATGTCAGCGACGCCGGGCTGGCGCACTTGCAAGCCTTGCCCAAAATCAAACGCGTGTATTTGAACCAAACCAATATCGGCGACGCCGGCCTGAAAAACCTAGCCGCCGTTTTGTCGCTCGAAGCCCTCGACCTACGAGATTGCATTCGGGTTTCAGACGTCGGCGTCGAACAGCTGGAAAATCTGAAGAATTTGAAACTGCTCAAACTTTGGGGGCCGGAAATTACCGACGCCGGAGTGGCCTACTTGGCCGGGCTGACAAAAATGAAGTCCTTAGGACTTGATCGCACCGGCATTTCCGACGACGCCATGGCCAGCTTGAAAAACATGCACGCTCTGGAAGAACTCTATTTAATGGAAACGCGCATCGGCGACGCCGGGCTGGCCCATTTGGTGGGCCTGCCGAAGTTGCGCCGCTTGCGTTTGCGAGGCTCCTACGTGGAAGACGCCGGCATGACGCACCTCGCCTCCCTGCCTCAACTGAATAATCTCGACCTCAGCGAAACCATTGTCGGCGACGAGGGCTTGTCGCACCTGGCGGCTCTGACGAATCTTGAAACGCTGAACCTCTGGGCGACCGACGCCACCGACGCCGGAATGGTGCATTTGGCCGGCCTCAAGAAGCTCCGTTGGCTCAGCCTCGATGGCATCGAACTTTCCGATGAAGGCTTGCAGTCGCTCGCAGGGCTCTCGAATTTGGAGTACCTGCATTTGGGGCAGGCGAACATCACGGACGCAGGTTTGGCGAAACTCCAGACGCTGAAGAACTTGAAGGAGCTGGTGCTCACGTTTTGTTTGTCGGTCACCGAAGACGGCGTGAAAAAACTCCGCCAAGCGTTGCCCAATTGCAAGGTGCAATGGCCGTGAGGGTGCGCCTAACTTCCCAAACCCACATTGCGCCGGTTGTGGATTCGGCCTAATGGAACCTATACTTTGAGCAATCGAAACCGACGTTCCTCTTCGGTTGGGTGGGCCTTGCAACCACCCTGCTGAACAGGAAAGACCCTCTGCGGAGGGGGTTCGTATTGAGTTGTACTTCTCACGGCTACCGATGGCTCGTTTAACGGCAAGCCGAAGGCGGCTGCGTTTTTTTGTCTTGCTCGTACGCGCTGCTTCAAAACGCAGCCGCCTTCGGCTTGCCGTTAAACGAAAAGGCGCCATTTTCAACCGTGAGCAGTATAAAAGTCGCCAAAATGCCCGAATTTCGAATAGACCCTCATAACGCAGGAGAAGCATTGTGTCGCAAGTGGAATCGAAGCGATTGCCGTACAAAGTCAAGGATCTTTCGCTGGCTGAATGGGGCCGGAAAGAGATCATGCTGGCCGAAAATGAAATGCCCGGCCTGATGGCCCTGCGGAAAAAGTACGGCCAGGAGAAGCCGCTCAAAGGCGCGCGAATCGCCGGCTGCCTCCACATGACCATCCAAACGGCGGTTCTGATTGAAACGCTCACCGAACTTGGCGCCGACGTCACCTGGAGTAGTTGCAACATTTACTCCACGCAAGATCACGCCGCCGCGGCCATCGCCGCCGCGGGCGTGCCGGTGTACGCCTGGAAGGGCATGACCGAAGAAGAATTCAATTGGTGTATCGAGCAAACAATCACCTTCCCCGACGGACAGCCCCTGAATCTTATTCTCGACGACGGCGGCGACCTCACCGCCATGGTCCACCAGCAGTTCGCCGAATTGATTCCCGGAATTCGCGGGCTTTCCGAAGAGACCACCACCGGCATCAAGGCGCTGCGGAAAATGGTCCGCAAGGGTGAGTTGAAAATGCCGGCCATTAACGTCAACGATTCGGTCACGAAGAGCAAGTTCGACAACCTCTACGGTTGCCGGGAGTCGCTGGTTGACGGCATCAAACGCGCGACCGATGTAATGATCGCCGGCAAGACGGCGGTCGTTTGCGGCTATGGCGATGTTGGCAAGGGTTGCGCGCAATCGTTGCAGCGTTACGGCGCCCGTGTGATTGTCACGGAAATTGACCCGATCAACGCCCTGCAAGCCTGCATGGAAGGTTATCAGGTCATGACCATGGACGACGCCGCCGCGCTGGGCAATATCTTTGTCACCACGACCGGCAATCGAGATATCATTCTCGGCAGCCACTTGGAAGCCATGCCGAACGACGCCGTGGTCTGCAACATTGGGCACTTCGACCTCGAGATTGATGTCGCCTGGCTGGAGTCGAAAAGCGATATCACGAAACAGGAAATCAAACCGCAGGTCGATCGATACACCTTTGCCGACGGCCATTCCATCATCCTGCTGGCGGCGGGGCGTTTGGTGAACCTGGGCTGTGCAACCGGCCACCCTTCGTTCGTGATGTCGAACTCGTTCACCAACCAAGTACTGGCCCAACTGGCCCTCTGGCAGAAGCCCAAGGAATTCTCGATCGGCGTTCACCTGCTGCCCAAGGAACTCGACGAAGAAGTCGCCCGCCTGCACCTCGACCAACTCGGCGCCAAGCTCACCAAGCTCACGCCGGAGCAAGCGGAATACATCGACGTGCCCGTCAGCGGACCCTTCAAACCCGATTACTACCGCTATTGAGCACGTTGCTTGGGCTCCGCGCCGTTGGAATTCACGCTCCAGTGTGCGTCGTCCTGAAGAAAACACGCTGAAGCGTGAACTCCAACGGCGCGGCCCTCGTTACGAATCTACCTCAGTACGTTAGAATGGCTCTCGTTCCTATTCGGGCGAGAGCCATTTTTTATTCCCTCACCGCAGCCAAACACTTATGCCCTCCATTCAAGCATTTCGAGGACTCCGTTACGACCTGGGCCATGTGGGCTCCTTGAGCGATGTCGTGGCGCCGCCGTACGATGTCATCGGCCCGGAATTTCGCGACGCTCTTTACGAGCGGCATCCGGCCAACGCAATTCGCCTCATTTTGAATCGTGAAGAACCGGGCGACGACGACCATAACAACAAGTACCAACGCGCCGCCCGCTTCCTCAAAAATTGGCATGGCGAAGGCGTGCTTACCGAAGAGCCCTCGCCCGCGATTTATGTTTATCACCAACTTTTTGAAGACGGCGGCCAGAAATACACCCGGCGAGGTTTCATGAGCCGCGTTCGCTTGGAGCGATTCGGCGAAGGGAAAATCTATCCGCACGAACAGACGCATGCCTCCGCCAAGGCCGACCGGCTCGCGCTCACGCAAGCTTGTAAAACAAACCTCAGCCAAATTTTTGGTATCTTTCCCGACCCTGAAAACGTAGCTCAAAACCTTCTCGAAGAGGCGATCATTGGCGTCACGCCGTTTGAAGCCACCGACCATTTGGGCGTCGTCCACCGACTTTGGGCCGTGACCGATATCGGCGTCATTGGCGCTGTTTCGGCAGTGATGGATCCCAAACCAACCTACGTCGCCGACGGACACCACCGCTATGAAACCGCCTGCAACTATCGCGACGAAATGCGCCAGAACGAAGGCATCGACGACGAACATCCCGCCAACTATGTGTTGATGATGTTCGTCAGCATGGACGACCCCGGAATGATCGTGTTGCCCACGCACCGGTTGTTCAACGGCGCCCCGGAGTTGACCTCCGATGAGCTGATTGAAAAACTGGGCGACTGTTTCGAAACCCGCATCGCGGGCGAAGGCGCCGACCTAGCGCACACCGTATGGTCGGAAATTGAAACTCGTGACGAACAGAGCGTGATCGGCCTGTTCACTCAAAAAGACGAACGCTGGGTCGTGGCTACGCTGACCGCCCAAGGCCGTGAGAAAATGGCGGAAATTGCCGCCGAGCAAAGTGAAGATTGGCAGGGCTTGGGCGTCAGCATTCTTCACCGGCTGATCATGGAGCATCTGCTCGACGCCGCCGACATGCCCAAGCCCACCTACGTGCATCAGGTCGAGGAAGTAGTGCAAGGGCTCGAATCTGACAAACACGCATTGGCCGCGGTCATCATGCCGGCCACGCTCGACCACATTCGCGCGATCAGCGAACACGGCGAACGGATGCCACAAAAGAGCACCTACTTCTACCCCAAACTGCTCAGCGGATTGGTCTTCAACCCGCTTCAGTAGTGCGCGACGGTGGGAAGGATCGCCAGCATGTTTTCACGGTCTGCGCCGTTGGAGTTCATGCTTCAGCGTGTGTTCTTCTAGGCAGACGCATGCTAAAGCATGAACTCCGACGGCGCGGAAGACACGCCGAGGCCTCCGCCTGTTCCACGTGAAACGGCGGCGGCTTTCTTCCCGATATCGCGTTCCACGTGAAACACGTAACTTGGGCGGACCGGGTGTTTCACGTGAAACACGCCGCCATTTAACGTCGCAACTGGCATTCTCACGCTCGGCCCAACAATGTTAGAATCGCGCCGAATTCGACCAGGAGGGTCGGAGCAGAATCGGCCGCTCGCCATGATCGTGGTTGGCGGACGTTTTCCCAGGACGGGAGTGTTGCATCATGGCGCGCATTGTTTGTGTCGCCAATCAGAAAGGCGGCGTCGGCAAAACGACCACCGCCATCAACCTGGCCACCGGCGCGGCCAAGGGCGGCCTGCGGACTTTGTTGGTGGATCTTGATCCCCAATGCAACGCCACCTCGGGCGTGGGGCAATCGCCGGCGCCGCGCCACTCGTTGATCGAACGCCATCCGCTGCGAGAATCGATGTGCGCCACCGCCACGCCCGATCTCGACCTACTGCCCGGCAGCCGCAGTTTTCAAGATGTCGAAGCGCCCAGCAGCGCCGACGAAAGCCAAGCCGATACGATTCTGCAACATCTGGAAAGCGGCTTGCGAGGTTTCGATTTGGCCGTGATCGATTGCCCGCCTTCTCTCGGCCGGCTGACCCGCACAGCGCTCGCCGCCTCGACCGAAGTGCTCATGCCCATCCAATGCGAATTCTTCGCCATGGAAGGGCTCACGCAAATGATTCATGTCATCCGCGATGTCATGAACCGACCGCCGAAGCTACTGGAATTCGGCGGCATTTTGCTCACCATGTACGATCAAAACCTCGAACTCACGCGCGAAGTCGAAGACGAAGTGCGCGAATTTTTCGGCGAGATCGTTTTCGATACCGTCATCCCTCGCGATGTTGCGGTGTCTGAGGCGCCAAGCCATGGACTCTCAGTAATGGATTATTCACCACGCGCGCCCGGCGCCCGGGCGTATATTGAACTTTGTATGGAGGTGCTGGAGCGTGACCAAAGATAGACGTCTAGGACGAGGACTTGCCGCATTGTTGGGAAACCCCGACGACGATAGCAATCAACCCGGAAACAACCAAGGCGGCGGCGCACAAAACGCCGCCAAGCAGGCGGTCACTGTCGAAAAAGATGCGGCTCCAAAAGAACCGCCGCCAAGCCCGGCTTCGTCCACTAGGGTCGAATCCGGCCCGCACATCTACAACCCGGCGCCGGCGAAAGCGCAACAGAAAGTCGTGTTGAATGGGGCTCGCGATGAAAGCGCCGCGGAGCGATTGCTGCATTTGAACGTCGACGAAATAGAAGAAAACCCCTTCCAACCACGGCGCGAGTTCTCCGCGACGGAAATTGCCTCATTGGCCGAAAGCTTGAAAACGCACGAAATGTTGCAGCCGATTTTAGTGCGCAGCGTGGGCGGAAAATATCAACTGATCTCCGGCGAACGCCGGCTCCGCGCAGCCGCACACGCCGGCTGGAAGCAGATTCCCGCCCGACTCCGAGAGGCCGACGATCGCCTAGTTGCGGAGTTGGCGATTGTTGAAAATCTTCAACGCAAAGACCTCAACGCAATCGAAAAAGCGATGTCGTTCAAACGCTACCTGGACGAACATCAATGCAAGCAAGATGACTTGGCCGGTCGCCTTAAAATCGATCGCTCCACGATTGCGAATCTGATTCGCCTGCTGGATTTGCCCGAAGAAGTCCAGAGCGAAGTCGGCGTCGGGCGTCTCACCGCCGGGCACGCCCGCGCGCTTTTGCCGCTCGGTGAGGAGCCTCTACAAATCGAATTCGCCAAACGTATTCGTGATTTGGGTTGGAGTGTTCGCGAGACGGAACGCCAGGTTCAAGAGACGATTCTTGCGGAAGACAGCCCCAGCGGCGCGGCACGCGCGGCCGCCGCCTCCCGAACCCGCAGCAACCATGTGCAGTCGTTGGAACAGGAGCTACGCACCGCGTTGGGGACCCGCGTCGATATCCAGCAGCAGAGCAAAGGCAAGGGAAAAATCACTCTGCACTTTCGCAGCCACGACGATTTCGAAAGGTTGTTCGACGTTCTCACTAGTGAAGACCTCGACCACCAATCGCCGCCATCGCAGCGCATGGCTGGATGATAAGGTAATAATCCTGAATTGACATGCGGCATTAAAAACCCGGCATCTTGGAAATGCCGGGTTTTTCCGAACCACAATCGACGACTGATTTCAGACGATTCCTAACATAGCGCGAACCTTCATTCCGCGATCATCATCTGACCACCGACAAGAGACGCCGCGACTTGTTGTCCACGTGGCCATTTGTACATGACAGCCGGATCGATCCGGGGTGATAAGCCACGTTGGTCCGATTGCCAATGCAACGGAATATCGGGTAACATAACCATGACAACAATCGCGGCGAATCGCGGCCAAACTTTTGGTCGTGCTCGCCGCCGATTTCGGGGCGTAGCGCAGTCTGGCAGCGCACCTGCTTTGGGAGCAGGGGGTCGAAGGTTCGAATCCTTTCGCCCCGACTATTTGTCAAATCGAGCCCTTCGGCCAGTATGTCGAAGGGCTTTCTCCACTATATACCGATCCGGCGAAGGGAAACCCATCGGCTGCAAAGGGGCGGAGGTCCGCGGAGAAGGAAGGAATAGTCCTGAAATAAGTTACCGGTAGTCGTTCAAAAAAGCCCGGCATTTTGAAAATGCCGGGCTTTTAATTCGGTATGTAAATTCAGGACTATTTCTTCGTTAGCCCCGCTTGGGACGCGGCACCCGTTGGCGCGAGGTGGTTTTTTTTCGGCGCCCCTTTTTAGACGAGCTGGAAATCCGACTTTCCACGGCCTGCAACTCCTCGCCGATCGAGTCGCGCAGCGCCGTGATGCGGTCGCGCAACATGCTGGCGCGCTCGAACTCCAATGCTTCGGCGGCTTCCATCATCTCGGCTTCCAATTCCTGCACGTATTCCTCGGTGACATACTCCGTTTCGTCCGTGCGGCCGACCATCGCGTTGGCCGTCTTGTGGGCTGCATCCGCCTTTTCGATGCCCTCGTGGATCGCCTTTTTCACCGACTGCGGAGTGATGCCGTGCTTTTCATTGTGGGCGGCTTGAATCTCGCGGCGGCGGTGCGTTTCGTCGATCGCCAACCGCATCGACTTCGTGACCTTGTCGCCATACAGAATCACTTTGGCGTTGACGTTGCGAGCCGCGCGGCCAATCGTTTGGATGAGCGAAGTTTCGCTGCGCAAAAAACCTTCTTTATCGGCGTCGAGAATCGCGACAAGCGAAACTTCGGGCAGGTCGAGCCCTTCGCGCAACAGGTTGACGCCAATCAGGGCGTCGAAAGCGCCGGCGCGTAAATCTCGCAGCAGATCCACCCGTTCGAAGGCGTCGAGTTCGCTGTGCAGCCATTTGCAGCGCACGCCGCGTTCGGCCAGATAGGCGGCCAAGTCTTCGGCCAGACGTTTTGTCACGACAGTTACCAAAACGCGTTCGCCGGCGGCCGCGCGTTCGTTGATCTGCTCCAGCAAGTGCTGAACCTGCCCCCGCGCGGCCACCACTTCCACCACGGGGTCGAGTAAGCCGGTGGGGCGAATGATTTGCTCGACCACTTCGCCTCCCGACTTTTCCAATTCAAAATCGGCGGGCGTGGCGGAAATATACACCACTTGGCAGATTTTTTCCTCCCATTCCTCGAAACGCAGCGGCCGGTTATCCAGGGCCGAAGGCAGACGAAATCCATGTTCGACCAGCGTGCCCTTGCGGCTGCGGTCGCCGGCGAACATGGCCCGCACCTGCGGCGTCGTGACATGCGATTCATCGACGAACAGCAAGTAGTCTGTGGGAAAATAATCGTACAACGTGTAGGGCGGTTCGCCGGGAGGCCGCCCCGAAAGCGGCTGGCTGTAATTTTCAATTCCGGGGCAGTAGCCAACCTGTTTGAGCATTTCGATATCGAACCGCGTGCGGGCGTTGAGCCGCTGGGCTTCCAGCAGTTTTCCCTGCTCGCGAAAAACTTCCAGCCGCTGTTCCAGTTCGCCTCGAATGCGCACGATCGCTTCGTCGACCCGATCTTCCGGCAGAACGAAATGCTTGGCCGGGTAAATAAACACCTGCTCTTCCTGGCTGATCAGGTCGCCGCTTACTGGGTCGATGATGGCCAACGAATCGATTTCATCGCCCCATAGCTCAATGCGGAAGGCGAACTCTTCGTAAGCTGGCCAAATCTCGACGCAGTCGCCCCGCACGCGAAACCTGCCGCGTTCAAAGCCGACATCGTTGCGCTCGTAGCGAATGTCGATCAACTTGGCCAGCATTTGATCGCGGTCAATAATGTCGCCCTTGGCCAGGCCCACCATCATGGCTTTGTAATCGTCGGGAGAACCCAGGCCATAAATAGCCGACACGCTGGCCACGATAATCACATCGCGCCGGCTGACCAGCGAACTGGTGGTGGCCAAACGCAGGCGGTCGATTTCTTCATTGATCGAGGCGTCTTTCTCGATGTAAATATCACGCTGCGGAATGTACGCCTCGGGCTGGTAATAATCGTAATAGCTGACAAAATAATGCACCGCGTTGTGCGGGAAGAAGCTTTTGAATTCAGAATAGAGCTGGGCGCACAACGTTTTATTATGCGAAATGACCATCGCCGGGCGCTGCGTTTTTTGAATCACGTTCGCCATGGTGAACGTCTTGCCGGACCCGGTCACGCCCATCAGCACCTGGCTTTTGTCGCCCTTTTTCAGCCCGTTGCATAGCGTCTCAATCGCCTGAGGCTGATCGCCTTTCGGCTCAAACGGGCTCTCCAAACGAAATTCCACCAGATGCGCGCCTCCCCAATATGTTGTTATTCCGCAGCCGCAATCCGACCAACGCTTGAGCTGAAGTTCACGTTCGAGCGAATGCCGCATCTTACACCACCTGCTCTTCAGCATGTAGGATGGGGCGTTGGCGGAAAGTCCCGTATTTTGCTCCCAGTTGTCCCGTTTCCGAGGAGTTGTTTTTGAAAGCTGAAACGCCACAACCACAGCAGGTCTCGGTTCATCTTTTGCCCTCGCTGACCACGCCCGAAGAGTTGGCCGATGCGGTGGTGGTCGTGATCGATGTGCTGCGCGCCACCACCACGATCGTCCATGCGTTGGCCGCCGGCGCCCGCGAAATCGTCCCTTGCCAAGAGGTTGAAGAGGCCCGGCAGCTCGCCTTGGAGTTTGCCTCCGAGGCGGTCGTGTTGGGCGGCGAGCGCGGAGGTTTGCCGCTGGAGGGTTTCGATTTCGGCAACTCTCCCCGCGAGTACACCGCCGAGCATGTGGGCGGAAAGACGGTGGTTTTCACCACCACCAACGGCGTGCGGGCGATGCGTTCCTGCGCGCAAGCCAGCCGCATTCTGATAGGGGCGTTCGTCAACTACTCGGCGGTTTGCGGCCGCTTGACCGAAGCCAACGACATACACCTGTTGTGCGCCGGAACCAACGGCCGCATCACGCGGGAAGACGTGCTGTTGGCTGGCGCCATCGTCGACGACATCGCGCGTCGCACCGCACCAGAACAACTACGAATGAACGATGAAGCGGAATTGGCGGTCGATGCCTGGCGCAGCGCGGTGGCTTCGTTGGCGGCTGGTCCGGTGGCGGAAGCCTTGCGAGACAGTCGCGGCGGCCGAAATTTGATCGAAATCGGCCAAGAGCGAGATATCGAAATCGCCGCCCAAATCGACAAATACGATATCGTTCCCGAATTGCATCTACCCGAGTGGCGCGTGCGGTGAGCGTTGGAGTTTCCGCGCCCACGGTTCTACAATTTCTCGATCATGATTTGAAGTTCGCCTTCGTTATCATGCAGACCGGCGGCGGCTTCATTGATGCGTAAATAAAGTACGCCATCGCGGTTGGGCCGCAAAGCCTGTTGCAAGCCGATCACCTTGTCTTGCAGCAAGGCCGAAACATCGTTCGCCGATAGCTCGTGCGGCGGTCGTAGGGAGATGGTGAGAATACCCAGCGGGGCGCCGCGATGGTAGCGAACCGTCACGCCGCCCGGCTCGCACCACCAGGTTTTCGGCTCCTGAAGGTCGCCCCCCTTCTGCTTCACAACGTGCTTCACCGTCATTTTTCCCAACGAGTATCTTCCCTGGGCGGAAATGCGGTACGATTCGCCCGCCCGCAGCAAATAACCCGATGATTGCCAGCCTCGGTCCGACTGGATCGTGCAGGCAACGCCGGTTTCACCCACCTGCGCAACCGACTCCGCATGCACCACCGACGCGCGCCGCACGTCGTATCCGTAATCGAAATCGGCGACGAGAATTTGCCAGTCTTCGATCAGCCGGGGCCAGGCGCCGTTTAAGGCCGCGCGAAATTCCGAGGCGAAAGCACTCTCCGGCAAATTCACTTTCTCTCCCAACTTTCGGAAAGCGTCGCGACTGAGCGGATGTTGGTCGAAAAACATCGCCGCTGTCCAACACCATCCATACGGCTCCACCTGCAAGTGTGCTTGAGGACCATAATGCATCACGCGATCAAGCCGCATCGCGCGGTTGGCGGCGTAGGCGTCGCGAACGATTTTGACGCGTCCCCACATGGGCGTTTCTTTTTTGTCTCGGGGAACATACGAAGTTTGCAATTCGCCATCGCGCCAACGGTGCGTGGCCAATCGCTCGGCAATGCCCTCCGCATACCACGGCGGGCCAACGTTGCCGAGAAGCGTGTGCATGAATCCATGCACGCCTTCGTGCAACAGCAGGTGGCGTCGGTAGTAGGCGCTCGGCTGCTCGAACAACCACAGGCGTTTTCCATGGTTGTAGCCGGTGGTGAAGGAGGGCACATAGGCGGGGCGAACGCCCGCGCCGCGAAAGCGGTTTTCCTCCTGCATCAGAAAACCGATCATCCGCCAGTCGTTCCATTTTTTTTGGTCGAGATGAAAATAATCGGCCCACTGCCCGACCGCCAAATCAAACACGCGCGGTAGTTCGTCAACTTCCGACTGCGGCGGCAAGTCGGTGTAGAGTGTTAAATATTCGCCCTCGATTTTCCGGATGCCGGCGGCGGCCAGATGCTGGTCGTCGATCTCTTGGAAAGTATGCGTTGGTTGTTCACCCAACAAATCGCCCAGCGATGTTCGCTGCTCTTGCCGCGGGTGTGGAGCGACATCGGGCGCGGCGGGAAGGTCGTCGCGATCGCCGTGACCATCGTCGCTACTGGCGCGAAGCGCTTCGCTCAGCGGCGGCAGTTGGGGATCGGCTGCCGCTTTTTTGGCCGCAGTTCGCGGACGTTTTCGCGTTGGCCGGACTTCGGGTTGAACTTCAGGATTCGTCGACCCGCCGCTTGTAGCCGTGGAGGAAGACGTCGAATTGCCGCACCCTAACGTCGATAGCAACAAACCAAAAACCATAACGCCCAAGTAAAAACCAGCCGCAGCGCGGAGCGGGCGAGTAGAACGCATGCAATGTTCCATGGCATGATCCGGCAAAAGGCGTCCCCGCAGTGGGAGGAAATGTTGTGAGGAAATAGAGATACTTCACATGGCTGGCAATGGCTCGTTTAACGGCAAGCCGCAGGCGACTGCGTTTTTTTGTCTTGCCCGAACGCGTGGGCCCAAAACGCAGTCGCCTGCGGCTTGCCGTTAAACGAAAAAATCGACATTTTCAACCGTGAGCGGTACAGAACTACTTCATTCTAAACCGTACACCGCAAAAATGGGCGCCTTTGCAATACCGCAGACTGGAATTCCGGCAGTGGATTTGACGTTACCTGTTGCGGTAATAAAGGTTGCAGCGAATTTCCTGCGGATATAAAATACGAAACGTGAAGTGCGCTTCGCCGTGCTCTGGTGGCCCGTGACGATCTAGCCCAACCGTATTTTTTTAACCTTGCAGGTGATTCGGCCCATGTTTCATATCGAACGGATACGCCGCCGGTTTACTGTCGCCTGCTGTTTGGCAATGGCATGCTGGGCGGCTGTGGGAATTTTTAGTCTCGACGCGGCAATCGTTCTCGCGACAGAGCCGGGCGTTCTCGCGACAGAGCCGGGCGTTCTCGCGACAGAGCCGGGCGTTCTCGCGACAGAGCCGGGCGTTCTCGCGACAGAGCCGGGCGTTCTCGCGACAGAGCCCGGTTTTTCGCAACGCGTGCTGGAACATGAACCGGTGGCGTATTGGAGTTTTTCCGAAGCCGGAGAAAACACTGCGCCGAAAAATCAAGGTTCGGCAAAACTGTCGACCGCCGTTCAAGGCCCCCTGCGATGGAATAATGCCGGCCCCGTTTCGCCGGAGTTTCCGCTGTTCGCCGCTTCGAATCGGGCGGTCGAATTCAGCGGCGGTTCGGGTGTGATGAAAATCGCCGATCCTGGCGAGAAGAGTCCTCTCGATTTTGGACAAGGCGATTCACTCACGCTCGCCGCTTGGGTGGCGCCTGAACCGCTGCCGGGCGGCGGATACTTTTACATCGTGGGCAAGGGCCGCACGCAAAACCCTGGATCGCCGGCGCACAACCAGAACTATGCACTGCGTTTGCAAGGCAAGGGTTCAGCGGCAGCGCTGAGTTTTCTTTTTCGCAGTGCGGCGGTCGATGGCCAAGAAAGCCGGTGGCATCGTTGGACTAGCGGCGGCGAAGTTGGCGGCGGCGATGGTTGGCATCAGGTGGTGGTCACGTACACCTTTGGCGACCCAAGCAGCATTCGCGGCTACGTTGACGGCCGCGCGGTCAAGGGAAAATGGGATATGGGCGGCGCCACCAAACGCGCGCCGGTGGTCGATAACGATGAACTCTGGATCGGCTCCTCGATGGGCGGCCAAAGCGGCAGCACTTACCGCGGCTTGCTCGACGAAGTCGCGATTTATCGAACTGCGTTTTCGGCCGATGCGGTGCGGGAACAGTTTCGTTATGTACGGCCGGCGGCGGTGGTCAACCTGAAGGATATTCCCCAAGACGAAGTGCTAGTGCAAATCTATGAAGGCGTGGCTGATCGGAAGTCTTGGGAGTTTCGCCCGCCGCGTTTGACCGATTCCTTCACCGCGCCGGTGCTGGCGTTTGTCGAACTGCCTCACAAATATTCCGCCAAGGGTATTCACGTCGACCGTACCAGTCCTTACTTAATGCGGGCGTACGCGCGGCTGCCGATTCCTCCCGGAAAGCAGCGTATTCTTTTGCGCTCCCGGAATGCGGCGCGGCTCACGATCGATAACAAACTGGTGGCGGAAACTCCATTCCATAGTATTCCCGGCACGGCCCACGGTGACGTTTTTCCGGTGAATCGCAGCCAAGGGCCCGAAGTTCGGCCGCTGCAACGGGGCGATACGGAAGCGGCGGCGGTGCTGGAAGGCGACGGCAAGGTACACCTTTTCCAACTTGAAATGATTGTCGGCGGGCAAAAACATCGGCCCGAAATGGGGGAAACGTCCGTCAGTATGGGTCGGCCGGGGGAGGATCTTTTCCTGCTCAGCCAGCAGACGCACATCCCGCTGACCAACACCGGTTGGCTGGCTTTTGCCGCGGAGCAACGCCGTTGGATGTCAAACCTGAACGCGGTTCGGCGTCGAGAGGCGAGCATCGGCGAAGCGGAATATTGGGCCCGCCGCCATGCCTACGCGCGTGAGGTTCTGGAGCAATCGGCGCCGACACAGCCGCCTAAAGCAACGGAAAACACATCGTCTTCCAGCGCCATTGATCGGTTCTTGGCCGCCACGCTCGCCGGCGTGCAAGATGATGACGCCCAACAGCCGCCCGCCGACTTGGTTGACGATTACAGCTTCCTGCGGCGGTTGGCGCTCGACACGGTCGGCCGTGTTCCGCGTCCCAAGGAAATCGAGCAGTTTCTGCAAGACGACGCCTCGGTTCGCCGCAATCAAGCCATCGACCGATATTTGGAGAGCCGGGAGTGGGCCGATCATTGGGTCGGCTATTGGCAAGACGTGTTGGCTGAGAATCCGAACATCATCAACCCCACGCTGAACAACACAGGGCCGTTCCGCTGGTGGATTTATGAATCTCTGTTGGATAACAAACCGGTTGATCGTTTCGCCACCGAACTGATCATGATGGAGGGCAGCCAATATTATGGCGGTCCGGCGGGGTTCGCCGTCGCTTCGCAGAACGACGCGCCGCTGGCGGCCAAGGCGCATATTGTCGCGCAGGCGTTTTTGGCGGTGGAAATGAAATGTGCGCGTTGCCACGATGCGCCGTTCCACGAACTCAGCCAACACGATCTGTTCAGCCTCGCCGCGATGTTGGGCCGCCAGCCGCAGAGCGTTCCCGCCAGCAGCAGTGTTCCCGGCGACGCGCTCGACGCCTCCTCGATCGTGGAAGTGACGCTCAAACCTGGAGTTCCCGTGCCGCCGAACTGGACGTTCACCGATTTGATGCCCGTTTCCGAACTTCCCGATTGGCTGCTCCGCGATTCCCAAGACACGCGAGAACAAGCGGCGGCGCTGATAACATCGCCCCACAACACGCGGTTCGCCGGCGTGATGGTGAATCGTCTTTGGCGGCGCTGCATGGGGCTGGGGCTCATCGAACCGGTTGACGATTGGGAGTTTGGCGAAACCATTCACGCCGACTTGCTGGCTTACCTCGCCCGCGAATTGGCCACCCACGATTACGACCTAAAACACGTGGCGAAGCTGATATTTCAATCGCATGCCTATCAAGGAAAAACACGGCCCGCGCCGGCCAACCTCGACAACTACGCTTTCGCCGCCCCGCTGCGGCGCCGCATGACCGCCGAACAACTCGTCGATTCGATGTTTGTCGTGGCGGGTAAGCCGTTCCGCGCCGGGCCCATGAATATCGATATCGACGGCGCCCGCGTCTTCACCTCTTCGCTCAACCTGGGCCAACCCACGCGAAGTTGGATGTTCGCTTCGCTCTCCAACGAACGCGACCGCCCGAGTTTGGCCCTACCGTTCGCCCAACCGTTCGTAACGGTTTTAGAGACCTTTGGCTGGCGCAGCTCCCGGCAAGATCCGCGAACGGTGCGAGATCACGCCCCCAATGTTTTGCAGCCCGCGATTCTCGCCAACGGCGTGTTGGGCCGGCGCATCAGCCGTCTTTCCGACGACAGCGCCTTCACCGCCATGGCGCTGCGCCGGCAACCGCTGGAAAAACTCCTCGAACAAACCTTCCTGCGAGTCTATACGCGCCGGCCCAACGCCGTGGAGCGGAAACTTTTTACCGACCTGCTTGCGCCGGGGTATGCCTCGCGTCGTTTGCCGAACGCGCCTTTGAACCCGCCGCCGGAACTGCCGCGCAACCGCGTGGCTTGGTCGAACCACTTGGCGCCGGAAGCCACCACCATCAAACAAGCGTTGGAGCGAGCCGTCCACCAAGGCGACCCGCCCACGCAGCGTCTCGCCGCGCCTTGGCGGGAACGCATGGAAGATATGCTCTGGGCGATGTTGAACTCGCCGGAGTTCGTGTTTTCGCCGTAGTCAACAACGGCGTAGTCAATAACGAAAGAGAAATCATGCTGTCACAAAATCGTCGGCATTTTCTGCGTACGTCCGCTTCGGCGGCGGTGGCCGGTTCGGTCGCGGCGGCCCTTTCGCCCCGCCTCCTCGCTGCGCCCAAGGAAGAAGCCCAGTCGGTGCTGGGAAAGGCCGAGCATTGCATTATGATCTGGCTGGGCGGCGGCTCCTGCCACATCGACACCTGGGACCCCAAACGCAAGGGCGACCCCCAAGCCAAAAAACCGGGCTCCTACTACGACCCGATCGATACCGCCATTCCTGGCGTGCAGGTTTGCCAACACCTGCCCCGCTGCGCCGCGATTTTTGATCGCTTCAATCCGATCCGAACCATCCACCACGATGTCATCGACGAACACGCCGCGGCCACCAACCGCATGCACACGGGGCGCCCGACCAGCGGCACGATTGTCTACCCTTCGATCGGTTCGGCGGTGGCGCATTGTCGAGGCCCCGCCAACGAAAACGCGCCGGCTTACGTTTTGATCGGCTACCCCAACGTGACGCGCGGCCCTGGCTTTTTGGGCGCCGCCGACGGCTATATCTATCTGACCGATGTCGAATCGGGGCCGGCTGGTTTTTCGCGGCCGGCCGGTCTTTCCAATGCACGCGTAGCGCGCAGAGAACTCCTGCTAGAAAAAATGCGAAAAAACTTTCTGCTGCGCAGCGCAGGCGGCAGAACCGTCGCCGATTACGACGCCACGATCGCCGAAGCGTTGCGGCTTTCCAGCCCCGAATTCACCAACGTGTTTCAACTCGATTCCGAGCCCGCCGCATTGCGGGAATCGTACGGCGGCGAATTCGGCCAACGTTGCCTCGTGGCCCGCCGCCTGATTGAATCGGGGGTGCGGTTTATCGAAGTTTCGCATAATCTGAATTTCGTCAACGGCACCGGTTGGGACACCCACAACGAAGGCCAACTGAACCAGCATGTGTTGATCCAGGAGTTGGACGGCGCTCTTTCGAGTTTGGTGCTCGATCTGGAGCGGCGGCGCCTGCTCGACAAAACGCTGGTGGTGGTGGCTTCGGAATTCGGTCGTCCCGCCAAGTTCGATTCCGGCGGCGGTCGCGGCCATTACGCCAAGGCGTTCACGGTCGTGCTGGCGGGAGGCGGCTTGCGAACCGGGCAAGCGATTGGCCAAACCGACGAACTCGGTATGAACATTCTCAGTCGCCCCGTTTCCGTGCCCGACCTGCACGCCACCATCTTCGCGGCATTGGGCGTCGACCCTCATAAAACGCTCCACGCCGGTGAACGGCCGGTGCCCTTGACCGACGGCGGCCAACCGATCACGGAACTTTTTCCTATTTGAGGGTTTTCATGGAGTAGGCGTTTCAAAACACGTAACCGTTCGTCGCGGTGGAGGAAATCGTGACAACGATATAGCCGACAGCGAATAATCCGTAAACGGATACGAAGAAGGGAAACGCAGAGCTCGCAAAGGCGCGGAGGGCCGCAGAGAAGAAGAATAAAGAACAAATGACGAAATGAAAGCATGGGAAATCTCGGCGATGCTCATCGCCTGTGTAAAATCTTGGTGATGCTCATCGGCGGCGCCATTGAATTGCATTCTCAACTTGGGACGGGATGATTGGCGCCTGTCCTCTGCGGCCCTCCGCGCCTCTGCGTTCTCTGCGTTGAAATATTCACTCGGAAACCGCCGGGAAATGTCTGGACTTCCGCCGGACGTGTGGAATTGCGATAGCAATCTAGCGGATCATTCAAAACTCGCGAACGGTCACCAAAACACTTCGCCCAAAGTAAACATTTCTGAAAAGCAACCATGACAACCATTCTCATGCGAGTTGGCCTGTGCGCCGTCTTGCTGTGCGCCAGCGGCGACGCCGCACCGCCGCCGCGCCACGCGGCTCAAAAGGAATTGGCCGCGCTGCAAGATTTTGTCGGCCCTTGGCGCGGCGTCGGTCAAGTTCGACGCGGCTCCAACCAAGGCGCCTGGATCGAGCAAGCCGATTGGGCTTGGAAGTTCGACGACCAAACAGCGGCCATCGAATTCAAGGCGCCGAAAGCAAAGCACCTGCGCTC
>JAJRWU010000262.1 GCA_024276655.1 Planctomycetota bacterium
GTTTGCCGATGAAATACGAGCAGCGCAATTGGTGGCGAACCCCGGCTGCTTTCCCACGCTGGCGATTTTGAGTTTGGCGCCGCTGCTGCAAAACGGTTTGATCGAGGCGGATGATATTATCATCGACGCCAAAACCGGCGTAAGCGGGGCGGGCAGAACGCCCAAGTTGCCCTTTCACTTTCCCGAATGCAATGAGAGCACGATGGCCTATGGCGTCGGGCAACATCGGCACACTCCGGAAATCGATCAGCTTCTGGGCAAGGCCGGCGGGGAAAAAGTTTCGGTCGTCTTCACTCCGCATTTAACACCCATGACGCGCGGCATGCTGGCCACGATTTACGTCCGACCGAGTGGTTCGACCACCGCCGAAACAGCATTGCAAACGCTCCGCGAATTTTATGCCGACAAACCGTTTGTGCGGATTGTCGACCATCTTCCCAGCACAAGATATGTTTCGCACACGAATTTTTGCGATATCACGGTCCGGCAGTCGGGCGATCGTTTGGTGCTGCTGGCCTGTATCGACAACCTGCTCAAAGGCGCCTCCGGCGCGGCTGTGCAAAACTTCAATCTCATGCACGGCTTTGAAGAAACGCTGGCGCTGTTGTGAGCCGTTGCGAGTTTACGTTTTTGTACGAACGGCCTTGGAAGGCCATTTGTACGGTGAATCTCATGGAAACTCCCAGCGGTTGCGAGTTTGAATTCCGAGAGAAATCCAGGTAGAGATTCCGAGAAGCCCGGCTTTTTGAAAAAGCCGGGCTTCTGATCCGGCCCATGGCTTTCCCACACTTCCTTAGCGAAATTCAGGTAGGGAACCGATGAAATTACCCCAAGATTTTGAGTTCGCGGGCGTTGCCTGCGGCATCAAGCATGATCCTCGGAAAAAAGATGTGGCCTTGATTCTCAGCCGCCGCGCGGCGGTTGGGGCGGGCGTCTACACGCAAAATATCGTGGTGGCGGCGCCAGTAGTGCTCGACCGGCAGCGCACTCCGGCGGCTGATATCCGAGCGGTGGTGGTGAATTCCGGCAATGCGAACGCCTGCACCGGCCAGCGCGGCATGCAAGACGCCCAAGCCATGTCTCGACAGACGGCCGAGCTTTGCGGACTTTCCGCTGGGCAGGTGCTGGTGATGTCGACCGGCATCATTGGCGAATTTCTGCCGATGGAGAAAATAACGTCCGGCATAACGGCGGCGCGGGCCGATCTGGCGCCCGCTAGTGAAGGATTTCTAAACGCCTCACAGGCCATTCTTACCTCGGATCGGGGCCCCAAAACTGCCGAACGTTCGCTCACCCTTGGCGGACGAAGCATACAATTGTCGGCCATGGCCAAGGGCGCCGGCATGATTGGGCCAAACATGGCGACCATGCTGGCGGTCATCACCACCGACGCCGCCCTGGCGGTGGACGACGCCCAACGTTTGCTGCAAACGGCCGCTGATAAGAGCTTCAATTGCATTAGCGTGGAGGGGCACACCAGCACCAACGATTCGATGGTGCTGCTGGCCAATGGCGCGGCGGGCGGCGAACCGCTGGCGGGAAAAGAATTGACTGTTTTCCAGGAAACGCTCGAAGCATTGTGTGTTGAACTGGCGAAAATGATTCCAGACGACGGCGAAGGTGCGTCGCATCTGATCGAAATCGAGGTTCTGGGGTGTCGCACCATTGGGGAAGCCCGTCAAATCGCGAAATGCGTAGCGCAAAGCGCGTTGGTGAAAACCGCCGTAACCGGTTGCGATCCGAATTGGGGCCGCATCGTTTCGGCGGCGGGATATGCGGGCGTCGATTTCGCGGCCGACGAAGTTGCTCTTACGGTCAACGGATTTTCGCTGTATCAAGACGGGGCGCCCGTGGCGTTCGACGCCGCGACGGTATCGGATTCGATGCGGCAACATCGGGAGACGAAAATCAAGTTGACGGTTGGCTCCGGCCCGGCTTTGGCCCTACACTGGACAAGCGACTTAACCATCGATTACGTGCGTTTTAACTCGGAATACCACACATGACCGCACCGCTGAGCAGAATCCGGCGCGGAGCGCTTGTGCTGGCGGTGATCGTTGTTTTGTCGGTCGTGGGGTACCGTGTTCTGGGCGGCCGCACCTGGCTCGACGCCGCCTACATGACCACCATCACGATCTCGAGCGTGGGCTTTGGGGAGCACAGCACCGCCACGCCAGAGATGCAGGTATTTACCATCTTGGTGATCGTGTTGGGAATGTCGGCCGCGGCCTACACTGTGAGCGGCATGGTGCAACTTCTGGCTGAAGGCGAAATCGAACGACTTCTGGGAACTCGACGAATGATGCGCGAAATCGACCAACTCTCCGAGCATGTGATCATCTGCGGATACGGCCGCGTGGGCCAAATTCTGGCCGGCCGTTTGGCGGGGCGATGCTGCCCGTTTCTTGTCATCGACGAGAAGCCCGAACAGATCGAAAACGCGCAGGCCGAGCAATATGTCTGCCTACAGGGCGACGCCACCGAAGAAGAGCTTTTGCTCAAGGCGGGCATCCGCCGGGCGAAGACGTTGGTCACGAGTTTGCCGAACGACGCCGCCAATGTTTTCCTCACGCTCACGGCGAGAAATTTGAACGAGCATCTTCAGATTATAGCCCGCGCGGAGTTCCATACGTCGGAAAAAAACTGCGGCAAGCCGGGGCCGACCGCGTCGTGATGCCAGCCGCCATCGGCGCCCAAAACATCGCCCGCATTATCATGAAACCCTCGACGGCCGATCTTATCGAGCTGGTTGCGGAATCGACCCTGGATATCGAATTCGACGAAATTCATGTACCGCCCGAAAGTAAGTTGGTTGGCGCCTCCATTCGCGAAACCAACGCCCAGCAGAAATACGGCGTGCTGTTTATCGCGTTGAAAAAACCGGGCCAGGAGATGATGTTCAACCCGGCGGCCGATTATCAATTCGCGGCCGATGATATCATCATTCTGATGGGAAGCGTCGACGATATTCGTCGCTTCCGAGAAGGCTCTGGAATCTGAGTTCCAGCGTTCGAGTTTCAGCGTTGGCCAAACGACACCCCATCTGCGAAGGAGGCGCCGCGTGAAAGGTCCTTTTGAACGACTACGCCACAATTTCAAACGCACATGGGAATGCCCCGAGTGTCGTCAACGGCGTCGAACCAGCGGGCAAAGCACTTCGCGGGCTTGCAATTGCCGCGTGCTGGCGAAAACCGGCGATATCGTCTGGATGACGCTCATTCGCGACGCTCCGCCGGCTCGCTGCCCAATCGCGACGAATCTCTCAACGCCGGCCATGGAAGAGACCGCCGCTGAGAACACAACCGCTGAGAACACAACCGCTGAGAACACAACCGCTGAGAACACCGCCGAAAATGAACAGCAGTAGATTGAGCCGCCCTTGGGAACGCCCTATCAGAGGGGGGCCCGAAAGTCGGGTTGGCGAACGCCGAAAGCTTGGTATCTTTGTAGATGAATAGGGGGCTGTAGAGTGGGAGTCATCAGATGGCTAGGTCACGCTACAATCCTACGCCTGAGCAAATCAGGCACTCATGTCTTTCTATTCGTGCTACCTGGAGCGAGCGAGAGCATCGCCGCAGGGCGGGATGGAGCAGAGAGAACGTCGGTGATTCGTTCCGGTGGGTGGCGCCCGAGTACAACGCCCGCCAGATCGGCTTGGTCGACGGTCAGCGTCTGATCGCGGAGTAGGTTTCTCGGCAATAGCCGTTTGACTAAAATCCGTTCTAGGCACTGAGTGAGTTCAGGGTGACAACCCGCCGGAGCCAGCAACCGGCGGGTTGTTTTATTTCTTGGCGGCAGTTCTCTTGGCCGCAGTTCTCTTGGCGGCAGTTCTCTTGGCGGCATGTTTTGGCGAATTGCTGAAGCAGCCTGAAGGCTGAACTCCAACGGTTCGCGTAAAGGTAGGGCGCGTCAACGTAGGGCGGTTGCCGGCAATCACCTTGCCTCCAAACGCCCAGCGCCGACCGAATGGCAGCCAAAACGATAGCCTGAACAGTAAAATTAAAAACCCTACAACCCTTCTCATTACTACAAAGGCAACCATTTTAGCGGTCGTGTTTTCCGGTTTTGCGGCTCTCTGGGCGTCGTCGGCTTCGTGCAGATGCTATGTTTCCATTGTGGAGCGACGCCATGCGTGGAGAGGGCGTTTCAAGACACCCTCTTCAATGAAAATCGGAATGGGCTGCAACCGGATGAGCGATCTTCAGACACTAACCGAACGCGTTACCGGAATCGTGGGCGATGTCATGACGCGCGAGGTGCAGTCGGCGCTGGAAAACGCGCCGGTGCGGGTGGTGGCTCGACAAATGTCGGACCAATGCCTGCGGCATATCGTGATTATCGATCGTCGTCGAACCGTGGTGGGTGTTATTTCACAGCGCGACCTCCTCAAACACTTCCTGGCGGAGCCGGCGAACGAAAATCCGACGGGCGACGAAAAAGTCGTCGACGCGCTTATTTCGCGATCTCCGGTCACCATTGCGGCGGAATTGGAGTTGGCGAAAGCCGCGTTAATTCTGGCAACCAACAAGATTGGCTGCCTGCCGGTTGTGAACCAGCGAAAGCATTTGATTGGGGTTTTGTCGTCGTCTGATTTGGTCCGGCGTCTGGCGGGCGGCGAACAGGCAAAGGTTGAATCGGAGTACGAGTTTTATGTTCCTTCAAGCGGGAACGCCAGCGACGCGCCCGCCTTTGTGCGTAGAGCAACCGGAGATTTGGTCATTCCCTTGGAATGCCTGGGCGACGATATCCCCGCAACGGAGCATGTTTTGCTGGGCTACAATGAACCCAACGGCTGCATTCTGGTGAAACTCGTTCCCAACACGAGAAACGCCGCCGGCGCGATTCCCGTGACCTGGGGCTCCAAGACGTTGCTCATACCCGCCTTCGGTTTTATCAGCCGTTTTCCAGCCGCCGGCAAAACCGCCGCTTTTAAGGTCTCGACCGGCGCCGACAAACGCTTGATCGTGCTCGCGCCTCGCAATACCCGGCCAAGCGGCTGATCGCCGCGCATTGCTCGCGTTTCCGCCGGGATTTTCCGGGCGGCCATTGGCAACCAAATTCTTTCGCGGCGATTTAGGCGAGCGGCAGAAACTAACTTACGCGCACGCAGCGGGAGTCGGTGAGTTTTTTTTGGGGGTTCCCGCCTACGTGGGAATGACCGTTTGCCGATTCACTCGCTTGCGTTTCGTGCTTGTATTCGGTGAATTTTCATCTGCCGCTCGCTTTAAGACCGCTCGCGATAGTTATTTCTCCAACGTTCCTCACTTGATTGCTATGGCGTGTTGCAGCGGAACCAGAACATGATCGATGACATAATCTTCGACCACTTCCTGGCAGATGCCCGATAATCGCTTGAATACGTCGACAAACGACTCTTGGGGGTCAAGAGTTCCGTAATGACGCACGGTGAGGTAAACGCTCAATTGCTCTTCGGGAAACTCACCCGACCGCACATTAAAGGCGTTGGTTCTCGTTTCAATGCCTAGCCGACACTGCGTCTTGCAGGATTCGTCCATTGCGATCTGGATCGAGGGTTCGTAATTGATAATCGCGCCGCCCGTTTTTTCGCCAAACGTATCGAACGCAGCGGGCATGCCAAGCGCTTCAGCCACCAACTCATTGTGGTTGCCTCGGTAGGTGAAGTCGAAACCCAGCATCAAGTTCAAAGATTCGCAATCCAGCGGACTGACCGAAAGCGCGTACGGCAGTATGTCGAGCAGCAAAGCGTGTTGGGCGTATGCGTCGTCGTAACTGGAGGGGTTCACCTGCCCTGAGCAGACGCGTTTCAGTTCGACGGTCGCCCAGCGGTAACTGCCTTGGTCTTTGTCTTCTTCGAGCACGTATTCGGTTCGCTCTCGCGAATAAAAATTGCGCATTTTCGGATAGTGCTTCTGGATGATTTCGAAAAAATGCAGCAGTGTTTCCCGGTTTTGAGGCAACTCCATCTCTGTGTTGAGGTTCATGTTGAAGTAAAAGTCGTCGCTGAGCGAGTTGTACCTACGCATATATTCGGGTCCTTTCCGGGAACATTCTGAAGGGACTCTCTACTTTTCGGCCGGAGAAAAAACATCGGGCTTCGTGCTGCTGCAATGAGCAGACGCAAAACCACTCAGATAAATCACGCTGAAGAAATGGGACAACCTTTAAAGGGGAGGCCATACGCCCCCAAGACATGCCTCATGGTGGCTGGGAGACCAACTCTAGTATAAAATGCCGCTCACGATCCTGTAAAGCGACGACTGGCGCCCATCTCAGACAAAACGGCCCGGATTCATCACGCCGTTCTCTGGAGTATATGCCTCAGACGGCCCCAGGCATGCATCTCAGGCGGCGCCAAACTCGACAGTTAAAAAAATGGTTCAAACACGAAATGCTGCATTTGTAGTACGTCTGTTCCCCTCGGAATTGGGGTGGATGGGAATTGCCTGGCGTAAGGAGCGATTGCAACGCCTGTCGTTTGGCTACGACGACCCGCAAAGGGCGCAAACCGCCTTGGCGGGCCTCTTGCGAAAGATCTCTCCCCAGATGCATGCTTTTTCAGCCGCCTCCGCTCTTCATGCCGATTTCGGCGAGCAAACGTCCGCCGACTGTTCACCCGCCCAGAATAAGTTGGTTGATCAGTTGCAGCGGTGCGCACAGGGTGAAGTGGTTGACTTTGACGATGTTCCACTCGATATGCAAGGCGCCACGGAGTTCCAACGTCGTATAATCCATTATTGCCGTCGCATCGCCCGAGGCAAGGTCATGACGTACGGCGAATTGGCTGCGGAAGCCGGTTTTGCCGGCGCCGCCCGTGCTGTCGGCTCCGTGATGGCCAAGAACCGGTTCCCGCTGATTGTGCCTTGCCATCGCGTTGTCCGCTCGAATGGCGGTCTGGGCGGGTTCTCCGCTCCGACCGGCGTCTCGATGAAAAAAACATTGCTTGCCATGGAAAAAGCGTTTCCAGAGGACGCCCTCCCGGCGAGGTTGTGAGTTGTTACGTCGAATAATCAACCGTTTTTGAAATTGCAATCATGCCGGAGCTAGGCGTAAATATCGACCACGTGGCCACGGTGCGGGAAGCTCGGCGAGGCCGCGAACCCGACCCCATTTGGGCCGCGGTTGCCGCCGAGCTCGGCGGGGCCGATGCGATCACTGTCCATTTGCGTGAAGACCGCCGCCATATCCAGGAGCGAGACGTGCGCGTGCTACGTGAGACCGTGAACGTAAAACTCAATTTGGAATTGGCATGCGAGCCGGGGGTTCTGGCCATCGCTTGCGAGGTTCGCCCCCAGCAAGCAACGCTCGTACCCGAAAAGCGGGAGGAAGTGACCACCGAAGGCGGTTTGGCGGTGCTCGTCCAACGCGATAAAGTGCAAGCCGCCGTCGACCAACTGCATGCGGCCGGTATTTCGGTCAGCCTGTTTCTCGACCCCGACGCCGAACAGATTGACGCCGCCGCCGAACTGGGCGTGGCGGCGGTGGAGTTGCACACCGGTCAATACGCCAACGCTTCGGGAGCGGCGCGAGCCGCTTGCCTGGAAACGCTGCACAAGGCGTCGGCGCAAATTCGGCAGTGCGGCTTAACGCTGCATGCGGGCCACGGCCTGTCGTACCAGAATGTCGGTCCGGTGGCCGCCATCGACGGCATGCACGAACTGAACATTGGCCACAGCATTGTCTCGCGGGCGATGTTCGTTGGCCTGGAAGCAGCGGTTCGTGAAATGAAACGTCTGGTCCTCTGAGCCCGCCACGGATCGCGAACTCCCGCGGCGTTCCACGTTGTTTTCAGGGCGACATTTGTTTGCCAGCGGACCATGTCCAATGGCGGTCGCTGGTAGCCGTGACGTTCTCCGGGGCAAAGCCCAAGCGGGCGACAATCTCCTGCATTTCCTCCAAGCGGAGCGCGGCGCGGAGCGAGTCGGCGAACATTTGTCGCGCCGCCGGCGTTTCATTCCCGGCGTACGTTTGCACGAGTTGGTCGAGTGTTTGGTCGTCGTCGGGCCGCATTAAATCTCGCACGAACAAACAGCCGCCGGGTGCGGTCACGCGAGCCATTTCCGCCACGACCTGGCTGGGCGCGGGAATGTGATGGATGATGCTGTTGGAAATCAGCAGCGGAAAACGTTCGTCGTCGTAGTCGAGTTGCTTGGCGTCTTGATGGTCGAGTTGGATGCAAGCCATCAACCCCGCCAGTTCGATATTCACGCGGGCGACGTCGAGCATGGCGGTCGACAGATCCACCGCGAGCACGCGGCAGCCTTCCAGGCGGCTGCACAATTCCAGCGGGATGCGCGCCGCGCCGGTTCCCAGATCTAGAATTTCGAGGGCGGCGTTTTCGACGCCGGCAATTTCGGTATGGTCATTTTCAGTGTTTCCATTTTCGACGCCTCCCAGCAGGTCGTGCGCCGCGATGAGTAGATCGTCGACAAACACGCGGTTCACGTCGCCGTGGTCCATGGCGTCGTAATCGAGCGCCTCTTGGGTGGAATCCATCACTTCGGGTTCGAGCACGCGCATTAACATGAGGAGTTACCGTGTACGGGTTTTGAATTGTCGGGCAGATGTTATCGCATTTCCACACGCCCTGGGCGGACGCCCAGACATTTTTCGGCGGTTCCCGGGCGAACATTTCAACGTAAGGACCGTTCAAACAACGAGTGTCGCCTTTTCTCCGCGGAAGGCGACGATTTTATGGAACCACCAATGGACACGAATAAACACGAATGACGCAGGTTTGAAAATTCGTGTTTATTCGTGGTTCCCTTTCTTTCTCTGTTTTTCCATCCGTTTCAACTCTTCGAGTGATAAGGACCGTTCGAGCAACGAGTGTCGCCTTTTCTCTGCGGAAGGCGACGACAGGACAATTATTCCTCGAACGCTCCTAACCGTTCACGGATTTTGATCTACGGGTTAGATTGCTGTCACAATTTCCCGGACCACGGTGAACGGTTAACATGAGGAAAACTCCGATGGGTCGTCGGCGAGTTGGTCGGAAAGTTGTTGATCGGTTGCGGCGCGCCAGGCGGCCCACGCCGCCAGCAACACGGCTGTCGCCAAGTAGGCGGATGCGTAATTCCAGGGAATGTGGGCCACGCTTTCAGGCAAACCGCCGGCCCACGCGGCCGGCGCGGGAAAGGGCCAAAACACGGGGCTTCCCGGCAGCGGCGAGTGAATGACGCCGAATAGCGAAGCGCACGCCGCAGCGAGGAAATACGCGGCGGCGAGCAGGAGGCGGCGGTCGATCAAGGCGGCCAAGGCGGACGCCCAAATCAGGCTGGTCACGATAAACCCATTGGCCAACACGCGAATGGTCAGCAACTCCGATTTCAACTCGTCGCCGGCCAGTGAAGCAATCGACACGCCTTTGCTAAACAGCGCAGGATCACCGAAGATTTTATCGACAAAAATCAGCACCAGCGCCGCCAAGGCCGGCGCGCAGGCCAAGGCCACGGCGGTGTAGTGTTTTTTGGGCGTGGCGCGAAAACTTTGCGCCGAGATTTCCAAACCCACAAACACCAAAACCGGAAACACCGCAGCTTTGGGAATCAATAAATAGAGGTAGCCGAAATAGCCAAACACGCCCGCGCCGCCCACGAACAACGCCGTGGCTAGCGTGTAGGCCGCGCGGCCGCCCATGGCTTTGTAGGCCGGATGGCCGATATAGGGCGTGGTTTGAATCACGCCGCCGCACAGCGCCGCGATGAGCGTCGCGATGGCTTCCACGCCGACCACGCGGTTGGTGTCGTATTCGTCGCCGGCGGCCGCAGCGCTCTCCGTGCAATCGATGCCGCCGACAACCGTCCCCAAGGCGAACGGCAATACAATCGGCAAATATTTGAGGGAATGCCCCAGAGCGGCCGTCCATTCGAAGCGGAAGGCGGTCAGCCAACCGGCGGGCAAAAGTGCATCGTGAGGATCGATCAACGCGCCGCCGGTGTGTTCGAGAAAACCGCTGGCCCGCATGGTGTAAAACACGACCGATCCCACCAGCAGCGCGCCGAGCGCGCCGGGAATGCGAAACGGCAATTTCACCCGAGCGACGAGTGTCGTGAGCACGATTGAAAGCGCGAGGAAGCCAACCAGCGGCGTCTTCAAGATTTCCAACAAAGGCAAGAAACTGATCAGCACCAGCGCCACGGCGGCTAGTGAACCGAGCAAACCGGCGCGGGGCACGACGTTTCGCACGGCGTTGGAAACCGCCGCGCAACCGAGCTTAAATAGGCCGCTGATGAAAATGGCACAGATGCCAATATGCCAGGTGAAGATCGCGGCGTCGTGTTCGTTCATGCCCATAGCGCCCTTGGCTTCCAAGAACGCGGGGCCAAGCACAAAAAAGACCATGCCGAACGTGCTGGGCGTATCGAGGCCCAGCGGCATGGCGGTAATATCGGGGCGGCCCGACTTTTTGGCCAGTTGGAAGGCCATTACGAAAAAAAACAGGTCGCCCGCCAAAACGCCCACCGCCGAGCCGGGAACCATGTAACTCAGGGCGAATTTTGTAGGAAAGTCAAACACGGCGGCCAGGAGCCCGACGGCCAAAAGAAGATCGGCGATGTTATCTAACATCAGGCCAAAGAAGGCGTTAACGTCTCCCGGGGCAGCCCATTGGTAAGGCGATTTCGACACTTTGCACTCAATGGGCACAGGGTTTGCGGATAGTAAGCGTTGTGAGTGTAAGTCGCCCTGACGGGCTTTGTCAATTCACGCCGGAAATGCTCGTTTTTTTCTCGGATCAATGGTACCATAGACCTCCAGAGGGGGAGTTTGTGGAACAAATCCGGGCTTGGCAAAGCCAGACTTGGCATTTTTTCGCGAACTCTCCTCTAGCTGGTTCGTAACAAATAATGTGTACTGCAATCAACGAAATGCCCATAAACGCATCGACCTCGAAACGCGTGAATTCCCTCACGGACGAGCAGCTTCTGCTCAGCTACCGTGAAACGGGAGACCGCGAAGATTTTGCGGAGTTGGTGCGCCGGTACGAAACGGAACTGTACAACTACCTCAGGCGTTACCTGGGTGATGCGGAATTGGCGGAAGACGCCTTCCAAACCGCATTCCTTCAGGTGCATCTGAAAAGCCATATGTTTGATGAAAATCGCAAGTTTCGCCCCTGGCTGTACGCGATTGCCACCAATCAGGCGATCGACGCCCAGCGTCGAAATAAAAAACATCGGAATGTGAGTCTTGACCGAAGCGGAGCGGACGAAGAAAGCGATAGTGTCGGAAAACTGCTCGATTTGCTGGTTAGTTAAGAGATCAACCCGCTGGACCAAGTCAGTCTGCAAGAACGGCAGCGTTGGGTTCGGCAGGCTCTCAACGACCTGCCCGAAGGCATGCGGCGGGTGGTGGAGTTGGTTTATTTTCAGGGTCTTTTGTACCGGGAGGCGGCCGAGATTTTGTCGGTGCCCGTGGGCACTGTCAAGAGCCGCTTACATACGGCCATTTTTCAACTCAACCAAGCGTGGCATAGCGCATTCTCCGATTAGTCAACTTACCCAGGCCAGTGTTGTTGCACTGGCCACATTGTGTTTCCCTGGCTAGTGTTGTTGCACTGGCCACATTGTGGCAACCAACCTAATGCGTGAACAATTGCTGGGGTATCTGTTGGGCGCACTGGACGCGCCGGAGCATCTCGCCGTGGAAAGCGAGTTACAGAAAAATCCTCAATTGCAGCAAGAGATGGAGTTGTTGGCGGCAAGCTTGGCGCCTCTTGAGGCCGACCAGCAACCCTATCTGCCCCGTGAAGGCTTGGCGGAATCGACCGCCGCCTTCGTAACGCTCTGTGCTCGTAGAATTCCTGCATCTCAGGCCGACGTACACGCAACGTCGGGCAACCGGAGCCCTTGGTCGTTGCTCGATGTCGTGGTGGCGGCGGGTGTTTGTCTGGCGGCTTCGCTGCTGTTCATTCCGGCGATTGCCAACAGCCAGTATCAGTCTCGGCTGCTGGGTTGCCAGAACAACCTGCACACCATCGGCGCGGCGCTGCACCAATTCAGTGAAAACAATCGAGGGAATTTCCCCCAATCGCCGGCTTCGGGCAATTTGGCCGCGGCAGGGTATTACGCGCCCGTGCTCATTCGCGACGGCTACATCCAAGACGAGGCCGTATTTCTTTGTCCGGCTCGCCCGCTGGCAATGGCCAGGAAGACTGGCGCTGGAATGGGCGTCGCTGGAATGGGCCCGGCATCGGAACCCTTGCCTCGAACGATTCCCACTCTCGACGAACTGCTGGCTGCCAAAGGCGCCATTTTGGCCGAACTGCAACACCGCATGGGCGGTCATTATGGCTACAATTTGGGCGTCGTGATCGATGGGCGGCTGCATCCGGTTCGTAATCAGGGCCGGGCCACGTTCGCGCTCGTTGCCGATTCCCCGCGTTCGTCGGGGCAGCAAAGCCGGAACCATGATCGTCGAGGGCAGAACGTGCTGTTTGAAGACGGGCACATTCGCTACGTCGTCGGTTGTGGCGACCAAGAATGCGGCCTCGACGACCTCTTCCTCAACGACGATGGCGTGGTCGCCCCGGGCGTGCATCCTAACGACGCCGTGATCAGCGCTTCGCACGTGCGGCCAATCTTTGTTCGCGCCAAGCCGTAAAAACGTCGCACGAAAAACACTACATCAAAAGCCCGGCATTTTGAAAATGTCGGGCTTTTTCATGCACCCTCTCAGCCGGCCCAATCGAGGCCGATGTCGAAGCAACGGACGGAGTGTGTCAGCGCGCCGATGCTGATTCTATCGACGCCGGAGTCGGCCACGTCGGCCACGTTTTCCAAACGGATGGCGCCCGAAGCCTCCAACGCAACCGACCCCGCCACTGCATCCCGCTGCTTGACGGCTTGGGCCATTTCGGCGGGCGTCATGTTATCGAGCAGCACGATGTCGGGCAACGCGGGCAGCACTTCCTTCAACTGCGCGAGCGTATCGACTTCAATCTCGACGATCATTTCCCCGCCGCCGGCGGCCGCGTTTCTTGTTATACGCACATCTTTTGCCATACGCCGCGCTGCTTCCACGGCGGCTGCCAAGGTGCTTGTATCTTGCGAGGCGTCTTCCAGGAAGGAGGCTAGGTGGTTGTCCTTGATCAGGATGGCGTCGTACAAACCGGTGCGATGGTTCCAGCCGCCCCCGCGGCGGACAGCATACTTTTCCAAACGCCGCCAGCCGGGCGTTGTTTTACGGGTGTCGAAAATGCGCGCCCGACGTCCAGCTATGGCGTCGACAAAAGCACGCGTTCCCGTGGCCACGCCCGACAACCGCCCCAGAAAATTGAGCAAAATCCTTTCGGCGGTGAGCAGATCTCGCAACGATCCTGAAACAGTGGCCAGCACTTGCCCAGGTGAAACGATTTCACCATCGGCGGCATGGGCGGTCCACTGGGCGGAGAGGTTCATTTCCTCCACGACCAACGCCGCAGCGGGAAGGCCGGCAACGACGCCCTGTTCGCGGGATACGACATTCGCCGCTCCCGTTTTTCCCGACGGCACGAGCGCTAGCGTGGTCCAATCTTGTTGGCGGTCGAGATCTTCTCGGACCGCCAGGCGAATGATTTGTCGGCAGTCGTCTTGAACGGCGTCGTCCCATTCAATTTGCGAGAATTCCTTGCGTGCGGGTTCGTTAGCCATGGGGTCGGCGGGCTCTCTGTTGGGAAATATGTTGTGCGGCGGCGAGCGTATGTTGCCGCGTGGTATCATACAAGGCGCCGGGCGGCCCACGAATGCCCCTCTCACCAACACATGATGAAGATGGCGTCGAAGCACAAAACAAAGCCGCATTCGCCAAAGCCCGCGCCGCTGTTGCTGCGCCGCGCGGAGCAATCGGCCATTGCGCTGCTGACGTTGCTTTCGTTTTTGGTGCTGGTCGGATGTTGGCTGACGATGCAAACGCGCCGCGGCGGCGTGATCGAATTTGAGCGAGCGCCGCGCGGGGCCATCGAATTCGTGGTGGACATCAACTCCGCCGACTGGCCCGAATTGATGCTCTTGCCCGATATCGGCGAAACACTGGCCCGGCGCATGGTTGCATCGCGCCAAGCCGACGGCCCCTTTCGCGATCTCGACGACCTCCAACGCGTGCGCGGCATCGGTCCTAAAACCGTGGATCGCGTGCGGCCCTATTTGTCGCCGCTGCCAGATTCTGAAACGCTGGTGGGGAATTGAAGCGTTGCCTAACCGCGCTCACGCGTACGCTGCAACGGGTGGGGCTCACCAACATCGCCGCCGCCGGGCGTAAGCGCGGCAGGCCGCATCGGAAAGCGGCTCCAGCCAAATGTTTCGGTAGTAGATAGGGTTACCGTGGTCTTGCAGATAGATCGGCAGAAGTTCGGGCCCTTCCTGTTTTCCGCCTCCGGTTTTGGCGGTGATCTGACGATCTTGGTGGATCGCGACGCCATTGTGAAAGGCCGTGATTCGCGCGCTGCAGACTTTATTGGCGGCGGCGTCGAACTTGGCGGCGGTAAAGTAGATGTCGTAGGTCTGCCAGTTGAGCGGCGGCAGACACATGTTGAGGTCCGCCGCGCGTTGTTTGTAAAGACCGCCGCAACCGTTCGCGACGGCCTTCAATCCAAACGAATCGAGCACCTGCAATTCGTAACGCCGCTGAATATACACGCCGCTGTTGCCGCGCGCCTGCCCGCGAGCGTACGGCATGAAAGGCGTGCGGAACTCCAAGTGCATGTGGAAGCTCCCCACATTGCGTTTGGTCGTGACGCCCGCCAAGAGGAAGCCTTCCGGGGTGAGTTTTCCACCCACCATTTCGTCGGTTTCAACTCCGCTGAACAATACCACCGCCGCGTCTGGAGGAGCGGCGCCCATCGTTCTGCTGATGCGTCGGACTTTCATCAGCCAGCCGAGTTTTTCGCCGAATGCATTCGTGATGGCGCCGCGCGCCGCGTCGATGCGAATGGTCCAAGGACCGCCTTTGAGCGTGAGCACGTTTTTGACCGCGGCGCCGGTGAGTTGCACGGGCGGAGCGCCGCTCCATGCGGCGCCGGGAAGTCCTCCATCGTAAAAAGCGGCGACAAATTTTCCGCCCCCCTGAGCCACCACCTGCAAACCAATTTCCCGGCCACGCGGCGAGGCGGTGTAGAGAAACCCGCCATATTCTCCCTGTAAGTTGTAATCGATTCCAGCGGCGGCGCGGTCGAGAAGGGTTAGGCGCCTCTTATCCGGCTGCGCCGGCTTCTTTTGGGGAGGCTTGTTTTCAGCCGCCTTTTTCTTGGGCGATTTCTTTTTGGCCGGCTTGTTTTTTTTCTTGGAGGTTTTGTTGGGCGGCGTCGTTTGCCTGTCGCTTTTTGGCGAGGGCTGGTCAAAAAGCTCGCCTGGAGGTAAGTCGGCGGGCGGCGCGTCGGTCAGCCGCAAGGGGTCAGCCGGACGTGCGTCCGTCTCCGGCAACGCGGGAGAAAGTTCGAGCGTGGGAGGTAAGTCGGCAGGATGTATTTGCCCCGTGGCAGGTTCCTTGGCGGCGGGTTCCGGCGGCGGTTCGGCAGAGGGAGCATTTTCGTCGTCGGCAAACACCGGTCGAACCGAACACGGCGCGGCGAGGAGGCAGGCGGTTAGAGTCAACAATGAACAGAAACGCAGCAAAGAGGACATAAAAACAGATTCCCATCGTGATGACGCAATAGTCGCATGTATTCCTCCTAGCTTGCCTGTTCAAGCATTGCTTCGCAAGCCATAGCCGGATTTTTCTCCCATATTGGGGGCAGAGGGTGGTTCGGGTCGAGAGCGCCACTCACATTCGGCGCGGCGTTTGAGAAGCCCGGCTTTTTCAAAAAGCCGGGCTTCTGAATCGGGAAGTAATTTTTCCAAACGTCTTAGTTGTACATCGCCACTTTTGACTGTCTAGTCTTGAAAACAAGGTGTTTGTTGGTTTCGCGGTTATGTCCGTCTGGGGAAAAACAGGAGTACAACAGGAATACACGTGGATCGTTGTGTAAAACTTTGTGCCGAAAGCGGGCGCCGTTGCAAGCAAGCCCAGCGAGCAGGCAAAGAAAAAGGGTGGAGCCGCACGAATGCACGGATCCACCCAAACGCGGGGGTGAGAAAGCCTAGATGTGGAGCAAGATGACTCCCCCGTCCAAAAAATGACGCAGAAGCTATTCCGCTACTGAAAACTAGCCCGCCACCCGCCGCCGCGCCGACCGACTTCAGCAAACCCGGGAAGAAATATAAAAGTTATTGAAGCCCCGTGCGGTTGTGCGGGTCGTCTGGGGTGATAGGTGCGCGGCGAATAACCATTGACTTAAAATCAAAAGCCCGGCATTTCCAAAATGCCGGGCTTTTTCTTGCCATGAACCAGTGGCATATTGCAATGCTCGCCTAGCGGCTTACGCTGGCAACGCTGGCGAGGGTTTTGGCTTGCCCTACCATCTCGATAAATTCCGCCCGGTAGGCGTCCGACTTTTGTTGCGAGCCTTCCCGGGCAAGCCGCAGAACGCTTTCCCAAGTCGCTTCGCCGCAGTGCGCCGATTCCCGCAGCAACATGCCAAAGGCCGCCACCGCGGCGGCGAATTTGAAATCTGGACTGGCGTCGGCGAACGGAGTGGTGTGGTTTTCGACCGGCAGGGAAATCAATTGGCTGGCGTCCGACTGCGGCGGTTTGTAACGAAGCTTGACGGTAAACAGTTCGGAGCTTTGGGCGGCGTCCGAGGGAGCGGAACGGCTTTGATATTTGAGCTGGTCGACGTGTCCGGCTTTCACATCGGTCGTGACGCCGACCGGCACGATTTCGTACAGCGCCGTGACCGACAACCCGGCGCCGATTTCGCCGGCGTCTTTTTGGTCGTCATTAAAATCTTCGGCCTGCAGCAAACGGTTTTCATAGCCGATCAAACGATACGCCGCCACTTGGGCGGGATTGAACTCGACTTGAATTTTGACATCCTTGGCGACCGTCACCAGCGTGCCGCTCAACTGCTCGACCAACACCTTGCGGGCTTCTTGGTAGTCGTCGATAAACGCGTAGTTGCCGTCCGCCTTGTTGGAGAGTTGCTCCAGCAGCGAGTCGTTGTGGTTGCCCATGCCGAATCCCAGCACGCTCAGCCGCACGCCTCTGCCGGCTTGCTTCTCCGCGAAGCGAATCAGTTCGCCGGGGCTCGTGACGCCCACGTTGAAATCGCCATCGGTGCAGAGCAACACGCGGTTCACGCCGCCGGGAATGAAGTGCTCCAGCGCCACGCGGTAGGCAAGCTGCACTCCCTTGCCTCCGTTGGTGGAGCCGCCGGCCTTCAAAGCGGAAAACGCATCGAGAATGGTCTGTTTTTGGTCTCCACTGGTTGCGTCGAGCACCAGACCGGCGGCGCCGGCGTAGACCACGATCGCGACGCGGTCGTTCTCGGTGAGTTGATCGACCAACATTTTCATGCCGCGTTTGAGCAACGGCAGCTTGTCGGGATGGTTCATCGACCCTGAAACGTCGAGCAGGAACACCAAGTTGCTCGGCGGACGCGCTTCGATATCCAGCCGAGCCGCCTGAACGCCAATTTTGGCCAGCAAGTGGTTCGGCTTCCAGGGGCACCGCGCCACTTCCACTTCCGTGGAAAACGGCGCCTCTCCCCGAGGGCCTTGGTAGTCGTAGACAAAGTAATTCACCAGCTCCTCAATACGCACGGCGTCGGGCGGAGGCAGCATGTGGTTTTTCATCAAATACATACGCGTTTTGGCGTAAGACGCAGTATCGACATCAATCGAAAAAGTCGAGAGCGGCTGGCTTGCCACCGCCACAAAGGCATTTTCCACGATGCGGTCGTAACGGTCGCCGGCTTGTCCCGGGCCGACGCCTTCATCGGGCCGAACAGCTATTTCCCGCACCGCCATGGAATGGCCTTCGGCGGACGAGGAATCTGCCGCCTCCCGCCCCGGCTCGCTGGCCACCTGGGAATTCGACCTCACTCCGCAGCCAGCCAAAATGGCCGCGAAAATCGTTAATAGAATCATCTTTGCCTGGAGAGAAGCCATTGATTTCACCGCTGTTCAGGGAATGGGTTGGGGGCTCGACCGCCAAGCCGAACGGGTTGATTGTTCCATGTGTTCTTGATCCCCCAGATGTCCACTTTATTCCCGCCTCTTCGTCCGACGGCGTTCATGTGTTGGAGTTCATGCTTTCGCATGTTTTTTGGTCTTAACTTCCGAAAAAGCATCCCTAAAAGCCGAACTCCAGTGGATGCTGGGAAATATGTTGTGTTATTTTGTCGGGGAGGGCGAATAATGCTGTGGAAGCTGGCGAGTTTTTGTCGATTATTCGGAAAGACTCCGTAGTTGACCGGTGGTGCGAAGAAAATGCGCTTCGAGGTTTGCTGCGGCGTCTCAAAATATTTCAGCGTAGGAATGGTCTCTCCGAGGAGGACAATCTGGTGACACGCCGCTGCCAACTTGCCGTACTTCTTGCCTTGCTCTGTGCTCCAAACGTGCAAGCCCAAAGCTGGGCCCAAAAACTGTTCACCACCACCAGCCACGACTTCGGCACGGTCGCCCGGGGGGCTAAGGCGGAGTTCGCCTTTGAAATGACCAACCCGTTCTTGGAAGAGGTTCACATCGCGGGCGTTCGTTCGAGTTGTGGGTGCACTTCGCCTTCGATTGTCAGATCCACGCTCAAAACGTACGAAAAAGGCGCGATCCTCGCCAAGTTCAACACGCGCTCGTTTCTCGGCAAGAAGAGTGCGACGGTCACGGTCACGATCGACCGTCCTTTTTTTGCCGAAGTGCAAATCAATGTGTCGGGCTACATCCGCAGCGATGTCGTGTTTTCTCCCGGCGCCGTGGCGTTCACCGACGTGGCGGAAGGCTCGGCCTCCGAACAGATCATCAATGTTTCCTACGCAGGCCGTAGTGATTGGAGAATTGTCGACGTGCGCAGCAACAACTCCGCGCTGGAGGTCGAATTGAGCAAACCTCGTCATGCGCCGGGGCAGGTCTTATATGCGATGACTGTCCGACTCAAACCGAACGCCCCGGCCGGCTACCTGCGTGAACAGCTCTTGTTGGTGACCAACGACCGGCGCATGACGCAAATTCCCTTGACCGTGGAAGGGAAAATCGTTTCGGCTTTCACGGTGAGTCCGGCTTCGCTATTTTTGGGCGTGCTCAAGCCCGGCGAATCTGTTTCCAAGCAACTCGTTGTGCGTGGAAAAAAACCGTTTCGAATCCTGGACATCAACTGCCCAGACGACTGCTTTGAATTCACCACCACCGACGAATCGAAAAAGCTGCATTTGGTGCCGCTCAAGTTCACTGCCGGCCAGAACCCGGCGAAGATCGTCGAGACGATCACGATCCGCACCGACGCCGGCTCCGTGTTGAGTTGCATCGCCACGGCAACGGTCATGCCGGCGGAAGCGAAACTGTTGGAAAACTAGCGGCCAGATGAAAAAGATGCCGCCACGCGGCCCCAGCGAGTGTCGCGAACGGAAATCAGTCGCAAAACCTCGGGTGGACCTAAAGAGTCAGTCGGCCGTTTCTCTTTCGCCGGTGCGGATTTTGACGGTCGTTTCGACGTCGACGACGAAGATGCGGCCATCCCCCGGCTTGCCGGTTCGAGCGCATCGACAAATGGTTTCGACGACGTCATCCACCATTTCATCCGGCGTCATGATTTCGAGCTTTATCTTCGGTTTCGGTTTGTAGTCGGGATGCACCACGCTGTGGCCGGCAACCTCGGAAACGGTTGCCGCAGGCAGATTACTGACTTTCGCCAACCCTTGCAGCACGTCGCTAAGCATGAAGGGCTGAAAGATCGCTTTGACTTCTTTCATGGATTCTCTCCTGTTTACACCTCGACGGTTTCCCCGGGTTCGGGTTCGAACCAATGGTAGATCGCCGGCAAGACAACCAGCGTCAAGAGGCTCGACGTAATCACGCCGCCAATCACGACGGTGGCCAGCGGGCGTTGCACTTCGGCGCCGGAACTTGTCGAAATGGCCATGGGAATAAAACCCAGGGCGTCGGTTGTGGCGGTCATCAGCACCGGGCGCAGGCGGTCAATCGCGCCTTGGTGCACCGCCTCGTTCACTCCCATGCCGCGCTTCCGTAAATGCCGAACGTGTTCGATCAGCACGACGCCGTTCATCACTGCGATTCCGAACAAGGCAATGAAGCCAATGCCCGCCGAAATGGAAAACGGCATGCCGCGAACCCACAACGCCAGAATGCCGCCGGTGGTGGCGATGGGAACATTGAGGAAGATCAGCAGCGCCAGCTTCGCCGAACTGAACGTCATGTATAACAACGAAACAATCAGGAAGAGCGCCAACGGGACGGCAATCGCCAAGCGGCCGGTGGCGTCTTGCAGGTTTTTGAACTGGCCGCCCCAGGCGATGCGGTAGTTCGGCGGCAGTTCGATCTGCTCCGCGACGGCCTTTTTCGCGTCGCCCACGAAACCCGCCAAATCGCGACCGCGAACGTTCACCTGGACCACGAAACGCCGGCGAATTTCATTTCGACTGATTTGCGCTACGCCCGGGCCGACGCGAATTTCCACCAACTGCTCCAGCGGAATGTGTCGGCCGCTGGGGTCCGATATTTTGATTCGTTTGAGCGTTTCGACACTTTTACGCCATTTCGGCCCCAAACGAACTTGTAACGGGAACCGCCGTTGCCCCTCGAATATTTGCCCCACCTCCTTGCCGCCGATCACTGAAATGGCGTCCAGCACGTCTCCGGTGTTAATACCGTAGCGGGCAATTTGGTCGCGGCGGACGATCATCTGGATGTACGGCAGGCCGGCCGTCTGTTCCGCTTGCACGTCCGCGGCGCCGGGCACTTTCCCGACCACGGCGGCAATCTCGTCACCCAACTCCTTCAATTTTTCCAGGTCATCACCGTAGAGGCTGATGCCGATGTCGCTGCGAACGCCGGCGATCAGCTCCTGCACGCGCAATTCAATCGGTTGGGTGAAGCTGAAATTATTGGAGGGAATATTTCCCTCCAGGACCTCTTTCATTGCCGCGATCAATTCGTTCTTGTCGCCATGGCGCCACTCGTCAGGCGGCTTGAGCATGACGAAGATGTCGCTCATTTCGACGCCCATGGGGTCGGTCGCGATTTCCGGCCGCCCCGTTTTCGAGATAACCGATTTGACCTCGTCCGGGAATTTTTCCAGCAATATTTTCTCGATTGCGGTCGTGATCTCGACCGACCGCTCCAGCGACACACTGGGCAAGCGAATGGCCTGCACCGCGATATCGCCTTCGTCTAGTTTGGGGACGAATTCAGCGCCAAAGCTCATGGCCATTAAAATGCTCACGGCAAACGCCCCCGCCGCGGTGAACACCACGGGCAGCGGTCGTCGGATCGCAAATGTCAAGAGCGGCTCATAACCGCGTTTGCTCCAGCGAATGAGAAACGAATCCCTCTGGCTAAACTTGCGAGCCAAAAACAGCGACGCCAACACCGGCATCACGGTCAGGGCGAGAACCAAGGCGCCAACAAGCGCCGACATGAACGAGAAAGCCATCGGGCCGAACATCTTGCCTTCGACGCCGCGCAGGGAGAGGATCGGCAGAAAAACGATGATCACGATCGCTCCGGCGAACAGAATCGGCCGGCCAACTTCATGCCCCGCTTCTCGAAACACGTCCAACCCGGCCTGTTTTAGGTCAGGATTGCGCCGTTTCGCCTCGCCCACATGGCGGATCGCGTTTTCGACCATCACCACCGCCCCGTCGACAATGATGCCAAAATCCAAGGCGCCCAAACTCATCAGATTCGCCGAGACGCCGAAATAGTTCATCGAAATAAACGTAATCATCGCCGAAAGTGGAATAGCCGCCGCCACGATCAGCCCTGCGCGCACATCGCCTACTAGCAGGAATAGCATAATTACGACCAAAATCGCGCCGCCGCTGATGTTTTCGGTAACCGTGGCAATCGCCCGGCGGACAAGGTCGGTCCGGTCGTAGAATGTGTCCAGATACACTCCCTCGGGCAGAGATTTTTCGATCTCCGCGACTTTCGCCTTCACGCGATCCACCACCACTCGCGAGTTTTCTCCGATCAGCATCATCACGATGCCCACCACGGCTTCGCCCCGTCCGTCGCGCGTTACGTAACCTTGCCGCAGCAGCGGTGCGAAACGAACTTCGGCCACATCGCCCACCCGAACGGGCGTTCCATCTTCACGGCTGTCGAGCACGATGTCCGCGATATCGTCCAGCGACTGGACAAGCCCCTCGCCGCGAATCAACTGTTGCTCTTCGTGGTGAACGATGTAGCCGCCGCCCGCGTTGGCGTTGTTCCGCCGCAGCGCATTAAAAACGCGACTCAAGGAAATTTTGTAGTTGAGCAACGCAGCGGGATCGATCTGAACTTCGTAGGTTTTGAGTTCGCCGCCCAAACTGTTGACTTCGATCACCCCCGGCACGCTGCGAAGTTGAAACGCGACTTGCCAATCGAGAATGGTTCTTAAGTCTTGGAGGCTGTGGTCGTAGCCGGGCTTCGACCGCACCTCGAATTGGTAAATTTCACCCATGCCGCTTGAGATCGGCCCGATGGTGGGAACGCCCAGTCCTGCCGGAATCTGGGCGCGGGCTACGATCAGCCGTTCGTTGACGAGTTGCCGCGCCCAATAAATATCGGTTCCTTCCTCGAAGATGACCGTCACGGCGGAAAGTCCAAATCGCGTGATGCTGCGAATATCCTCCACCTTGGGAATGCCGCTCATCGACGTTTCGACCGGGAACGTGATGAACTGCTCCATCTCGACGGGGCTGAGCGAGGGAGACGTCGTGAGCACTTGCACTTGAACGTTGGTTAAGTCGGGCACGGCGTCGACCGGCAACTGCAGCATTGCCCCCACGCCGACGGCCAGCAGCAGAATAACCAGCAACAGAACGACAAAGCGGTTATCGAGTGCGGCGTCGATAATTTTGTTAATCATGGCTCAATCTCGAAGGAAGAATCGAACTGCCCACCGCGAAAAACAGCAGAGCAGGCATAACTCGAAGCAGACCGAGGATTGTTGTAACCGCTCACGGGTTTTGAACTTTTGGATAGATGGCTATCGCATTTCCTGCGTCACCGGCGGAAGTCCTGACATTTCTCGGCGGTTTTCGGGCGGACCTTTCAACGGTCGAGTAGAGGAGGAGCGTCAATGACGCCCCTCCCCCCTCATCAAACCGGACGTGCGGATTTCCCGCATCCGGCTTACCAAAGGCATTTCGTCGGTCGGCACACGCAGACTCAGCGGTCGCCACGGAGCTTCTTTA
>JAJRWU010000263.1 GCA_024276655.1 Planctomycetota bacterium
ACCAGGATAAGGTTCTTCGCGTAGCCTCGAATTAAGCCACATCCTCCACCGCTTGTGTGAGCCCCCGTCAATTCCTTTGAGTTTCAGCCTTGCGACCATACTCCCCAGGCGGAGCACTTAACACTTTCGCTACGACCGAGAATCTGTGGGAGGACCCTCGACCTAGTGCTCATCGTTTACAGCTAGGACTACCGGGGTATCTAATCCCGTTCGCTCCCCTAGCTTTCGTGCCTCAGCGTCAGAAAAGGCCCAGTGAGCCGCCTTCGCCACCGGTGTTCCTGATGATATCAACGCATTTCACCGCTCCACCATCAGTTCCGCTCACCTCTGCCTTCCTCAAGCTTGGTGGTTTTGAACGCAATTCCTCGGTTAGGCCGAGGGATTTCACATCCAACCTTCCAAGCCGCCTACGCACTCTTTAAGCCCAGTAATTCCGAATAACGTTCGTACGGTTCGTGTTACCGCGGCTGCTGGCACGAACTTAGCCCGTACTTCCTCCGAAGATCGGTCAAATACAGGGGATTGCCCCCATACATTTCCTTCCTTCCGACAGCGGTTTACAACCCGAAGGCATTCATCCCGCACGCGGCGTCGCTCGGTCGGACTTGCGTCCATTGCCGAAGATTCTCGACTGCAGCCACCCGTAGGTGTCTGGGCAGTGTCTCAGTCCCAGTGAGCCGGGCCATGCTCTCACACCCGGTACCCATCAAAGCCTTGGTAGGCCATTACCCCACCAACAAGCTAATAGGACGCGGGCTCCTCCTCAGGCGGAATCACACCTTTGGTCCGGGGACGTTATCCGGCATTACCGGCAGTTTACCACCGCTATTCCGGGCCCGAGGGCAGATACCCACGCGTTACTCTCCCTTTCGCCGCTCGTGTACTCCCGAAGGAGCCTTACCGCTCGACTTGCATGCCTAATCCACGCCGCCAACGTTCATTCTGAGCCAGGATCAAACCCTTCAATTAATGTTCACTTCACCAAGAGCAGCTCGAAAGCCATTACAGCCCAAAAGCCATTCCTGATTTAATAGCCACTAATAATTAGTTTGAAACTAGTTCTGTCTCCTCGGTAAGGAGACTAGCCTAGATCGCACAATCTTGTGCTGGCTTCAATTAAAATTGACAGGAAAGTCACTACTAAATTGTCAAAGATCAACTTGACCGCGACGCGAACGCCGTGCTCAAGAGGTTCGTTACTATATCCGTTCACGCCGGGGTGTCAACGGCTGCTGGGTATTTATCGGAAGTTTTTCTCCAAGACCTTAAAAACAAGTCTCCAAACGCGAAACAAAATCTAAATTGGGCCGCCCGGGCGGGCCCGTTTCCCCAAGATTTCGCCAGAAACAACACGGCGAGGAAAGCTACCAGGAGGGAGTCTGTCTGCCGGCCAACTCGGCAGCCACTTCGTTATCACTTCTCCCCGCGAACGCCCCAGCTCACACCTCAAGCGAACCCCGCACCGAACAGTACTGGAACTGCTCCATCGCTCCACGCACTTGCCGCCGCCTTCGCGTTTCAAGGACGGTTTGACGATGGGCCGAAGGCGTCGGCGCGTGGCAAAACACAGCGCTTCCGGCTTGCCGTTCAACGACGACCGCAACAGCCGTGCGGTTTTTTGTTGTCGCCTTTCGCTATTTTCGCAGAGCGAACGGCGACGCGAATGCCTCGAACGCTCCCAAGCAGCTCGTCGAAAAAACGTTCGAAAAAGTTGGCGGGTCGGCTTGACCTTACACCTAGGTGCAGCCTCGATAATAGAGGTGGACCGGTGGTTCGGCACGTCAATTCAATCTGTCGCACCACTGATCAATCTGTCGAATCCACTGAACAACTCGCGAAGGAGCTGTTTTTCCGATGACCACTTTCCCGATGACCACTTTCCCGATGACCACCGAAACCACCTCGCCACACCGGGTTTGCTGCCCGTCTTGCGAGCAGCAGGGTAAACGCGTCAGCCCGATCACGCTGCGCGCGTTGCTCAAAGAGGAGCAGGCAAGCGGCTTCGCCGGCGGAGAGCCTGCTGGTTGCGCCGCCGATGGCGATACCGGCTGGCGTTTTTGTGAATCACAAGATTGCGACGTGGTGTATTTTTCCGAAGATGGCCGCACGAAGTTCACGAAGTCGGCGCTCAAGGTTGCGGTGGGCGTCAAGGAAACGAACGGCGAGCGTATGCTCTGCTACTGCTTCGGCCATTCCATCGCCAGCATCAAGGACGAACTTCGCGCCACGGGGCGCTCCGCCGCCTTGGAAGACATCCAGTCCAAAATGAAAGACCCCGGCTGCCGGTGTGCGACGGAAAACCCTTCCGGCTCCTGTTGTTTGGGAAGCGTGGGCAAGGGAATCAGAATTGCTCGGGAGGAATTGGGGATGCACCGCTCCGAAACAAAAACGCGCTCGATACGCAGCGGTTTGTCAGCGGGCAAGGGCGAGAGCATCGCCAAGATAGGCACACGGTGATTTCGGCCATCATGGCGTCGGCGTGTTGCTGGTTGCCGCTGGGCTGTTAGCCGTGGGAATTTCAGGCGCCGGGATTACCTCCACGCTGGAAGCGTATCGACCGCTGTTCATCGTGGTCACGTTCAGCTTTCTCGGAGCGGCCTTTTTCTTGGCGTATCGTCCCCGGAACACTGCTGCCGCCGATGGGATTGGTTGCTGTGCGACGGTGCCCGGCGGCGATCAAGATTGTTGTGCGCCGGCGAGCAAGAGGCGGTTCAATATGCCGGCGTTCAACAAGGCCATGCTCTGGGTGGTGACCGTGATGGCGATCGCCTTCTTATTCTTTCCGAGTTATGTCGGGGCGTTTCTCGGCGGCGGCAATGGGAAATTAGTCACAAGAAGCATGAACCGCGCCGTTTTCAAAATTGAAGGCATGACCTGCGAGGGCTGTTCGGCGCTGGTCGCGAAGGCTATTGAGGCGGCGCCCGGCGTGTTGGCCGTCGAGGTGAACTACAAAAAGGGCGAAGCGGTTGTCGGTGCTGAAATCTGTTGCCCGATTCCCCAGGACCCTATTTTAGCGGCGCTCAAGGAAGCGGGATACCGCGGCCAAATCGTGGCCGACTCCGTGCGACAGGGAGCGCTGTCCGAGCCAACGCCCAAACCGGAGTTGTAACCGTTCACGAGTTTGGAACCGCCGGCTAGACTGCTATCGCGAAGGAACGTAAGACGGGCGCTCCTGCCCGTCGGAATTACGGACGGCACTCGCAGGAGCGCCCATCCTACAAAATACGTCACAAATTGCCCGAACGATCCTTATTTCTTTTTTCGAGCGGCTTTTGGTTTGGCTTGGCGAGCCAGGCGGCGTTTTTCCAAATAGCCTTTCCACCAACCGGGGCCTTCCGCTTCAATTTCGGCGTTGAGTTTCTGGAAAGCCGCCTTCATTTCGGCCAACTTGGCCGGCGCCGCCGCCGATTGCTCATGCGATTCGGTCGGATCTTGTTGCACGTTGTACAACTCGAATATCGTCAGCGCTTCATCCGCCAGAATTTTCCAATCGCCGATGCGCATGGCCGTTTTAGGGCCTTTGGCGATGTTGCACCGCCAATAAAGCGGAACATCGCGCTTGATCGGCTTTCCAGCCAGGGCGGGCAGCATACTGGTGCCGTCGATGGTGCGGTCTTGCGGAACGGGGATGTCGGCAATCTCGCAAATGGTGGCGAAAATATCGGAGCCGATCACCGGTTCGTCGCTTTCGGAACCGGAACGCACATGCCCCGGCCAACGCACGATTCCCGGCACGCGAATACCGCCTTCGTACACATCGCGTTTGCGGCCGCGCAGCCCACCGGTGGAGCCGCGGGTGCGTTTGTTGCGGCCCAGCGGCATGCCGTTGTCGTCTAGGCGGCCTTCGGGGCCGTTATCGGAAGTAAAAATGACAAACGTGTTTTCGGCCAGTTGGAGGTCGTCGAGAGCCCGCATCACGATGCCGAAAGCGTGGTCCATTTGGCTGATATTGCCATGATGCTGCTTCAAATCAGGGTCGCCTTCGTAGAGCGCCATGAATTTGGGGTCGGATTCAATCGGCAGGTGCGGTTCGTGCGTCCAGATGGTGATGAAGAAAGGCCGTTTAGGATCGCGCTTGGTGCGCAGCCAGTTCACGCCTTCCTCGGCTACGAGAATCGAGGAGAACCCGTGCAGCGGGCCGACCGGCTCGCCATTGCGGACAAAGTTCGTGGGGTTTTTATGATTCGGCGCGGCGTTATTTTGCGTGGCGAACCAATGGTCGTAGCCGTGGTCGTTCGGTTGCGGCTGTTTGGGGGAATTGAAATAGCCGTTGAGGTGCCACTTGCCCACATGGCAGGTGTTGTAGCCTCGCTGGTGGAGCAGCGTGGCGATGGTAATTTCGCTGCGGCGAAGATGCACTTCGTCTTGTTCGGGAATCCAGGTGAAGACGCCGTTTCGGTAGGGCGTGCGGCCGGTCAGAATGGCGGAGCGCGAGGGCGAACAGAACGCGCTGCCGGCGTAACATTGGGTGAAACGCATGCCCTGGCGGGCGAAGGCGTCGAGATTCGGCGTTTTCAATACGGGGTTTCCGTAGCTGCCTAAATCGCCCCAACCTTGGTCGTCGGTGAGGAAGACAACAAAGTTCGGCGGCCGCTCGGCTGCCATTCCTTTTTTGAGGGTTGCCGCGCCGAACGCCAGGCAGATCGTTCCGAAAAACAGCAACCTCGCTACGTTTTTAATCATGGGAGTTGGATTCCAAGCAAAGGCCAAAAAGTGGGGATAACTCCCTTTAGCGTAATCCGCGCTAGTAGCTGCGTCGAGGTGTGATTACACCCGTTGGATGTGTACGATTTAGCCTGGTCATAAAAAACACGCTAAAGCGTACACTCCAACGGCGCAGGGCCAACGGAGGTTGGTTTACCAACTCCAACCGCCGCCGAGTTTGTCGTCGGCGCGGTGGCCGAGTTGCTCAAAAATGCTGGGAGTGATTGTTTGCGGAAGAAAACGCACGCTGCCATCGCCAAAGGCGAACATGGCGCCGCCAGGATGCCGGCTGCCGAAGCCGCCCACGGCAAGCAGCGGATTGCCGGGGCGTTTGGGCGGGGACTTGGGCGGGAGCAAGGTATTCGGGCCCGATCGCACTTTTATCCGCGCTCCGTTGACGCCGCTGCCGGTGTTTCGCAACGTAGCCGAAGTGCCCGACATCCACCCCAGTTCCACCACCGGAGGCTCTTCGAGCAGGTGTTCTCCTAAAAAAATCGTCTGGGAGCCGCCGTCGGTGATGTCGACGTAGCGCAGACGACGATTCAAAATAAACACCCCGTTGTTGGTTTCGTCGATCGGCGCTTCGATGTCATGATGGCAACCGGCGTAGTTGGCGCCCGGCGTGGAGGCGGTGTTCCAATCGGAAGGGCACTTCAAAATGGTAATTGTCATCGACCGCACCGGGGCGTTGTTTGGATGATAAACGCCGACGTTGAAATCCAGGTGGGCGGTTTTATTTTTTTCCTCGATGTAGGGCAAGAGTTGGCTGATCCAATTGTGATGATAACCCTTGGCCTGGCTGAGAATGGGCCCTTTTTCCTCCAGCACGCCGGTGGGGTAATAACGTTGTGCTATTTCATAGTTTTGCACGGCCAGAATGAGTTGCGAGAGGTTGCGAGCGCAGGTCATTCGCCGCGCTGCTTCGCGGGCGGCTTGCACCGCCGGCAACAACATCGCGACCAAAATGCCGATGATCGCCATCACGACCAACAGTTCGACGTAAGAAAAAGCTCGCGATTTCGCAGTACGATGCATCAAGCAATATCTTTCGGGGTGGCTTTTTTATAAATGGCGGCGTTATTTACGGCGTCTTGGTTGTTCATGGGTTTTGAATGGTCGGATAGATGTTATCGCTATTTCTAGTGTCGCGATGAGCGGTTAAACCACGTCTTTTTTGCCTGGGGCGGCGTCCAGCGGATGGGCTTCGGCGCTCACTCCGGGCCGCGGGGGTTTTTTCGAGAGCGCGCGCAGGGTGTAGCTGAACACCACCAACACCACGGCGCCGGCGGAGGCCATTGCCAGCAGACGCGGCGTGGTTTCCGCCTTGGCGTTCGCCAACGGCGCGCCCAGAGCGCCGAACACCGCGCCCATGGCGAAGCCCATCAGCATGCCGCTTAGTCGACGGTATTGGTGTGCGCCGATCACGACGCCGGTGATCAACATCAAGAAAACCGTAGCTCCCGCGCGGCCGTTATCTTCATAATAACTTTCTTCGCCCGCCAAGGCGCCGAGCATGGCCAACGGAATGGCGAACAAGGCCATCAGCAAAAACAGCAGCGAAAGCGGAAAGCCTCGCCGGGAAGACGTTCCCAGCACGGGAGGGGCTTGCTGTTGGAATGGGGTTTCGGAATGTGGCATGTTGCGTGTTCGGGTTTAATAGTTGTCGCTGAGGAGTTTGCCGTCGGCGCGGTGGCCCAGTTGCTGGAATACGCTCGAACCAGTAACGCCGGAAAGGAAACGCACGCTGCCATCGCCAAAGGCAAATTGAGCGCCGCCAGGATGTACGCTTTGGAACCCACCCACAGCAAGCAGTGGATCGAACTGGACGCCTTTCACCGGCACGCCCGCGCGGCGGGCGATCGTGATGGCGCCGCCGCCGGTGTTTCGCAACGTAGCCGAAGTTCCCGACATCCAACCTAATTCAGCGGCGGGAGTATCCAACAGGCGTTCGCCCAAATAAATGGTGTGGGAGCTGCCATCGGTGACGTCGTCGTAGCGAATGCGGCTGTTCAAAAAGAACACGCCGTGATTGTTGGCGTCGATCGGGGCTTCGACATCATGATGGCAGGCGGCGTAGTTGCTGCCTGGGGCGGGTGTGGGGAGCCAGGAGGAAGGGCACTTCAAAATACGCAGGGGAATCGCCCGCACTGGGGCGTTGTTGGCGTGATAAACGCCGACGCTGAAATCCAAGTGGGCGAATTTATTTTGCTCCTCGACAAACGGCAAAATTTGCACGATCCAGTTGTGGTGGTAGCCCTTGGGCTGGCTGAGAATGGGCCCTTTTTCCTCCAGCACGCCTGCTGGGTAGTAGCCTTGCGAGGCCTCGTAATGGTGGACCGCCAGAATGAGTTGCGACAGATGGTTCGCGCAATCCAATCGCCGCGCCGCTTCGCGAGCGGCCTGCACCGCCGGCAACAGCATCGCGATCAGAATGCCGATGATCGCCATCACGACCAATAATTCAACCAGCGTGAAGGCCCGTGTTTTTGTGCGGCAACGCATCGGAAGCCTCTTTGAGAAGGGTGATGATTCAGTGCGATGAGATGATTCATCGCGGTTATGTGTCGGTTTCATTCCACCGGCTCCAGGGGCAGCCCATCGGCGCGGTGGCCCATGGTTTGGTAAATGGCGTGGTCGAGGGTTTCGGAAATCGCGACGACGCGGCCATCGCCAAAAGCGAAGTTGACCACACCGTGGTGATGACTGCTAAAGCCGCCCACCTGGAGCAGCTTTTTCCGCAGCGAGGCGGCTTTCTCCGCGTCGGATAATTCTGCGGGGCTGGTATCTTCGGCTGTAGTGTCGGGGTTGGCGCTGCCCGAGGAGGCGGCCGGGCCGCCCATCATCCCTCCCATCATTCCACTCATCCCGCCGCCGAAAGGAGGAGCTTGGCCGGTCCAACCGCCCGGCGCCGGCGGGGGAACGCCCGTCACGTTGAGTTTCACGCCGGTGTTGCGCAGCGTGGCGCGTGTTCCCGAGACCCAACCCAACTCGCCTTTTTCTTCACGGCGCCGCTCGCCAATGAAGAGCGTGTAGGCGGCGCCATCGGAAATATCTCGCCGGCGCACGCCGCTGTTGAGAAAAAACACGCCGTGGTTATCGGCATTGATCGGCGCGGCTTGGTCGTGGTAAACGCCGGCGTAGTCGGAGGATGCAATCGTTCCTATAGCGACAGGATCGGAAGGGCATTGCAGTCCGCCGATTTTCAGCGTTCGCACCGGTTGATTCTTCACATGATACACGCCGACCGAGCGGTCTAAATGCCGCGCCGTGACTTGCTGTTCCAGATACGGCAGAATTTGCGTGATCCAGCCGTGGTGGTAACCCTGCGGCGCGTTGAGAATCGGGCCGGTCGGCTCGATCACGCCGGAAGGATAGACGCCGATGGCGTTTTCGTAATTGTGTACGGCAAGGATCAACTGCGTTACCTGGGCGGCGCACGCGGTGCGGCGGGCGGCTTCGCGAATCGCTTGCACCGCCGGCAACAGCATCGCGACTAAAATACCGATAATCGCGATCACGACCAACAACTCCACGAGCGTGAAACCGGTGCGTATTTGGCTGACGCTTCTGTTCATGATGCTTCCTCCCGCGAATCCTTGGGCAAAACCAATTCCTTGCTGACGGTGAAACGTCGAGGACCTTGGCCGGGGTACGAGGCGCGAATCTGTAGCAGCAGGCTACCGGGAGAATCCGCCGCCGGTTCGACGGTAATTTCGACCCGCCCTTGGTCGGCATGCGCGGCATTGCGCGGCGGCGTGTTCCAAGTTTCGCCGGTGTAATCGGGCGTGGTTTGTAAGCGGACCAGCGCTAACTCGAAGGCCGACTCCGCCAACCAAAACGCCTGCAGGCGTTTTTCGTCGTCTTTCAACTGCCGGTGGCGGGAGATGGCCTGTTTCACCACGATCGAGCTGAACAGACCCACCACCAACACGCAAATAAGCGCCGCGAACAGCGCCGCCGCGCGGCGCTGTTTTTTTGGCGAAGTGCTTTTTGACGCCATGTTCTTTAACGTGATGTTCGTTCGTTCAATAGATGTATTCATGGCGCCGTCCTGTTTTGTTCCAGCCGCTGTTGGTCCAGGCCCACGACGGCCGAAATACGCCAAGCATAACGGGGCAGGCTTTGGTTCTCGGCGACGGCGTCTCGCTCGAAATCGGCCGAAATATAGTCAACTCCGCCGGTCGACGACAGCTTCCAGGAGAGCGAAAGCCCGTGCGGCAAGAGAAACGCCTCCCGCCGTATTTCCTTGTTATCTCGCCGCACGCGCCGCTCGATGCGGCGTTGCACGCGCTGGTAGCTGATCGCTTCGGCCGCCGATTGGAACAGCAGTACGGGTTGGGCTTCGTCGGCGGCGGGTTTCGCGGCGGGAGCATCTTGGAGCGTGGCTTGCGCGGCGGCGTGGGCGTCGGTTCGCAGCATGGTTTCCAAACGGCGCACGGCCAGACGGGCGTCGTCGTATTTCCGCGTGGTCGACTGCAAACGCAACAAGCCGTACGAGACCACCGTCACCACGCTCAGAATGGCCGACGTGGCCATCATTAACACCGCTGTTTCGATCAGCGACCAGCCGCCGCGCGAACGATGATTTTTTCGGTGCATTAGGAATCCTCCTGTTGCGGTTTCTCTGGGGGCGGCGGGGCGTATCTCCAACTCATGAGCCGCACATGCGATTTCGCCGGCCCGTTCCAGGAAATGGCCAGCGTTATTTTTTTAGCCGGTAACGCCGCCAGCGGCGGTTTTTTTTCAGATGTGTCCGACTCGCCCACGGCAACCTCTTCGACCAACGCTTGCAGCCGAGCGCCCGGCAGTTGCTTTTGGAGTTCTTCGGCCAGGGGCCATGCTTGCAGGTTTTCGTTGGTCACTTCGGCCCACGGCAATGCAGCCACGCGCTCCATCAGGTTGGCGGCTTCATAACGCGCCAGTTGACGACGATCCGCCTTGCGGCGAGCATTGACCGAGGCGCCGATCAACTGCGTGGCCGACAGCACGGCCGCCATCAACAACACAATCGCGACGGTCATCTCGAAGACCGTCGTTCCTGTTCGTTGGCGTTTCATCGTTCGTTGGCGTTTCAGCATGGCATTCTCCACAGCGGCATATCAAACCAGGTTCTCAATCAGTTTTACCAGGGGCAAAAACAGGGCTGTGCAATAAAACAGCACGGCAAATCCAAGCAAGATGACCATCAGCGGCGTGCAGAGCGACGCGACGACGTGCAGGCGTCTTCCCGCACGCCGCAGGGCGCTGTCGGCCATTTCCTCCAGGGCCCAGGGCAAGTTTCCGGCGCGCTGCGCGGCATTGAGCACGGCGGCGTCGGCTGGAGAAATCAAGGAGGCGCTGCGCAGACCGAGCGTCCAACTGCCGCCTTGCTCCACGTCGTCGGCAATACGCGCCAAGCGGTGGCGCGTGTGCAGGTTGGGAAAATGCCAACTCAACAGCCGCAGCGTTTCGGGGAGGTCGCGGCGTTGCCGCACGCACAACGCCATCGACCGCATAATTACCGCGCCATCGATGCGCAGCCAGGTCGTTCCCAACCGCGGCCCCCAACTCAGCGAACCCGCCCAGAAGAGCAACATGAGCGCGACGATCACCATAAACAACGGAACAAACAGCACGAATAGAAACGCGTAGTCGACAAACACTTCGGACACACTCATCAGCCAGACCGTTACCTCCGGCAATTCGATGCCGAATTCGTCGAACATGCGCTTGAACGTGGGCACGATTTTCCACATCAGGAACGTCGAGATCAATAAAAACGCGAAACACACGGATAACAGGTAGCCGAGTTGCAACAGCGCGCTTTGCACGTTATTGCGGACGACCACCTCATGCCGCGCGACCGATTTCAAAGCCGGGCCCAGTTGGCCGGTGGCGATGCCGACCCGCGCCGCCAAATCGATTTCCAGCGGAGCGGGGTTGTCGGATCGTTTCAGAGCTTCGGGGAGCAGAACGCCCTGTTGGAGCAGGTCGGCCAAACGGGCGGCGCGGAGGCCGATTTCGTCGGAACGGTCTTCGGCAAATGCTCGAACCGCCTCATGCAGAGGCAACCCTTTTTCGGCCGCGGCCGACAAAAACCACAACAGCGCCCGGCGCTCCGAAGCCCGGTAACGCCTCACTGCGAGCCCCCCCACAACTAACACGCCGCCCCAGGCGAGCATTGAAAATGAACGGGCAAACAGGCTGATAACGCCCAAGCCGCCCAGCGCAATCAACACCCAGGCGGCCAGAACCAAACAGCGGCGCATGGCGTCGTCGGACGCCAACACGCGGCGTCCATACAGAATGCGGGTCGACCACAGCAGGGCTGGGCCGAGCAGCAAAAAGCCGCACAAATTGGCGTATCCAAACGATTCAGTCATGGCGTTTACGCAAGGTTTTCAATGAGTTTCATGATCGGAACCAGCAGACCTGTCAACAAAAACAACGCCGCCAACCCCACCATGAGAAAAACGATCGGCGGCATGATGCGGCGTAACAGGCCGGCGCGCAACCGAGTGCGCATTTCAAACGCCTCCGAGACCGTCTCGAAGGCTTGGTCCAATTGTGTTTGTTTTTCACCCCAGGCCAGAAACGGCCGGGCGGCGGCTGGCACGTCGCCGCCGGCGAGCATGCTCTGCTGGAGCGTTTGCCCTTGTTCGACGCGCTGCGCCAATACTGAACTGACGCGCGCCATGTGGGGGTCGCGAACAGCATGGGAGGCAATTTGCAAAGCCCGCGGCAATGGCAACTGATGACGCAATAGAATCGACATCAAACGCGCCCACTCCGAAACGCCCATCCAATGCCACAGCGGCCCGACCAACGGTATCTGGCAGACCGCCCGCCGCCAGCGCGCAGCGCCGAGAAGCAAACGCGCCGCGACCAACGCCGCCAACACGCAAAAGCCCGCCAAGCCCACAAAACGCCATTGCAAATGGCCCAGCCAGAGCATGAAGGTGTTTGGCGGCGGCATCTTGAATTGAAACTCATCATAGAGTTCGATCAGCGGCGTCACGGCGATGGAATTCACCAGCGCAAAGACCGTTACGGCCACCAAAATCAATACCACGGGATAAGCCGCCGCCACCGCCACCGCCCGCCATTGGTCGCGGATGCGGCGTTGGTGGTCGATGAGTTGCAGCAGCACTTCGGCCAGTTCCCCCGAATGCACCGCCGCCAGCACCAAGCCGCGCACGTGTTGGGGAAATTTATTTTCCTGGGCTGTGAGAATGCCTTCCAGGGAGACGCCTTTTTCGATCGCGGCGGCCAGTGCAACAAAGGCGCGCTGGAGCTTTCCTCCGCCCATTTCCTCGGCCGCGGCATAAAGACCGGCCGCCAGCGGAAGGCCGGCCTGACTCAACTCCGCCACCTTCAAAACCAACGCCTCCGCTTGCGTGGCGGTGAGGCGATGGGTGAAGAATGCGTCCTGCATGGCGTCTTGTGTTTCGACGAGCAACGCGTCGATGGGCGTCGCGTCAATGGGCAACGCGTCGATGGGCGCATCGGCCGCCGGGCGGGGGGCGTCGTCGTTGGGCGGGGGTGAGGAGTCGGCGGTCATGGGCGGATTGAGCGGAGGCAAAAATGTGTGAACGGCGTGCGCATCATTTGATTTGTCCTAGTTCGTACAAGACCAACGCGTACGGCCAAAACACCAGCATGGCGTAGGCGATCAACGAACCGCCGCCAATGCCGACCAAGAAAAAGGAGGGCGCCAGATCGTACACCAGGGCGATGGAGAGTTCCGCACGCCGCCGGTGCGATTGCGCTTCCAGCCGCAGAGCCCTAATCAGTTCGCCGGAGGCGTTCCGGCCGCCAAAGAGCCAGCGCGCCAGGGGCGGAAAGGCCGCCGCATGGCGCACGGCAATCGGCTGCCCGGCGTCGAGCCGTTGGACGACCGCCTGCGCCGCCGTTTCTAAATCTAATTCACCGCTCGCCTGGGCCGCCAGCGGCAACGCCTCCGACAGCGAAACGTCGTGCTGCAGCAACAGTGAAAGGACATCGAAAAAAGTGGCCAACGCGCCGGCGCGTTGCGGATTCCGGCGCCCCGTGCAAATTCTGAGGCAGCGGCTCATCAAACCGGGGTAACGACCTCCCGCCGAGCGAGCGCTCAGCCATTCCCAGAGAAACAGCGGCCCGACAACCAACGGCGCCCAGGGCGCCCATTGCCAAACGCTATGGTGAATGATCTCTAAACAATGCAACGTTACGCTGCCGGCCAGCCCCAACTCCGAGAGCAGATTAAGGCGCGCGGGCTCCCAGTGGAGTGCGGTCAACACAAACAGCACGTACGCCACGCCGGCAACCATGAGTGGATAGACCAAAAAATCGACCAATTCTCGCCGCAGTTCGGCCGTTTGTCGGAGGGAAGACGCCAAACCCTCCAGCGCCGCGCCGAGTTTTCCGGAGCGAATCCCCGCCGCCACCACCGCCCGGTAATGGGGCGGGAACGAATCGCTCTCGCTCTCCATGGCACTTGCCAAACCTTGGCCCGCTTCGAGCCGGGCGCCGAGTTGTTGGGCGAAGCGGCCCAACCGCCCCGGCATGTCGGCGCCGAGTTGCAGCAAGCCTTCGTGCAGCGGCACGCCGGCGCGCGCCAACGCCACGAGTTCGTCGTTCAACGCCACGAGTTGATCGAGCGAAAGGGTAATCTGTTTGGAACCCGTGATATTCAACGCTACGTGCTTTCGATCGTAAACAACTCTGGAGAAAAACCAAAGACGCGGCGCACCTCGGCAGGACTGGTCTGGCCGCTCTCGATGGCGTCGAGCGCGCGTCGGGCCAGCGGCCTCATGCCGGCTTCCAAGGCGCATTGATGCAAATGCGCGGTGTCTTCACGAGCCAGCACCGCCTTGCCGAGCGACTTGCCAGGCGCCGAGGCGCGCGTCGGCAGCAACTCGGCCAGCAATAGGCGGCCACGATACCCCGAACCCAAGCAAGCGTCGCAGCCGACCGCCGCCAGCGACTGCCGCACCGGCAAGCCGAGCGACGCTTCCTGGCCCTCGTTCGGCCGCGCGCAATCGCACAAACGGCGCAACAGCCGCTGGCTGAGAATCGCCAGAATACCGCTGCGCAGCAAGTACGGCTCCAGCCCCATGTCGAGCAGGCGGCTGACCGCTTCGGCGGCGCTGCCGGCGTGAAAAGTGGAGAGCACCAAATGGCCCGTCAACGAAGCCTGCAAGACGGTCGCGGCGGTGGAGGCGTCGCGCATTTCGCCCACCAGAATGACTTCAGGATCTTGCCGCATCAGGGAGCGGAGCCCGGTGGCCAGATCAAACTCGCCCTCACTTTGAACTTGCGCTTGCGCGACGCCCTCGACCGCCATTTCGATCGGGTCTTCCAACGTCACCAGACTGCGGCCGCCGGAAGCCGCGGCCAACTCGCGCAGGCAGGCGTAGGCGGTGGTCGTTTTCCCGCTGCCGGCCGGGCCCGCAATCAGAATGGCCCCCGAAGTTTCGTGCAGCAACTCGCCAAAACCGATATGAAGATCGTCAGGCAGGCCCAGATCGGCCAAGCGGTTCAATGCATCTGGCTGGCCGAAAAGTCGAACCACGGCGCGTTCGCCATGCAGCGTCGGGAACGTGCTGACGCGCATCTCGACGGCGTCGCCCGTGTTTCGAATGCGGCCTTCCTGCGGCGCATCGACCCGGTAGGTGAGCAAGCCGGCCAGCACCTTGAGCCGGGTTACAATGTCAGACGCTTCCCCCGCCGGGAAGACGCCCACTGGCTGCAAGACGCCGTCGCGGCGCCATAGGATTTCCAAACCAGTAACGACCGGCTGCAAGTGGACATCACTCGCGCAGGCCGTTCTGGCGGCGCGCAGCAGAATAGCAACAAAACGCGACGCATAATCGGCACCGCTGGCGTCAAGACCGAAAAGCTGCTCGGCGCCAACGCGCCCCGCCGCTGAATGGGTCGCCGCCGATGAAGTCACCGCCGTTGAATTGCCCGCCGCTGAATTGGTCGCCGCTGAATTGGTCGCCGCCATGGAATGAGTTGCCGCCAATAAAACACCTGTAGGTCTATTCCCCGTTGCCGCTCGCCTTTCCAGCCAACGAGCATTATCACTCATTGAAAAGCCGATTACGAGTGCATCTGCACCTTCGGCGGCGAGCGAACAATATTGGGCGCAAATTCGCTATATTGCAGGTTTTTTGGCTCCTCAGGAAAATTTGTAGGCGAAAAGGGGTGTCTTCACGCAAGGCCGATCCGAAAACACTCCGCTCAAGCGCAACGGCGGGCGCCTCCTTTCGAAAGGAAACGTCAGTCGTTCCAAGTTGGACACGGTCAAACGTTGTGTCGTGTAAGCTTCATACGCCGAAGGCGCCGTATTCCAAAGCCTCCGTGTCGCAAACACAGTGGGCGCATGCGGGGGGGTGACAGATATCCAGATGTTGCACAACGAGAGTACAAACGGCAAGTAATTATCACAGAATACCGGCATGACAGAAAAACAACTTCCTTCAGGCCAGCACCAGCAAGGCAATGGCCGGCTGTTCATTTTCCTGGCGGCGCTCATGTGGAGCTCCAGCGGATTTTTTGCGAAATCGCCCCTGTTCGATACCTGGGATGTCGCAATTCGAGGACCGCTGCTGGCTTTTTGGCGGGCGTTGTTCGCCAGCTTGGTGCTCTTGCCGATGGTGCGGCGGGTGGAGTGGTCGTGGAAAATGGCGCCGATGGTGCTGGCCTTCGCCGCCATGAATTACACGTATCTTTCGGCGATGGCCTATTCCACCGCCGCGAACGCCATCTGGCTGCAAAGCACCTCGCCAATTTGGGTTTTCATCGTGGGCGTGTTCATTTTCAAGGAACACGCCCACGCCGGCGATTGGATGTCGCTGGCGTTCGGCGTCGCCGGCGTGGGTTTGATTTTGGCCTTCGAAATAAACGGCGCCTCTCCCCGGGGCGCCATGTTTGGACTGCTCTCCGGAGCAACGCTGGCTGGAATCGTGTTGTCGTTACGGCAGTTGCGTGAATACGACTCCGCCTGGCTGGTGGCGCTGAACCATATCGTGACCACAATCATACTCACGCCGCTGCTGATCGAATACGCAATATGGCCCACGGCGGGGCAACTCACCTTGCTGGTATTCTTCGGCGTCTTTCAGATGGGCCTGCCCTATTACTTTTTCGCCAGAGGTCTACGCACGACCAGCGGGCACGAAGCCTCCGCCATCATTCTGGTGGAGCCGGTGCTGGTGCCGGTGTGGGTGTTTCTCGCCTGGCGACATTCCCCCAACTACACGCCGCCCCAGTGGTGGACGCTCTGCGGCGGCGGCCTTATGCTTCTCGGACTCCTGCTGCGTTACCGGCGCAGTTTTCGCCGGCTTTTTGAACGACCGTGAAACAGTCGGTTTCCGCGCTATTTCTTCTCCGCGACGCCAAGTTTGCGCAATCGAGCGACGATATCGGCGCCGTGCGAACCGGCATGCACCGATTTGTCGATGTGCAGAATCTTGCCGTCTTGGCCGATGAAGAACGTCCAACGGAAAGGAACCGGCCGTTTCTTGGTGACAACCCCGTAAGCTCGCGCCGTTTCCTTGCCGGGGTCACTCAAAATCGGGTAATCCAATTTCAGAGAATCGGCGTAACGCTTGTTGGTGGCTGCGTCGTCGCAACTGGCGGTAAAGAAGGCGATATCGAATTTGTCGAGACCAGAGCCTTGGGAGGGTTTCACTTCGAAGGTTCGACCGCCGAGCAATTCCACGGTGAAGCTTTTGTCGTTGTCGCTGACACGCAGCGAACTGCATTCGGCCGTTCAGCCGCCGGTGAAAGCTTTGGGAAACCAAGCCAAGACCACAACCTGCTTGCCATTGTAGTCGGATAGGCTATAGGTTTTGCCATCGCTGCCAGCAAGTTTGAAATCGGGCGCCTGATCGCCCACTTTCAATTCGGCCCGCGCCAATGGTGAAAGAAAAAACATGGCGGCCAGCGCCAAGCCGGAGGAAAATATCTTCATTGCCGACGACTCCCTGGAAGCAAAAACAAAAGTGGATGTGGATAAAGTGGTGCGAAACGCTCTCTCAAATAATACCATGCAAAACGGCGCCTTCCAACCAACGGCGCGGCCGAACGGTTTTCTCGTTTTCCCTGTCGCTCCGCTGGTGGATAATGCAGACAGGGGTATTTTCATGGCCGGCCGCCGATTAAACTGAAAGATACAATCGCCTGTGTGATTGCCTGCCTCTTTCCCGTTCCACAAACGCCGCGCGCCGTTCCACGAAATGGTTCGATGACACAGCACGCTGGCGTTTCACTTTCAATGCCCTACGCGACCACTCATGGGAGTTGGCGTCATGCCTAGCCAATATAAACACGACTGGATTTTCTCGGGCCTCACTTTCCTGGCCGCTTTCGCATCGGCAATACTGCTGGCGCCAACGGCGCGGGCCGAAGAGCCGATTCAGTTCGCCAAGGATATCGCGCCCATTTTTCAAAAGCATTGCGTTCAATGCCACACTCCCGGCATCGAGAAGGGCGACATCTCGCTGGCCACGATTGTCGACCTCAACGAAAACGAGTACGTCAGTCCGGGAGAGCCCGATGCGAGCCATTTGTTGGAAATTATTTCCCCCGATGGCGACGCACCGCCGGAAATGCCCCAGGAAGGTCCGCCGCTTTCCGCTGAGCAAGTGGCCCTGATTCGGCGTTGGATTGCCGAAGGCGCCGCATGGCCCGACGATGTCGTGGTTCGTCAACTCTCGAAGGCCGACCAATCGTGGTGGGCGCTGCAGGTGCTGAGCACGAAACGGCCGCCGGCGGTCGAGCAGGCGCCGAACGCATGGCGCGTCAATCCTATTGATCGGTTTGTATTCGCCAAGTTGGCCGAAAAAACATTGACGCCGAATCCTCCCGCCGACCGCCGCACCCTGATTCGCCGCGCCACGTACGATCTTCTCGGCTTGCCGCCCAGGCCGGAGGAAATCACCGCCTTTGTCGACGACCCGCAGCCGCACGCGTACGAGAAACTCATTGACCGGTTGTTGGAATCGCCGCACTACGGAGAGCGTTGGGGTCGGCACTGGCTAGATGTCGTGCGTTTTGGCGAGAGCAACGGTTTTGAACGCAACGTGATCATTAACGATCTGTGGCCCTTTCGCGATTACGTCATTCGCTCGCTGAACGACGACAAGCCGTTTGATCAATTCGTGCGCGAGCACTTGGCGGGCGATGTCATCGGCGCCGGTAACCCGGAGGTCGAAATCGGCGCCGCCTTTTTGGTTTGTGGACCGTACGACAACGTCGGCAACCAAGACCCCGTGCAGTTGGCTCAGATACGCGCCAACACGCTCGATGAAATCATTCGCGCCACCGGCGAAGCGTTTCTGGGTTTAACCGTGGGTTGCGCCCGATGCCATGACCACAAATTCGACCCCGTCGTGCAGGAAGACTATTACGCCCTGTACGCCACGTTTTCCGGCATTCGGCACGGCAGCCGGGTGTTGGCCACGCCCCAAGCACAAACCGCTCGGGCGAAAAAAGTGGGACCCCTCAATGCACGCCGCGCCGCGCTCACCAAGCAGCGCGACGCCCTCAATGCCGCCGTGATGAAACGAGCCGGCGAAAAATCGGCCGAATACGAAAAACTCTGGTCGCGAGAAAAGGTCAACCGCCAAGGAACGGAAGACAAATTTCCGGCTGTCGAGGCCCGCTTTGTACGGCTGGTTTCCCAAGGGCAAGATACGAATCTTGGGGATACGCGAAACTTCGGCGTCGATGAATTCGAGGCCTGGTCCGATGAAGCGACGCCGCGCAATGTCGCCCTGGCGGCCAACGGCGGCAAAGCCAGCGGCGCTAGTCGCGTGATCAAGGATTACCCCGGCGCGTACGGTCCACAACTGGCCATTGATGGCAAAACCGGCCGTCGCTTTCTGGCCACGGCCGGCTCTCTGACGATTGAATTCGCCGCGCCAACACGTATCAATCGGGTGCTCTTTTCCAGCGCTCGCGGGGAAGACCGGCCGGAGCACCGTAAGTTTATTTTCGTGGCCGATTACCGTATTGAAGTCTCGCCGGACGGCAAAACCTGGACGGAGGTCGCGCATGGCCGCAATCGGAAACCGGTCAGCGCGGCGCATCGGAACAAGCGATTGCAAGCGTTGGAAATCACGTCCGAAGAACAGGCGCGCTTGGCGGAATTGAACCGTCAAATCGCGGCGGTGGCCGGTGAGATCAACGCCATTCCCGCGTTGCCCGTGGCTTGGGTGGGAAGCCGCGTTGCGGCCGACGCCAAGGGGCCGTTTCATGTTTTTGTCGGCGGCAATCCTCAGCGGCAAGGCAATGAGGTAACACCCGCCAGCTTGGTCGTGCTGAAAAAAACCATGCCGGCTTATCAACTTCCCGCCGACGCGCCCGAAGCCCAACGCCGCCAAGCGTTGGCCGATTGGATGGTCGACCCGAAAAACCCGCTCACGCCGCGCGTGCTGGCCAACCGGGTGTGGCACTATCACTTTGGCGTGGGCATCGTCGACACGCCCAGCGATTTCGGCTACATGGGCGGTCGGCCCACGCATCCTGAATTACTCGACTGGCTGGCGGCGAATTTGCTGAAAAATGGTTGGCGGCTCAAGCCGCTGCACAAGCAGATCATGCTTTCGCAAACGTATCGTCAGTCGAGCGAATTCCGTGAAGACGCAGCCAAACAAGATGGCGACGCCCGCCTGCTCTGGCGGTTCCCGCCACGCCGTTTGGAGGCAGAGGAAATTCGCGATACCGTGCTGGCTATTTCCGGCGTCTTGAGCGACAAAATGGGCGGCCCCGGTTTTCGGCTCTATCAATACCTGCAAGATAATGTCGCGACGTATGTCCCGCTTGATGTGCATGGTCCGGAAACGTATCGCCGCGCGGTCTACCATCAAAACGCTCGCGCCGCCCGAACCGACCTGATGTCTGACTTTGATCAACCCGATTGCGCTTTCTCCACGCCGCGCCGCGCCGGCACCACCACGCCCTTGCAAGCACTCACCATGTTGAACCACCAGTTCACGCTCGACATGGCCCAAGCCTTGGCGGAGCGGCTGCAAATTGAAACGCCGGAAGATCCCAACCAACAAATAAAACGAGCCTACCTGCTTTGTTATGGCCGCGAAGCGACCGCTGCGGAAGTGTCGCAATGTGTGGCCTTCATTAAGGAGCAGTCGCTGCCGTTGCTGTGTCGGGTTCTATTGAACACCAGTGAATTGATTCATATTCGTTAGGACGTCGCCCCACTAAGGAACAGTCCTGAATTTACATGCCGAATTAAAAGCCCGGCATTTTGAAAATGCCGGGCTTTTCTGAACTACAACCGGTAACTTATTTCAGGACTATTCCTAACGCGAAAGCCATACACATGCCTTTTCTATATTCCACATTGGCCCTGTTGGTCGTCTTCGTTTCTCTTACAACGCAGCTAAAGGCCGCGAAACCGGCGCCGAAGAGCCAGCCGAATTTCATTGTCATTTTCTGCGACAACCTGGGCTACGGCGATATCGAACCTTTTGGGTCCACGCTCCACCGCACGCCGAACCTGAACCGCATGGCTAGGGAAGGGCGAAAGTTCACGCATTTCTGCGTGACCGCCGGTGTTTGCACGCCCTCGCGTTCGAGTTTGATTACCGGCTGCTATTCGCAGCGGGTCGGCATGCACACCAACCCGCACGATGGCTGGGTGCTGCGGCCGATTTCTCCCTATGGACTGAACCCCGACGAAATCACGATTGCCGAAGTGCTCAAACAGCAGGGCTACGCCACGGCCATCGTGGGCAAATGGCATCTCGGCGATCAACCAAAATTCCTGCCCACGCGGCAAGGTTTCGATTGGTTTTTCGGCGTCCCCTATTCCGACGACATGACCGAACGCACCATCAAAAAAACCGGCGTCCATTGGCCGCCGCTGCCGCTGATGGAAAACGAAACCGTGATCGAAGCGCCTTGTGATCGCAACGGCCTGACAAAACGCTACACCGAACGGGCCATGCAGTGGATTGCCGAACATCGAGACCAACCCTTTTTTCTGTACTTCCCGCAGGCCATGCCGGGTAGCACCTCAACGCCTTTTTCCAGCCCCGAATTCAAGGGCAAGAGCCGCAACGGACCTTGGGGCGACGCCATCGAAGAGCTTGATTGGTCGATGGGAAAAATGCTCGATCAATTGGTCGATTTGGGCATCGCCGAGAATACGTTCGTCATCTGGACTTCCGACAACGGCGCCCCCATCAACCGCGACCTCAACGACCTGCGGCGCGGCTCCAACCGCCCCTTGCATGGACGCGGCTACACGACCAGTGAAGGCGCCTTTCGCGTGCCCACGATTGTTTGGCAACCCGGTAAAGTACCGGCGGGAACCGTCTGCCGGGAATTCGCCACCACCATGGACCTACTACCCACGTTCGCCAAGCTGGCGGGAGGCGGGCCGCCGAAAGATCGTCAGATCGACGGCCACGACATCGCACCGCTGCTGTTCGGAGAAGCCGGCGCCAAAACGCCGTACGAGTATTTCTACTATTACCATCAAGACCAGTTGCAAGCCGTGCGATCCGGGCCGTGGAAAATGTTTCTGCCCGTGCCGCCTTCGCAGCTCATGGGCAATCATCCCCATTTCTCCAAGAAACGAAAACCGCAAACGCTGTTGTTCAACGTCGTGGAGGATATCGGTTGCGAGCACAACGTGGCGGCTGAGCATCCTGAAATCGTGGCCCGGCTGAATCAATACGCCGATGCCGGGCGGCGCGATCTGGGCGACCGCGGCCAACGCGGCGCCGGGCAACGCGCCGTCTGAAAAGTCGAAAAAGCGTATCCTCAGATTTTGAAGTAGGCATCCGTGTTTCAAAGCCGTAAATATTTTTACCGAAATTTCCGATGACAATCGGCTTGAAGCGTTTACTTCGTTATACATCTCGCATGAAAAAACATGCCCGGAATACACCACAGAGCACACAGAGAGCACAGAGGGTGATGCGTCAGGTGTGGCCTTCAGTTTTTGACGCTCCTTTCCTCTGTGCTCTCTGTGTGCTCTGTGGTAAAAACTTTTTTTGTTATTCGTTTGCATTTCGCGTCTTGCGAATAATCCAACTGAAGGACAACTCATAATGGACGCTTTCACCGAACTCTATCGCCGAGGTTTTTTCGGAAACATCGCTGCGGGAATGGCCAGCGTGGGTCTGGCGCATTTGCTCTCGGGCGAATCAATCTCGCATGCGGCAATCGCCAATGGCGCCGCCTGGCGCGCCGGCCAAGGCCTAACGCACCACGCCCCCAAGGCAAAACGCGTGTTGCAGATTTTTTGCCCCGGCGCGGCGTCTCATCTCGACCTCTGGGAGCACAAGCCGTCGCTGGAGAAATGGCATGGCAAGCCGTTGCCCGGCGAAGAGGGTTTCCTCTCGTTCCAGGGAAAAAACGGCAACCTGATGAAAAGCCCCTGGCCGTTTGCCGCCAGCGGCCAGTGCGGGAAGAAAATCAGCACGATGCTGCCGAAAATGTCGAAGCATGTTGATGACATCGCCTTTCTGCACGCCATGCAAAGCAAAACCAACACGCATGGTCCTGGCTGCATCTTCATGAATACGGCGCACCCCAGCGAAGGTTTTCCCAGCACCGGCGCTTGGATGAGCTACGCTCTGGGAAGTGAAAACGAGAATTTGCCGACCTATGTCGCGATTCCTGATATGCGCGGCGAGCCGCCGAACGGGAAGGCCAACTGGTCGAACGGGTTTCTTCCCGCTCGCTATCAGGCGATCGAAATGAGCAGCCAACAGCCGATTCGCAACTTGGCGCGGCCGGCCAGCATCTCGGCGGAAGAGGAAAACGCCTCACGCGCGTTGTTGGGTCGTTTGAACGGCAGCTTCGCCACGGCAAACCCCGGTGAAACCGATCTACAAGCCCGCGTGGCGGCGTATGAACTTGCCGCGCGCATGCAACTCTCGGCGCCGGAGGTGTCGGAACTTTCGCGTGAGTCGGCCCCCACGCACAAACAGTACGGAACCTCCGACCCCAACCCGTTGAAAGCCGCCTACGCCAAGAATTGTCTGCTGGCGAGGCGACTGCTGGAGCGAGGCGTGCGGTATGTCAGCCTGTATTGTGCTTCGCGCGCTTCGGGGGTCGATGGCCTGCTCAATTGGGACGCCCACAAAACCCTCAAGGCCGATTACGAACGCCACTGCCCGATTTTCGACGGCCCCACCGCCGCACTCCTAGCCGACCTTAAACAGACCGGCCTCTTGGAAGACACCCTCGTTCTCTGGACCACCGAATTCGGCCGCATGCCGACCCACCAAGCCGGCACCGCGGGGCGGGACCACAACCCCGACGGCTTCACCTGCTGGATGATGGGCGCCGGCGTGCAAGGCGGCATCAGTTACGGCGCCACCGACGAATTCGGCCGCCGCGCACAGGAGAATCCGACCACCGTCTGGGATTTTTACGCCACCGTTTTGCATCTGCTCGGCTTCGAACATGAAAAACTGACCTGGTACCACAACGGCCTTGATCGTCGTCTGACCGACGTTCACGGGCAAGTCCTCCAAGAGATTCTCACCTGAGCCGCTCAGCGGCAAGAGCGGCAGTTCTTGGGTCGCGAAGGAAGAAAGCCTGGACCAACGAAGTTCCGAATTGGCGGCGCGAGAAGCCCGGCTTTTTGAAAAAGCCGGGCTTCTGAGGACCGTTCGAGAAATAATTGTCTGATTTGCATGGAAAGAAGAAATTTATCAATAGTTGTTTTTCATTAGTCATTTGTCATTGGAGAAAGAGAAACAAAGATGCGAGCAAACAGACGGCCAATGATAAATGACCATTAAC